>NZ_BAABIB010000169.1:0-150975 GCF_039542405.1 Amycolatopsis dongchuanensis
CGCCGACTGACTGCAACACCAGCCCCACCAACCACAACACGAGTTACGAGACATCCCTTAGGGTCGCGGGGTGCCTTCCACTTGGGTGGGCGACGGGGTGCGGGGGTGGACGGCCCTCCGCCGCTTCGTGCGCGCGCGGCCGGTCGTCGTCGACGGGCTGGTTGCGGTTGGCGTCGGGGTGGGTGTGGTGGCGGGGTCGGATTCCGTCGCAGCGGCTGTGCGGGCCGGGCCGACCGGGCAGTCCGCCTACGCCGTGATCGCGCTCAGTGCCGCCGCGTTGGCTTTCCGCCGGTCCAGGCCCGTGAGCAGCTTCGCGGTCTCGTACGCGGCGACGATCGTGTTGCTGGCTACCGGTTTTCCCTACGGCCCGATCGTCCAGCTGCCCGCCCTCGCGCTCTACTCGCTGGCCGCATGGCGCCCGCCAAGGGTGTCCGGCGCCGTTTGCGGACTCGCCCTCGCCGTGTGCCTTCCGCTCGAGCTGGCCGGGCACTGGGCGCCGTGGCCGGTGCCCGTGACGCTGGCGGTGACCGGCGGCTGGCTGGTGTTCCCCTGGCTGGTCGGCCTGGCGGTGCGGGCGTACCGGCGGATCCGCGAACGGGCCGACGAGGCCGAGCGCGCGCGGCACGTGTCCGAAGAACGGCTGCGGATCGCCAAGGACGTGCACGACCTGGTGGGCCACGGCCTCGCCGTGATCAGCATGCAGGCGGGCGTGGCACTGCACGTCCTCGACCGGCAGCCCGCCGACGTCCGGACCGCGTTGCTGGCCATCCGCGCGACCAGCCGGGACGCGCTCGACGGACTGCGGGTGGCGCTCGACGGTCCGGACGCCACCCGGCAACCGTTGCGAGGGCTCGACGAGCTGGGCGACCTCGTACGGACCGTGAACGGTGGCGGGCTCACCGTGGTTCTCGACGTCGCCGGGACTCGTCCCCAGGTCCCCGCGGCCGTCGACGTGGCCGGGTACCGCATCGCGCAGGAAGCGCTGACGAACGTGGTCAAGCACGCTGCCGCACGACGCGCGACGCTGCACGTCGCCTACGAGGAGACGGGCGTCCGGTTGGTGGTCACCGACGACGGGAAGACCGCCGGATCCCACCTCGGGAGCGGGCGAGGACTCATCGGCATGCGCGAGCGCGCTCAAGCTGTCGGTGGCACGCTCACCGCCCGGCCGCTGACGACAGGCGGGTTCGCGGTGTCCGCGTTCCTCCCGTACAGCAAGGAGTTCGAGCGATGATCCGGCTGGTGATCGCCGACGACCAGGCGCTGGTGCGGCTCGGGCTGCGGGTCCTCCTGCGGGGCGAGCCGGATCTGGAACTGGTGGGCGAAGCCTCGGACGGCGCCGAAGCACTCGCCCTGATCCGTCGGCACCGCCCCGACGTCGTGCTCATGGACGTGCGGATGCCGGGGCTGGACGGGATCGCGGCACTGCGGCTGCTGGCCGCGGACGCCGACCTCGCCGACGTCCGCGTGGTCATGCTGACCACCTTCGAGGTCGCCGACTACGTGTTCGACGCGCTCGCCGCGGGCGCCGCCGGATTCCTGCTCAAGGACGCCGACCCCACCGAGATCCTGCGTGGGATCCGCGTCGCCGCGGCCGGGGATTCGCTGCTCTCCCCCGCCGTGACACGCATGGTCATCGCGAAGTTCGCCGCCACGGCCCCCGGCCGGCGCCGCCACGCCGGGCTGGACACGCTGACGCCGCGGGAACGCGAGGTGGTCGGCTGGGTGGCCGCCGGGCTGTCCAACGACGAGATCGCCGCCAAGCTGGTCCTCAGCGCCGCCACCGTGCGCACCCACATCAGCCGGGCGATGACCAAAACCGGTGCCAGGGACCGGACCCAGCTCGTCGTCTTCGCCTACCAGTCCGGCATGCCCGTTCCTGGTACGTAGGCTGCGCAGCCTCCGTCGTCCTCACGTGCGGACAGGAAGCCGTTCCCCGGCTGATGTGCGCGACGGACGTCCTCGCGCAGACTCCTCCAGCGAACCGGTACGAGAGCGGAGGAATCCTATGTGGACGATGATGCGCGGTGCGGTAGTGGGCCTGGTCGCACTGGTCACGCTGAACACCGGTGTCGGCGTGGCGGCGCAGGACCCCCTGCGCCTGGAGCTGCGGGCGGCGATCGACCGGACCGTGCTCGGGGCGGCACTGCGCTGGACCGACCACGGCCGCACGTGGACCGCGACCGCGGGCAGCGCCCGGGCGGACCGGCGGCAGCAGGTGCCCGCGGACGGCACCTACCGGATCGGCAGCATCACCAAGGCCTTCGTGGCGACGGTCGTGCTCCAGCTCGCCGACGAGGGCCGGCTCGGTCTCGACGAGCCGCTGCGGCGGTACCTGCCGGACGCGCTGCCGCCCGCCTACCGCCTCGTCACCGTGCGGGAGCTCCTGCAGCACACGAGCGGTGTCCCCGACTACCGCCCGGAAGTCATGGCCGACGCGGAATCGGCGTTGCGCGACCGGTGGCGGCAGTGGCGGCCCGCGGAACTGGTGGCCATCGCCACCGCCCATCCGCCGCTGGCCGAACCGGGTACCGCGCTGAGCTACGCGAACACCAACTACGTGCTGCTCGGCCTGCTCATCCGGCAGGTCACCGGCCGGTCATGGGCGCAGGAGGTGACGGACCGCTTGATCCGGCCGCTCAGATTGGTGCAGACCACTGTCCCTGAAACTGATCCCCGGCTGCCGGGACACCACGCACACGGGTACGCGACGGTGGACCAGGGGCTGGTGGACATCACCGACATCAGCATGACCGCCATCGACGCGGCCGGGTCCATCATCTCCACCCCCTCGGACGTGGACCGGTTCTTCGCCGCACTGCTCGGTGGGCGACTGCTCTCCCCCACCACGCTGGCGGACATGCTGCGACCGTTCCCCGGCACGCTCGGCGGTGTCGCCGGCTACGGCCTCGGCGTCATGACCCTGCAGCTTCCCGACACCTGCGGTGGCACGACCCTCTACGGCCACGGCGGCGGCACGTTCGGCTTCGCCGGGTTGGTCATGGCGTCCGCGGACGGAAGCCGCCGGCTCGTGGTTTCCTTCAACACCACCCGCTTCGACGAGGCGGCTTCACCGCTCCCCAAGCTGCTCGCCATCACCGACGCCGCGTTCTGCGGTCGCTCCTGACGTCACCGCCTGCCGATCCGTTTCGCGGCCTCCACCCGGTACCGGCCTGGCGTCACCCCGAACTCCCTTTCGAAGGCGTGCGAGAGGGAGTACGGGCTGCTGTAGCCGACGCGGCCCGCGATGGCGGCCAGGGTGTCCGACGTGTTGCGGAGGTGGGTGGCGGCGAGGATCAGGCGCCACCACGTCAGGTACGCCATCGGCGGGCGGCCGACCAGCGTGGTGAACCGGCGGGCCAGGGTGGGGCGGGAGACGCCCGCCTCCGCGGCCAGACGCTCGTTGCTCCACGGGGCGGCCGGGTTCGCGTGCAGCGCCCGCAACGCGGCGGCCGTCACCGGGTCGCCCAGGACGCGGGGCCAGGTTCCACTGGTGGCCTCACTCATCCAGGACCGGACGAGGTAGACGAGGAGCAGGTCGAGCAGGTTCGGGAGCGCCACGCACGACCCGGGCCGCTGCTCGTCCAGCTCACCGGCCAGCAGGTCGATCGCCGCGCGGAGTTCCGGGTGGGCGCCCACCCGGTTCGGCAGGTGGACGACTTCCGGCAGCTCGGTCATGAGCGGGTGCAGGCGGCTGCAGTCCAGCCGGTACTCGCCGCGGACCAGCTCAGTCTGGTCGGGTCCGGGTCCCGCGACCCACCGCTCGAACGGCACCGCCTTCTCCCTGGCGACCGCCGCGTCGAGCGGGGAATCCGCGATCACGTGGCCGGTGCCGTGCGGCAGCAGCACCGCATCACCCACGCCCAGCAGCACCGGGTCACACCCGTCGGGCAGCAGCCAGCACCTACCCTTCAGCACCACGTAGAACCCCGCGCCGTCGAACGGGTCGAGCCGGACGCACCAGCTCCCGCTCGTCCGCACCCGGTGGGACGAGGGGTGCCCGAGGTGCACGGCGGAGATCGCGTCGCTCACCACATCCACTTCCGCAGGATATCCCCACGTATGAGGCGTGAGACGGATGATTATCTCGATGAGCAGTGACCGCATTGAGACAGTCAGTTGATCTTCCTAGGTTCGGTTGCATGACCGAACGAGACAACCGAGTGCAGACGATGGTGCTGGGGGACGTCGAAGTCATCCGGCTCGTGGAGTGGCAGCAACCGTTCGCGCCCGCCGCCGGCCTCGTGCCGGACGTACCCGCCGAGGTGTGGCAGGACAACCGGGACTGGCTGGTGCCGGACCACTGGGAACCGGACAGCGGCCGGGCGGTGCTCGCGCTGCAGACGTGGGTGCTGCGCAGCGGCGGACGGACCATCGTGGTCGACACGGGAGCGGGCAACGGGCGGGAGCGCCCGGGCATGGCACCGTTCCACCAGTGCCGGGGCGATTTCCCCGAGCTGCTGGCCAGAGCCGGCATCTCCCCGGAGGACGTGGACGTCGTCGTCAACACCCACCTCCACGTCGACCACGTCGGCTGGAACACCGTCGACGCGGACGGGGAGTGGGTACCGACGTTCCCCAACGCCCAGTACCTGATCCCCGCGGCGGACGACTTCCACTACGGCCCGGAAAACGCTGTGCAGGAGGTCGACCGCCTGATCTACGAAGACAGCATCGCCCCGATCCACCGAGCCGGACAGGCCGTGCTGTGGGACGGCACGCACCGCATCGACGAACACCTCACCCTGGAGTCCGCGCCCGGCCACACGCCCGGGTCCTCCGTGCTCCGGCTCGCCTCCGGCGGCGACCGCGCGGTGTTCGTCGGGGACCTGGTGCACAGCCCGGTCCAGGTCCTGCACCCCTGCTGCAACAGCAACGCCTGCCTGGCCCCGGACCAGGCGGCCGCCAGCAGGCGACGGGTGCTCCAGCGCGCGGCCGACGAACGGGAGCTGCTCGTCCCCGCGCACTTCGGCGGTGCCGGTGCGGTGGAAGTCCGGCGACACGGTGACGGGTTCGCCCTCGGCCCGTGGGCGGCAGCGAAAACCCTGTGATGACAACGAAAATCCTCGTCCCGGTACTCGCCTTCACCGGCGTCGTGGTCGCGGTGATGCAGACCCTGCTCGTCCCTGTGCTCAAGGACCTGCCCCAGCTGCTGGACACCGCACCGGGCAACACGAGCTGGGTCATCACCTCGACGCTGCTCTCCGGCGCCGTCGCCACCCCGGTCACCGGCAGGCTCGGCGACCTCTACGGCAAGCGCCGCATGCTGATCGTCAGCCTCGCGGTGATGGTCGCCGGTTCGCTCGTCAGCGCCCTCACCAGCGACCTGATCCCGATGATCACCGGCCGGGCGCTCCAGGGCCTCGCGATGGGCGCGATACCGCTCGGCATCGGCCTGATGCGCGACTTGCTCCCCGAGGAGGAACTCGGTTCGGCGATGGCGTTGATGAGCTCGTCCCTGGGGGTCGGCGGCAGCCTCGCCCTGCCCGCCGCGGCACTGGTCGCCCAGCACGCCGACTGGCACGTCCTCTTCTACGGCGCCGCGGGCCTCGGTGCCGTCTGCACCGTGCTCACCATCGTCGTCGTCCCCGAGTCCCCGGCGCGGGCGCGGGGCTCGTTCGACGTCCTCGGTGCGATCGGGCTGTCCGCCGGTCTGGTCCTCTTCCTGCTGCCGGTCAGCAGAGCGGGCGACTGGGGCTGGACCTCGGGCAGGACGCTCGGGCTGTTCGCCGCGGCGGCCGTCGTGCTCGCCCTGTGGGCCGTGCTGGAGCTGCGGCTCGCGGCGCCGCTGGTGGACCTGCGCACGACGGTCCGCCCCGCCGTGCTCCTCACCAACCTCGCCTCGATCGCGGTCGGCGCGTCGTTCCTCGTCGTCTCGCTCGTCCTTCCCCAGCTGCTCCAGCTGCCGAAGGTCACGGGCTACGGCCTCGGCCAGCCGATGGTCGTCGCGGGCCTGCTCATGACGCCGCTCGGCCTGACCATGATGGGCACGGCGCCGGTGCACGCCCGGTTGTCCGCGAGGTACGGCCCCAAGGGCACGCTGATCCTCGGCATGGTGATCATCGCGGCCGGGTACGGCGCGGGCCTGGGCCTGCTGAGCGCGCCCTGGCAGAGCCTCGTCCTCGTGGTGGTCCTGGGCGCGGGCATCGGACTGGCGTACTCGTCGCTGCCCGCGCTGATCGTCGCCGCGGTCCCCGTCTCGGAAACGGGTGCCGCCAACGGCCTCAACACCCTGATGCGCTCGATCGGCGCCGCGCTCTCCAGCGCCGTCGTCGGCGCGGTCCTCACCAGCACCGCGAACGAGTCGATGCTCCCGTCCCTGCAGGGCTTTCGCTTGTCGTTCCTGTTCGCGGCGGGCGCGATGGCGGTCGGCCTGGTCGCGGCGGTTTTGCTGCCGAAGAGCCGTCAGGCGTCGAAACGCGAGCGGGCACTCTCGATGTGAGCCAGGTGCTCATGGGTCCAGCCGCAGATGGCGTCGACCGCGGCACGCAGGGCCCGGCCCGGCTCGGTGAGGGTGTACTCCACTCGCGGCGGCACGGTGGGGTACACCTTCCGGTCGACCAGGCCGTTGCGCTCCAGCATGCGCAGGTTCTGAGTGAGCATCTTGTGGCTGACGCCCTCGACCTCGCTCCGCAGCTCACTGAAACGCAGCGTGCGCTCGCCGAGCGCCTCGATGATCAGGAGCGCCCACTTGTTGGCGACGTCCGAGAAGATCTCCCGCGCCAGGGAGTCCGCGCGCCGCAGGTCGGCGTCCTCGGGCAGGCCCTTGAGCAGGTGCTTGGTAACCATCAGGTTCCTCAGTTCCGGAAAAGTGCGTTCTTCCTGGTCAGGCCTCACTCTTCTACAGTTCCTGGGTAACCACAAGAGAGTGAGAGGCACGATGACCACCATCGATTCCTTCGACCACGACATCCCGGCCGAGAGCGACTTCGGCTACACGCAGGCGATCAGGTCCGGCGAGCTGATCCACGTCTCCGGCCAGCTCGCGTTCGACGACGCGGGCGAGTTCCTCCACGCCGGTGACTTCTCCGCCCAGCTCAAGCAGACCTACGCCAACATGGACAAGGTCCTCGGCCACTACGGCGCCACCCGCAACCAGGTCGTCTCGCAGACCGTGTACGTGGTGGACCTGCGCCAGAACGCCGCGGCGGCAGCGGAGGGCAACCGCGGCTACTTCGGCGACCACCGCCCGGTCAGCACGGTCCTGGGGGTCACCGAACTGACCTTGCCCGGCCAGGTCGTCGAAATCAGCTTCGTCGTCGATACGCGGCTGCCCGCTTGAACCCCCTCAGGCGCTGGGTTGCGGCATGCGGTCGACCGACTCCAGCAGCTGTGCCTGACGGCCGCGGTACTCGGCGACGTTGGCCAGCTTGATCTCCTCGTAGCCGCGCACTACATCGGGCAGTTCGGCGAGCGCCAGCAATGTTTCGTCGTCCACAGTGGACGAATCCAGCGCTCGCGTCACGGCTTCCCGGTACTCGGCCACGAGACGGCGTTCGGTGCGCCGCACTTCGGTGTACCCGAACACGTCGAGCCGGCTACCGCGCAGGCGCCTCGCGGCCCGCAGCAACCGCAGCGCCGGACGGCTCCACGCCCCGAGCGCGATCTTGCGGTCGAGCCCCAGCGCCCGCAGCACGGGTGGGTGCAGCTGGTAGGAGTACCGGGCGCCCTCGCCGAACTGGGCCTCGACCTCCGCCTGGAGCGCCGGGTCGAGGGACAGCCTGGCCACCTCGTACTCGTCCTTGTAGGCCATGAGTTTGTAGAGGTTGCGGGCGACGGCCTGCGTGACCGGGCCGTCGCCCGCGCGGGCACGCACCCCTTCGACGAACTCCGCGTAGGAGCGCGCGTAGTCCTCGTCCTGGTAGGCGATCAGGTCCGGGATCCGCACGTCGAGCAGCCGGCCCAGCTCACCGCCGTCCGTCTTGACCAGCGCGCGCACGCGGTGCGCGGCCGGGCTCGGCTCGACCGGCGCCGCCGCCGGCGGGGCGAGTTCGGCGGCCACCGCGTCCGGGTCGGCCACCAGCTGCCGCCCACGGCGGAACGCCTGCAGGTTCGCCGCCACCGCGGTGCCGTTGACCTCGATGGCCCGCTCGATCGCCGCGGCGGTCACGTTGAGCGCGCCGGTCTGGTAGGCGGCACCGAGCTGGAGGATGTTGGCGTACTGGTCGTCCCCGAACAACGCCTCGGCCGCCGCCCGGGCGTCCAGGTAGTGCCCGCGCATCGTGGCACCGTCCAAAACGGACCGGATGCTCGACTCGCCGGGGAAGGAAACGGCGGTGTCCACGATCATCCGGCCCGTCGGAACCTCCGAAGTGGACACGACGGCGACCGTGCGCTCCGGGTCGGCCACCTCGAGGTACGCCGGATCGGTCGCGACGAGCGGGTCACAGGCGAGGTACAGGTCGCACTCGCCCCTGGCGAGCTTCGCCGCCTGCTCGACCGGCGAGGTGGTGATCTTGACGTCGGAGACGACCGCGCCGCCCTTCTGCGCGAGGCCGGTCTGGTCGAGGGTGCGCACGTGCCTGCCGTCGAGCACGGCCGCGGTGGCCAGGATCTGCGCGACGGTCACCACACCGGTGCCGCCGATCCCGGTGATGCGCACGGCGACGTCGCCGCTCGAGGGCTCGGGTTCCGGCAGGGCACCAGCGTCGATCGCCGGCACCACCCGGCGCCGCCGCTCCCCCGGCACCACCGTCAGGAACGACGGGCAGTCACCCTTGAGGCACGAATAGTCCACATTGCACGAAGCCTGGTGGATGCAGGTCTTGCGGCCGAACTCGGTTTCCACCGGCTGCACCGACAAGCAGTTGGACTTCACCCCGCAGTCACCGCAGCCCTCGCAGACGCGTTCGTTGACGAACACCTTCGTCGCCGGGGTCTCCAGCTTGCCGCGCCGCCGCTTGCGGCGCTTCTCCGCCGCGCATTCCTGGTCGTGGATGAGGACGGTGACACCGGGGACCGCGGCGAGCTCCTCCTGGGCGCGCAACAGGTCGTCCCGCGAGCGGACCTCGACGCCACGCGGGAACCGGAGGCGGCGCAGCCGGCGCGGCTGGTCGCTGGTGACCACGACCTTCGCGGCGCCTTCGGTGAGCAGCAGCGCGGCGAGCCTGTCCACCGGGAGCGCGCCGACCGCGTCCTGGCCGCCGGTCATCGCCACCGCCGAGTTGTGCAGCAGCTTGAAGGTGATGTTCACCCCGGCCGCCACCGCCGCGCGCACGGCGAGGCTGCCGGAGTGCGTGAACGTGCCGTCGCCGATGTTCTGCACGAAGTGGCGGGTCTCGACGAACGGCGCAATCCCGATCCACTGCGCGCCTTCGCCACCCATCTGGGTCACGCCGATGACTTCGCCGACCTGATCCGGGTCCATGAACAGGGCCATGGTGTGGCAGCCGATCCCCCCGCCCACGAGCGTGCCGTCGGGCACCTTGGTCGAGGAGTTGTGGGGGCAGCCGGAACAGAAGTACGGCGTGCGGGCCAGCAGTGGCACCGCGATCTGCTCCCGCCTGCGCCGTCCCCGCCACGCCTGCACCGGTTCGAGGTCGCCGAGCACACGAGCCAGCCCGGTCGCGATGACGTCCGGGTCGAGCTCCCCGAGTTCGGTGAACAGCACCCGCCCGTCCGGCCCGGTCTTGCCGTACACGCGGGGCGCGCCCGCGCGGCCGTAGAGGACCTCCTTGAGCGAGGGTTCGACGAGCCCGCGCTTCTCCTCCACCACCACGATTTCGTCGAGCCCGTCGGCGAACTCGGCGACGACGTGCGGGTCGAGGGGGTGGATGACGCCGAGCTTGAGCACGCGGATGCCGTACCGGCCGAGTGCGGCCTCGTCGAGCCCGAGTGCGCGCAGCGCCTGCCGGAGGTCCAAATAGGACTTCCCGGACGCGACCAGCCCGATGCGGTCACGCGGACCGGAAACCACGATCCGGTTCACCCCGCTCGCCCGGATGTACTCGAGCGCCAGCGGAAGCCGGATGCGGCGCAGGCTGTGCTCCAGGTTCGCCAGCTGCGGTCCGAGGAGGCGGCTGCTCGGCCGGTGGCCGTAGGCCTGCGGGTCCGAAAGGACCGGCGGGGTCCACAACGGCTCGACGTCGGCCGTGCCCGCCGCGTCCGCGACGTTGGCGACGAGCTTCATCGCCGTCCACACCCCGGCGGCACGGGACAATTCCACGGCGTGCAGGCCGTAGTCCAGGATGTCCTGGGAATCCGCGGGGAAGAACACCGGCATCGCCAGGTCCGCCAGCGCGTGCTCGGACGCGGAGTGCAGCGTCGAGGACTTGGCGTTGGGGTCGTCACCGACCAGGGCGACCGCTCCGCCGCGCGGGTGCGTGCCCGCGAGGTTGGCGTGCCGCAACGCGTCCTTCGCGCGGTCCAGCCCTGGCGCCTTGCCGTACCACCAGCCCGTCACGCCGTCCCCGCGCGAGGCCCCCAGGGTCGCGGCGAGCTGGCTGCCCGCGACGGACGTGGCCGCCAGTTCCTCGTTCAGCCCCGGCCGGTGCACGACCGAATGCTCGTCCAGCAACGCCGAGCGCCGCGCCAGCTCCAGGTCGAACCCCGCGAGCGGCGAACCCTCGTAACCGGACACGAACGCGGCGGTTCCCGCACCGGTCCGGCGGTCGTGGCGGACGCGGTCGAGCACCGCGCGCACCAGCGCCTGCACCCCCGTGAGGTAGACCGTTCCCGTCTCGCGCACGTACCGCTCGTCCAGCGTGAAGGTGGTCATGCCGGCTCTCCCTGCGTCGCGTCGGTGCTCTGTGGATCACTTCAGCCCACGGATCGGGGACGACGCAACATTGCCGGGGTAGGTCGCATCAAGTACGCAAAGATCTGGCTCGGAAGTGCAGTTCCCATCTGATCTTTTGCGTACTATCGCGCCCCATGACCGGAGAACCGCTCGACGCGACCGACCGCGAGATCCTGGCGCTCCTGCGTGAGGACGCGCGCCGCACGCTGTCCGACATCGCTGCCCGCGTCACCCTGTCGACGGCCGCCGTGAAGCGGCGCATCGACCGCCTCCAGCAGGAGGGCGTCATCGTCGGGTTCACGGTGCAGGTGGACCACGCGAAGCTCGGCTGGGGCGTCGAAGCCTTCACACAGCTGCGGTTCTTCGGCACCACCCACGTCGACGAGATCGTGCGGACCACCACCCGGATGCCCGAGGCGCAGGCGGTGTTCACGATCGCGGGCGACACGGACGCGCTGGTGTGGCTGCGGGTGCGCGACATGCGGCACCTGCAGGACACGCTCGACGAACTGCGCCGCAGCCACCACATCACGAGCACGAAGACCCTGATGGTGCTGGACTCCTGGACCCGGGGCCAGCAGTGGCCGGGGGCCTCGCGGACCTAGCGTTCCCGCGACGCGAGTTCCAGCACCTTGACGAGGTTCACCCGTTCACCGAGGGTGCACAGCTTCTCCCCCGTGGCCGCGACGACGAGATCGACGTAGGCGAACTGCTTCTGCGTCTGCGCCTGGCCGATGGTGCGGGTCCGGGTGTACTGCCGGACGTCGAGCTCGCGCCACGGGTGGACCTGCGGCCGGCCGCCGCTGGTGAACACCACGCCGCCCTCGAAGCAGTACAGCTTGGGCGCCGAGCGCCACGCGCGGTCGTACAGCCGCCACAGCAGGAACACGGCCACCGGGGCGAGCACGAGCAGGCCGATGCCGATGCCGCGGCCGGTCCAGCCCCCGGCGCCGACGACCAGGCCGATCCCGGCGGCGAGCAGGACGAACGGCACGAACACGAGGCCACACGCGTAGCCGCCGTCCATGAAGGCTTCCGTGAACACTTTCTCGCCGAGACCCCCCTGCCGCGCGAGCCGCAGTGCCTCCTCGTCCGGTCCGTCCATCACCCTCCTCCGGTTCCCGCCCGGGAGAACGAGGTTAGCGGGGCTGTCGATCTTGCCGCGTCGGTAGAAAGGCCCACAGGGCCGCGGGGCGGTCAGGGACGCAGCAGCGGCAGGAGGATCTCGTCGACGAGGGCCTCCACCTCGTGCGGATCCACGTGGTCGTGCTCCCAGGCTTCGAGGGTGACCAGGCGCGGGCCCAGCGCGGCGATCCGCTCCGTGACGCGCTCGGGCGCCGCTTCGCCCCGTTCCGCGGCCTGCCGCAGCACGGTCAGGAGCACCTCCAGGTGCGGGCGGATCACGAGGCGGTACACGTGCTCGAACAGCTCGGGATGCCGGTGGCGGTGCGCGATCAAGGGCCGCAGCGCACGGCCGCGCGGCTCCTCCAGAGCCCCCGCGAGCCGGCTCAGCAGGGCGATCAGGTCACCCCTCAGCGTGCCCGTCCCCGGCGGGGCCGGGACGTCGCCGAAGCCGGTGGCGGGATCGGTCAACGCGGCCATGACCAGCTCGGCCGGGGTGGACCAGCGCCGGTACAGCGCCGCCTTCCCGGTGCCCGCCGCGACCGCGATCTTGTCGAAGGACAGTTCCTCGAAGCTCGTCCTCGCCAGCTCCTCCAGCGTCGCCAGGCCGATCGCGCCGGTGAGCGCTTCGCCGCGCCGGCGGGTCGGGACGCGGGGTGGCCGTGCGGGATCCATGGCTACCCGTATAGCACGCCACCCGTGCTACGTTGTTAGTGAACAGTTTTGTTCCTTAACGGAAGGCGGGTCCGATGGCCGCTAAGACAGTGCTCCGCAACGTCCGGGTGTTCGACGGGAACGCGCTCACCGAACCACGCACGGTCGTCATCGACGGCACGGTCATCGGCGAGGACCCGGGCGGCGGGCGCGAGATCGACGCGGACGGGGCGGCGCTCCTGCCCGGCCTGATCGACACGCACGTCCACCTGCAGGTGCCGGAAAACCTCGCGACGCTCGCGTCCTGGGGTGTCACGACCGGGCTGGACATGGCGTGCTGGCCGGTCGAGCGCGTCGCGGCGCTTCGCGAGGTCACGGGCGCGGCGGACTTCCGCACCGCCGGCCTGCCGGCGATCGGTCCGGGCGGCAACCACGCGAAGATGCTCGGGATGCCTGAGGAGGCCGTCGTCCTGACCGCCGACGACGCGCGCCGGCACGTCGAGGCCAGGGTGGCCGAAGGGGTCGACTACATCAAGGGCGTCGCCGAAGCACCCGGCGAGGGCGGGCTGACCGCCGAAGCCCTGGGAGCGCTGGTCGAAGCAGCCCGGGAACACGGCCTCAAGACCGTCGTGCACGCCGTGGCGCCCGGGGCGTACTCCATGGCAGTGGCTTCCGGCGCCGACTTCGTCACGCACGTGCCGTTGACCGGCCCGATCCGGGCGGAGGACATCGCCGCCATGAAGGCCGCGCGCCAGGTGGCGATCCCGACCCTCACCATGATGGAAGGCATCCTCACCACGGGCAGGCTGGCCGGGCGGTTCCCCGTCGACGGGCTCGTGCGCACCCTCGCGGACCTCCACGCCGCCGGTGTCGAAATCCTCGCCGGGACCGACGCGAACGACCAACCCGGCGCCCCCAGCCCCGTGCGCCACGGGGAAAGCCTGCACCACGAGTTCCAGCTGATGGCGCGAGCCGGCCTGACGACCGCGGAAATCCTGCGCTCGGCGACCACGGACGCGGCGCGCGCGTTCGGCCTGACCGACCGGGGCGCGGTCGAACCCGGCCTGCGGGCCGATCTCGTGCTCCTCGACGGCGACCCGGTCGAGGACATCTCCGCGACCCGCGCGATCCGGTCGGTCTGGTGTGCCGGCACGGAGATCACCCCGGCCGGGAAGGACAGCTGATGGACGACGTCACCGAGATCACCCAGCTCGTGCTCAACGAACGCCAGGGGCGCGACCGCGGCTGGTGGGACCAGATGCGCTCCGCCTTCGCCGACGACTCGACCGTCCGGCTGAGCTGGTTCCGGGGCAGCGGCGCGGAATTCGTTGCCGCGTCGAGGGAGATGAGCGCCCGCGGCGACCTCGCCGTGCACCGGCTGAGCCCGCCCGTGGTGCACCAGCGGGGAAACCGCGCGATCGTCGAACTGCCCGCGGTGATCGAACTGCGCACGACCGTCGACGGCGTCGAAGCCGACCTGGCCTCCGCTGCCCGCCTCCACTACCGCGTCGAGCGCCGCGACGGCCGCTGGCTGATCACCGCACTGGACCCGGTGTACGAACGCGACCGGCTCACGTCCGTCCACCCAGGACAGACGCTGCCCGTCGGTCCCGCGGACGTCGCCGCCTACCGGCCGCCGTACCGGTTCCTGTGCTACGTCTTCTCCCGCCGCGGCTACCCCGTCGCCGACGACCTGTACGGGGACGACCGGCCGGAGGAAGTCGAACGCTTCCACGAAGCCGCGTTCGCGTGGCTCTCCGGCTGAACGCCCCGCCCGGGGCCTTCCGGACCGCTACGCTGCCGCGATGACCACCATCGACTCGCGTCCCGTGAAGATCGGGGTGCAGCTCGCCCCGCAGCACGTCGATTTCGCCGCACTGCGCCGCGCCGTGGCGGAGGCCGAGGACAGCGGCGTGGACCTGGTCTTCAACTGGGACCACTTCCTGCCGATCTCCGGTGACGAGCACGGCAAGCACTTCGAGTGCTGGACCACGCTCGCCGCGTGGGCCGAGCACACGTCGCGCGTGCTGCTGGGGCCGCTGGTGACCGCGATCAGCTTCCGCAACCCCGACCTGGTGGCGGACATGGCCCGCACCGTCGACCACATCAGCGGCGGCAGGCTGGTACTGGGCATCGGCGCGGGCGCCATGGAACGCGACTTCGCCGAGTACGGCTACGAGTTCGGCACCCCCGGCAGCAGGGTGAACGCGCTCGCCGAGGCGCTGCCCCGGATCGAGCGGCGGTTCGCGAAGCTCAACCCGCCGCCGGTGCGCAAGATCCCGGTGCTGATCGGCGGTGGCGGTGAGCGGCGGACGTTGCGGCTCGTAGCCCGGCACGCCGACATCTGGCACTGGTTCTCCTCGGGCGAGGAGTTCGCCCGCAAGAAGCGAGTGCTGGCCGAGCACTGCGCCGAAATCGGCCGCGATCCGGGCGAGATCGAACTGTCGGCGGGCGTCGGGGGCGATCCCGAGGCCGCGGGGCCGCCGTTGCTGGAGCAGGGGGTCACGACGTTCACGCTGGAGGTGCACGGCCCGGAGTTCGACCTGTCCACCGTCCGCGCCTGGGTCGCGTGGCGGGACCGGCTGGGCCGCTGATCCCTCAGTCCCGCTGGGCGAGCAGGCGTGCGAGCGCCTCGATGGTTGCGGGACCACCGCCCACCCCACTGATCCGCGCACAACTGCGTGCCTGACGGACTTCAGCGCCGCTGCAACGAGTTCGCCCGGCGTTCGGAGCTGTTCCAGTTGGCCAGCAGGCGCATCGACGTTTCCGAGGCGCTGCCGGGCTCGGTGGTGTAGACGAACAGGATCTGATCGGGATCGCCCGCCGGGTGCAGCGCCTGGTACTGCACCGTCAGCTCACCCACCACCGGGTGGTGGTAGCCCTTCGACCCCGTCGTACGCCGGTGCACCTTGTGATCCGACCACCACCTCCGGAACTCCGGCGAGTGAATCGACAACTCCCCCACCAGCTCCGACAACTGCGGGTCATCGGGATACCGGCCCGCGTCCAGCCGCAACATCGCCACCGTGTCCGCGGCCACCGCCTCCCAGTCCTGGTACAACTCCCGCGCGTGCGGATCGAAGAACACGAACCGCGCCTGGTTGCGCCGCGGCGCCGGCAACGCACGGAACTCCGTGATCAACGCCCCCGCCAACCGGTTGTGCGCCAGCACATCCAACCGCCTGCCCAGCACGAACGCCGGCGAGTACACCTCATCCAGCATCTCCACCAACCGCAACGTCGCCGGATCCACCCGCTGCGGCCGCGCCCGCCGCTTGCGCGCGGCCGGCTCCGGACGCGCCAGATCCATCAGGTGCTGCCGCTCGGCCTCATCCAGCCGCAACGCCGACGCCAGCGCATCCAGCACCTCCGCCGACGCACTCCGGCTCCGGCCCTGCTCCAACCGCGTGTAGTAATCCACACTCACCCCGGCCAGCTGCGCCAGTTCTTCACGCCGCAACCCGGGCACTCGCCGCCGCGCCGAGGCGTCCAGCCCCAGCTCCTCCGGGCTCACCCGCGACCGGCACGTCCGGAGGAACTCCGCCAGCTCACTGCTGTTCCTGCCGCTCATGCCCCCGATTCTGCCCGGCCTCCACCACCCCGGCAGCGGCCAAGGTGGCCCACCTTGTCCCCCCCTTGCCGTCAACCCGCGAGCTGCCCGTTGATGGCCGCGATCTGGGCGTTCTGCTCGGTCACGATGTTCTGCGCGAGGGCCCGCGTCTCGGTGTGCTGGCCCGACGCCAGCACCGCCGTGGCCATGCGCACGCCGTTGCCGAGGTGCTGCGCCATCGTGGTCAGCCACAGCCGGTCGAACTCCGGCCCCGACGCGGCGGACAACGCGGCGATCTGGTCCTCCGTCAGCATCCCCTCCATCGAGTGCCCCGAATGCCCGGAGTGCCCCGACGTGCTCGGCACCTCGGCCTTCCAGGACCGCAGCCAGCCGGACATCGTCCCGACCTCGGCCGTCTCCTGCATCCTGATCTCCTCCGCCGTGCTCTTCACGAACTCCGAGGTGGCGCGTTGCGCGGCCAGCTCGGCGACCTGGATCGACTGCTGGTGGTGCGGGATCATCTGCTGCGAGAAGTGGATGTCCGCCTGGTTGGCGAGCGGTGCCTCCGCCGCCGGGGCGCTCTCCCCCATCGCACAGCCGGTCAGCGCCAGGACGGCCAGCCCGAGCAGCGCCGCCCACAGACCTCGTCGCATGAAACTCCTCCACGGTTGACGGTGTTCGCCGGCACGGGGCACACGTCCCCCGCGCGCGGGCGGTTCAGCGCCCGGGGAGTCAGAGGTGCACGACCAGCCCGTCGTGCGCGATTTCGAACGCGGCTTCCCCGGCGTGCGCGAGCATGTCGGCGGACAGGTGGGTGAGGATGATCCGCTCGCAGTCCAGCTCGTCGCGGTGGGCCGCCAGTGTCCGGTGGTCCAGGTGGTACGGAATGGCCTTGTCGAGGTAGTACGCCTCGGCGATGAGCAGGTGCGCTCCGGCGGCCGCGAGCGGGATCGAGCCGGTCCACGCGGTGTCGCCGGTGTACGCGATGACCGTGCCGTCCACGTCGAGGCGGAGCGCCAGCGGTGGCGCGCCACTGGCGTGGTCCACCTCCCAGCCGGTCACGCCGACGCCCGCGACGCGTTCGGGCCGCCCTGGCGTCAGCTCGACGACCTCGACCTCGAACTTCCGCCGGACGCGGGAGGAGCCGGGGTAGAGCACCTCCATCGCGTCGGTCAGCCGCTGCCGCAGCCCGGGCGGCCCGGCGACGACCAGCGGCCGCGTGCGGCGGCGGAACTGGCCGTCGAGGACCAGGAACGGCAGCCCGCCGAAGTGGTCCCCGTGGAGGTGGGAGACGAACACCGCGCCGACCTCGTTCGGGTCGAGGTGCAGGCGTTTCAGCGCGATCAGGGCACTCGCGCCGCAGTCGAGCAGCACCGGCGGCCCCTGCTCCCCGGCGATGTGGAAGCACGCCTGGAACCGGCCACCGCTGCCGAACGCGTCCCCGGAACCCGCGAACGTCACACGCACTCGTCCGTCCGCCATTTCCGTACCGTGCCACAGGAAAGCGCTACCGTCACGGCGTGCCGGACAAGGTCGTGGTGACCCACTGGGTCGACGAGGACGTACTGGCCTACCTGCGGCGGTTCGCCGAGCCGGTGGCGCCGGAGGAGCGCACCGTCCTGTCCCGCGCGGAGGTGCTGGCGCAGGCGCGCGACGCGAGCGCGGTCCTCGCGTGCATGGCCGACCGGGTCGACGAGGAGTTCCTCGCGGCGTGCCCCCGGCTGCGGGTGATCAGCGCGGCGCTCAAGGGGTTCGACAACTTCGACGCGGACGCGTGCGCCCACCACGGGGTCTGGCTGACGATCGTGCCCGACCTGCTCACCGAGCCGACCGCGGACCTCGCCGTGGCGCTGACCCTCGACGTCACCCGCCGCGTCACCGAAGCCGACCGCCACGTCCGGGCACACGGCTTCGCCGGGTGGCGGCCGACGTTCTACGGCAGCGGGCTGACGGGGGCCACAGTCGGCCTGCTCGGCATGGGTGAGGTGGGCCGCGCCGTCGCCCGGCGGCTGGGTGGTTTCGGGTGCGCACTGCGGTACGCGGACCCCCGCCCGCTGCCCCCGCAGGAGGAGCGGCGGCTCGGCGCGCGACGGCTGGAACTGGGTGATCTGCTGGCCACCAGCGACATCGTGCTCGCGCTGCTCCCGCTCACCGCGGAAACGCACCACCTCCTGGACGCCGCCGCGCTCGCCCGGTGCAAACCGGGGGCGTACCTCGTGAACGTGGGCCGGGGCTCGGTGGTGGACGAGCACGCCGTCGCCGGCGCGCTGTCCGCGGGCACGCTGGCCGGTTACGCGGCCGACGTGTTCGAACTGGAGGACTGGGCGTTGCCGGACCGGCCCGACCGGATCCCGCCCGCACTGCTGGCGCACCCGCGCACGGTCTTCACCCCGCACCTCGGCTCCGCCGTCACGGCCGTGCGGCGGGAGATCGCGTTCGCGGCCGCGCGCCAGATCGAGCAGGTCCTCGCCGGCGAACGGCCCGACCACCCGGTCAACGACCCCGCGCGGTGACGCGGGGTCACTCGCGCAGCGCCGGTGTCCGCCACGCGACCAGCGCGACCGCCAGCACGCACAGCACCCCGCCCGTCACGAGGGCCACCGCGCCGGAGGTCGCGTCCGCGACGAGACCCGCCCGCAGGTTCCCCACGTCGGGACCCGCCTGGCCCACCATCTGCTCCGCCGCCCCGGCCCTGCCCAGCATCGAGTTCGGGGTGTTCAACTGGACCACCGTGCCGCGCGACACGACGGACACGGTGTCCGCCGCGCCCGCCAGCACGAGGCAGCCCAGCCCGAGCCAGGCGTCCGGGACGAGCCCGAACAACACGAGCGCGACACCCCAGCCCGCCGACCCCGCGAGCATCACCGGTCCCGGCCGCAGGCGCGTGAACGTGCCCGAGAACACCGACGCCAGCACGCCGCCCAGTGCGATCGCGCTCATGAACAGGCCCAGGGTGTGCGGGTTGCCGCCGAAGCGTTCCTCGTTGATCAGCGGGAACAGGCTCATCGGCATGGACAGCACCATCGCGGCCAGGTCCGTCAGCAGCGCGCCCCGCACCGCTGGTGCCCGCACCAGGAACGCCAGCCCGTCGACCACCCCGCGCAACCCCGGCCGCGACGGCTCCCCGTCGGCACGCATCGGGGGCAGCCCGAAAACGCCGTAGAACGCCAGGAGGAACGTGCCCGCGTCCACGGCGTAGCAGCCGCCGACGCCCGCCCAGCCGAGGACGACACCGGCCACAGCCGGCCCCAGCAACATCGCACCCTGGTAGGAGATGCGGTTCAGCGCGAGCCCGGCGCCGACCTGCGTGCGGGGCAGCAGGCTCGGCACGAACGTCCGCGCGGCGGGGCCGCCGCCCGCGACGAAAGTGGACTGGACCGCGACCACCGCGAGCAGCACCGGCACCGGCAGCTGCCCGGCGAACCCCTGCACCGCCAGCACCACCGAGCAGACGAGTTGTCCCGTCAGCGTGCACAAGTAGAACTTCCGCCGGTCCACGCGGTCCACGAGGGTGCCGGCGAACAGCCCGAACGCCAGGATCGGCACCGCCTGCGCGAGCGCCGCCGCCCCCGTCCACACGGTGCTGTGCGTCGCCTCCCACACCTGGTACAGCACCGCGACGAGCGTCATCTGGCTGCCGAAACCGGAGAACGTGCGGCCGGTCCACCACCGGCGGAACGGGCGGGAGGTGCGCAGCGGCGCCAGGTCGAGCAGCACCGGGTCACTCTGCCAGCCGATCATCGCGGCCGCCAGGGTTTTCGGCGCCTATAGTCGCCGTCGTGGGGATGGGAACGATCGGGCTCGTGGTGCACCCGAGCAAACCGGTCCAGTCGTCGGTGCACACGATCCTCCGCTACGCCCGCGACACGGCTCGCGCGTGCTGGTCCAGGCCTCCCAGGCGGCGCTGGTGCCGGAGGCCGAAGCGGTGCCCGACGAGGAGCTCGCCGAACAGGCGGACGGGATCATCAGCCTCGGCGGTGACGGCACGATGCTCGGCGCGCTGCGGCTGGTCGTCGGCAGACCGGTGCCGGTGCTCGGCGTCAACCACGGCAACCTCGGCTTCCTCGTCGAGATCCCGCCGGACGGGCTGGCGGCCGCGCTGGAACAGCTGGTGCGTGAGGAGTTCACGATCGAACCGCACAGCTGCCTGGTCACCACCGAACCGGCCGAGCACGCCGCCTTCAACGACCTCGTGCTGGCCCGGCGCGGCCGGGGCGCGCTGTCGGTGGACCTGACCGTCAACGGTCAGCGGTTCGGCTACTACCGCTGTGACGCCGTGGTGGTCGCGACGCCCACCGGCTCGACGGCCTACAACTACGCGGCGGGCGGCCCGGTGCTCTCGCCGTCCGCGCCCGCGCTCGTGGTCACCCCGGTCGCGCCGATGGCGGGCGTGAGCCGCCCGATCGTGCTGGGCCCGAGCGACGAGGTCCGGCTGCACGTCGCCCCGGACAGCGCGACCGCCGGGCTGGAGGTCGACGGCACGGAGGCGGGGTCGCTGGCCGTGGACGGCGTGCTCACCGCGCACCTGCTCCAGGACGCGGCGAGGGTCGTGCGGCTCTCCGCCGGTGAGCACGCGAGCCGCAGCCGCGTCAAGCTGAGCCTGCTCGACCTGCCGCTGCGGCCGGACCAGCTGCTCGACCTCGTGCCCGAGCACCTGCGCAAACGGCTGGACCAGGCGCCTCCCGGGAAGTGGAAGTCCTGACCGGCCGGCTACCTGCTCCTGCCCAGCACCAGCCAGCCGTGCCCCGGCACGAGCGAACCCGGCCCCTCCCCCGCTGACGGCGTGGCGATCACCGAGAAGCCCGTGACGTCCAGGGGGAACCGGTACGGCTCGTCGCCGATGTTGAGCAGCGTCAGCACCTCGCCCTCGGGCGCGGTCGAGCGCAGCGCCAGCGCGCGGTTCGTCAGGTGCTCGACCGACGTGTGCGCCCGCACGAGCCAGGGGTGGCGGCGCCGCATGCCGACGAGCCGCTGGTGCAGCCGGTAAGTCGGCCAGCCGAACGGCGCCAGCTCGCTCGGGTCGCGCGGGAACGCGGGGCGGATCGCGTCGTCGCCGCCCTCGCGTTCCTCCTTCAGCCCGCGGAACGCCTGCTCGTCCCCGTAGTAGATGCTCGGCACCCCGGGGAGCGTCATCAGCAGCACGAGCGCGTGCGCGAAGTGCCGCTCGTCGGTGAGCCGCGTCGCCAGGCGGGTCACGTCGTGGTTGCCGATGAACGTCTGCGGCACGAAGGTGTCCAGCATCGCGACGTGCCGCTTCAGCGCCCAGGCCAGCTCGAAGAAGTTGCCGTCGTTGAGGGAACTCCAGGTCGCCTTCCACAGCTCGTACTGCGTGACCGAGTCCAGCCCGCTGCGCTCGACGTACGCGGCGTAGTCGCCGTGCAGCACCTCCCCGAGGAACCACGCGTCGGGATGGCGTTCGCGCACCGGCGGCACGACCTTCGCCCAGAACTCGGGCGGCACGGCGTACGCGGCGTCGAGACGCCAACCCGACACGCCCCGGTCGAGCCAGTGGCTGAGCACTCGCGTCACGTACGCCGCCACTTCCGGCCGCTCGTGGTCGAGCGCGACGAGGTGCCGGTGCCCCTCGAAGACGTCGTACGTCCCGTCGCCGCGACGGCGGAACCAGTCGCCGCCCTGCGCGAAGCGGCGGCTGACGTGGTTGAACACCCCGTCCAGCACGAGGCGCAGCCCCCGCTCCCGCGCGGCGGCGACCAGGCGGTCGAAGTCCTGCTCGTCGCCCAGCCGCGGATCGACGCGGAAGTGGTCGATCGTGTCGTAGCCGTGGGTTTCGGAGGCGAAGACCGGGCCGAGCAGCAGCCCCGAACAGCCCAGTTCCACCGCGTAGTCCAGCCAGTCGGCGAGCCGCCGCAGCCGGTGCTGGACGGCACCGTCGGCGGCGGCCCGCGGCGCACCGGTGAACCCCAGCGGGTAGACGTGCCACAAGATCGCGTGTTCCGCCCACTGGATCATGCGTGCTCCTCGTCTCAGACCTATCGGTAGCGCCGTTCGCCGCCGACCGCGATGCTTTACGGGTGGATCAGGACCTCGTCTCCCTCGCCGACGCCTACGGGGTGGCTACCCGTTACGAGAACTCGGAACAACGCGAGGTCGTCGTCGACGCCGATGTCGTGATCGCCGTACTCGCCCAGTTCGGTGTCGACGCTTCGACGCCCGGGAGCATCGAGCGCGAACTGGCAGCCGTCCGCGAGGCACGAGAACGTACCGCGCTGCCGCCGACGCTCGTACTCCGGGCCGGTACCGAGCACGACGCGGGTGGCCCGGCGTTACTGCGTTTGGAGGACGGCACCCGCCGCGAAATCGACGGGACGATCCCGGGGGACCTGCCGCTGGGCTGGCACCGGGTGGTCACCGAGGACCAGGACGTCGTGCTCGCCGTGGTCCCGGACCGGCTGCCCGACGTGCCGCCCGCGTGGGGCTGGATGCTCCAGCTGTACGGGCTTCGCTCGGCCGAGTCGTGGGGCATGGGCGACTACGGGGACCTCGCCGTGGTGGCCCGCCGTTCGGCGGAGGAGCTGGGCGCCGGCGTGCTCCTGGTGAACCCGGTGCAGGCGATCAGCCCGACGCACCCGGTCGAGCGGTCGCCGTACTCCCCGTCCAGCCGCCGCTTCGCGAACCCGCTGTACCTGCGGGTCACGGACACGAAAGCGTTTGCGGAAGCGGACGAGGCGACCCGGGAACGCGTGCTGGCGCTGAAACCGGACAACGACACCGAGCTGATCGACTACGACGCCGTGTGGGACGCGAAACTCGCCGCGCTGGAACTGCTGTGGCCACAGGAAACCGCCGAACCGGACCCGGCGCTGCGCGATTTCGCCACGTTCTGCGCGCTGGCCGAGCGGCACGGCCCGGACTGGCGCGACTGGCCCGAGCCGCTGCGGGACCGCGACAGCGCCGAAGTCGCGCAGGCACGTGAGGAACTGGCCGAGCGCATCGCCTTCCACGCCTGGCTGCAGCACCTGTGCCGCGAGCAGCTCGACGCCGCACGGCAGGCGGCCCATGACGGCGGCATGCCGGTCGGCGTGGTGCACGACATGCCCGTCGGCGTGCACCCCGGTGGCGCCGACACCTGGGCGCTCGGGGACGCCTTCGCCGCGAAGGTCACGGTCGGCGCCCCGCCCGACGCCTTCAGCCAGCAGGGACAGGACTGGAACCTGCCGCCGTGGCGGCCGGACCGGCTCGCCGAACTCGGCTACGCGCCGTTCCGCGACGTGTTGCGGGGTGTGCTGCAGTATGCGGACGGCGTGCGCATCGACCACGTCGCGGGCTTGTGGCGGCTGTGGTGGATCCCGCCGGGCGAGCCGCCGTCTCGCGGCACGTACGTGCATTACGACGCCGAAGCGATGATGGGCATCCTCGCGCTCGAAGCGCACCGGGCCGGTGCGGTCGTCGTTGGTGAGGACCTCGGCACGGTCGAGGACGAGGTGACCGAGACGATGCACGAACGCGGCATGCTCTCCTCCGCCGTGCTGTGGTTCCAACGCGACTACGACACGCCCGGACACCCGTTTGTCCCGCCGGGGAAGTGGGACCCTGAGTCCATGGCCAGCATCACCACGCACGACCTGCCGACCGTGGCCGGGTGGCTCACGGCCGAGCACGTGCGGGTGCGGGCGGAGCTGGGCCTGCTCGACGGTCCGGCCGAGCGGGAGTACTCGGCAGCTGAGGAGGAGCGCACGGATCTGACGAACTTCCTCGTCCAGCAAGGGATTCCGACCGAAGACAGGGTGGCGGCGCTGCACACCCTGCTCGCCTCGGCGTCCTCCCGCCTGCTGCTGACCGCACCCGCCGACGTCGTCGGCGAACGCCGCCAGCCCAACCTGCCCGGCACGGTCGATGAATACCCGAACTGGCGGATACCCTTGCCCGTCACCGTCGACGAGTTCTTCGCCGACCCCGGCGTACGCCGTCTGGTCGCCACCCTGCGGGCCGCGCGCCCGCTGAACCGCTGAGGAGACCAAGTTGCCGCCCTGGCCCGGAACGCCCTACCCGCTCGGTGCCACCTACGACGGGGTCGGGACCAACTTCGCCCTGTTCTCGGAGGCCGCGACCCGCGTGGAGCTCTGCCTCGTCGACGAGGAGGGCAAGGAGGAGCGGATCACCCTCCCCGAGGTCGACGGTTTCGTCCACCACGGTTACCTGCTCGGCGTCGGCCCCGGCCAGCGCTACGGCTACCGCGTGCACGGCCCGTACGAGCCGGAAAAAGGTCTGCGCTGCAACCCGAACAAGCTGCTGATCGACCCGTACGCCAAGGCGATCTCGGGTGCGGTCGACTGGGACGAGTCGCTGTTCGGCTACCCCTTCGGCTCCCCGGAGGAGCGCAACGACGCCGACTCGGCGGGCCACGTGCCGCTCTCGACCGTGGTCAGCCCGTTCTTCGACTGGGCCGACGACCGCCCGCCGCGCACGCCCTACAACGAAACGGTCATCTACGAGGCCCACGTGCGCGGCCTGACGATGAACCACCCCGAGGTCCCGCCGCGGCTGCGGGGCACCTACGCCGGGCTGGCGCACCCCGCGGTCATCGAGCACCTGCAGAAGCTCGGCGTCACGGCGATCGAACTGATGCCGGTGCACCAGTTCATCACCGACCACGGCCTCGTCGAGAAGGGACTGGCGAACTACTGGGGCTACAACACGATCGGCTTCTTCGCGCCGAACGAGGCCTACGCCGCGCTGCCCGAGCAGGCCGGGCAGGTGCAGGAGTTCAAGGGCATGGTCCGCGCCCTGCACGAGGCGAACATCGAGGTCATCCTCGACGTGGTCTACAACCACACCGCCGAGGGCAACCACCTCGGCCCGACGCTGTCCATGCGCGGCATCGACAACCAGGCCTACTACCGGCTGGTCGACGACGAGCCGAAGTACTACATGGACTACACGGGCACCGGGAACTCGCTCAACGTCCGCAACCCGCACACCCTGCAGCTGATCATGGACTCGCTGCGGTACTGGGTCACCGAGATGCACGTGGACGGTTTCCGGTTCGACCTCGCGGCCACGCTGGCGCGCGAGTTCTACGACGTGGACCGGCTGTCGACGTTCTTCGACCTCGTCCAGCAGGACCCGACGGTGAGCCGGGTGAAGCTGATCGCCGAGCCGTGGGACGTCGGGCCCGGCGGCTACCAGGTCGGCAACTTCCCTCCACTGTGGACGGAGTGGAACGGCAAGTACCGCGACACGGTGCGGGACTTCTGGCGCGGCGAGCCCTCGACGCTGGGCGAGTTCGCCTCGCGCCTGACCGGCTCCTCCGACCTGTACCAGGACGACGGCCGCCGCCCGTTCGCGTCGATCAACTTCGTCACCGCGCACGACGGCTTCACGCTGCACGACCTGGTGTCGTACAACGAAAAGCACAACGAGGCCAACGGCGAGGGCGGCAAGGACGGCGCGGACGACAACCGCTCGTGGAACTGCGGTGTCGAGGGCGAAACCGACGACAAGGAGGTGAACGCGCTGCGCGAGCGGCAGCGCCGCAACTTCCTCGCCACGCTGCTGCTGTCCCAGGGCGTGCCGATGCTCCTGCACGGGGACGAGCTGGGCCGCACGCAGCAGGGCAACAACAACGCCTACTGCCAGGACAACGACCTCTCGTGGGTGGACTGGCGGCTGCTGGAGCACAACGCCGACCTGGTGCACTTCGTCGGGAAGCTGACGGAGTTCCGCCGCAACCACCCCGTGTTCCGCCGCCGGCGGTTCTTCCAGGGCAGGCCGATCCGCAAGGGCGACGAGGTCGCGGACATCGCCTGGTTCACCCCGTCCGGCCAGGAGATGAAGGAGCAGAACTGGGACGACGCCTTCGGCAAGTCGGTCGTCGTGTTCCTCAACGGCAAGGGCATCCCGGACCTGGACCAGCGCGGCATGCGGGTGGAGGACGACTCGTTCCTCATGGCGTTCAACGCGCACTACGAGGACATCGAGTGGACGTTGCCGGACGAGGAGTACGGCGGGGAGTGGGCGGTCATGATCGACACTGCGAAGGGCGAGATCGTCGAGGAACCGGGTGAGCCGGACGTCGCGGCGGGCGGGAAGCTCACGCTGCCCGCGCGGTCGCTGATGGTGCTCCAGCGCGTCGAGCAGAGCGAAGAATGACGCCGCCGAGTTCGACGTACCGGCTGCAGCTGCGGCCGGAGTTCACGTTCACCGACGCCGCGGCGCAGGTCGATTACCTGCGCCGCCTGGGCATCGGCGCGCTCTACGCCTCCCCCGTGCTGGACGCCACCCCGGGCTCCACGCACGGCTACGACGTGGTCGACCCGACGCGGGCCCGTCCGGAGCTGGGCGGCGAACAAGCCCGGAAAGCGCTTGCCGCGAAGCTGCGGGAAGCCGGTCTCGGTTTCGTGGTCGACATCGTGCCCAACCACATGTCCGTCGAGGTGGCCAAGGCGAACCCGTGGTGGTGGGACGTGCTGCGCAACGGCCGCGAGTCGGCGTACGCGGGCCACTTCGACATCGACTGGAGCCGCGGCCGCATGCTGCTGCCCGTGCTCGGCGACGACGATGCGGTAGCGGAGCTGAAGGTCGAGGACTCCCCCGACGGCCCCGAGCTCGTCTACTACGACCACCGCTTCCCCATCGCGCCGGGCACCGAGGGCGGCACGCCGCACGAGGTGCACAACCGGCAGCACTACGAGCTGGTGGGCTGGCGCCGCGGCAACGCGGAGCTGAACTACCGGCGGTTCTTCGACATCACCACGCTCGCCGCGGTGCGGGTCGAGGTGCCGGAGGTGTTCGCCGACACGCACGGCGAGGTGCTGCGCTGGGTCGCCGACGGGGACGTGACCGGGTTGCGCGTGGACCACCCGGACGGCCTGGCCGACCCGGGCGGCTACATGCGGAGGCTGCGTGAGGCCGCGCCGGGCGCGTGGCTCGTGGTGGAGAAGATCCTGCACCCCGGCGAGGACCTGCCGCAGAGCTGGCCGGTGGACGGCACGACGGGGTACGACGCGCTGCGGGAGATCGCCGGGATCTTCGTCGATCCCGCCGGGGCGCCGCGGTTCTCACTGCTCGCGGGCTCGCCCGACTACCGGGCGGTCGAGGAGGAGGCCCGGCGGCTGGTCACGGACACGATCCTGGTCGCCGAAATGCGGCGGATCGGCGCGTTGGTCGATGCACCCGACGCCCCGTCCGCCGTGGCGGAGCTGATGATCGCGTTCCCGGTGTACCGGTCGTACCTGCCCGAGGGCGGTGACCACTGGGCGCAGGCCGTGGCGCGGGTCAAGGCGAAGCGGCCCGACCTGGCGTCCACTGTGGACGTCATCGACCGGCAGGTGCGTGCCGACCCGGACGGTGAGCTGGCGACCCGGTTCCAGCAGACGTCGGGCATGGTCGTCGCGAAGGGCACCGAGGACACGACGTTCTACCGCTACACCCGCTTCGCCGCGCTGAACGAGGTCGGCGGCTCGCCGGAGGACTTCGGCACGAGCGTCGAGGAGTTCCACGCCTCCGCCACCGCCCGTGAAGCGGGCTGGCCGGCCGCGATGACGACGTTGACCACCCACGACACCAAGCGTTCCGAGGACGTCCGCGCGCGGCTGGCGGTGCTGTCGGAGCTGCCGGACGACTTCGCCGACGCGGTCGAGGAGTGGACGGGCAAGCACGGCATCGACGAGCCGTCGCTGAACCTGCTGGCGTGGCAGACGCTCGTCGGCGCCTGGCCGATCTCCGCCGACCGCCTGCGGGACTACCTCGACAAGGCCGCGAAGGAAGCCAAGATCCGCACGACGTGGACCGACCACGACGAGGCGTTCGAGGCGGCGGTCGCGGCGTGGCCCGAGCAGGTGCTCGGCGACACCACGCTGGGCGTCGCGGAGTTCGTCGAGCGGATCAAGGGGCCGGGCTGGTCCAACTCGCTGGGCCAGAAGCTGATCCAGCTGACCGCGCCGGGTGTGCCCGACGTGTACCAGGGCACCGAGCTGTGGGACTTCTCGCTGGTGGACCCGGACAACCGGCGTCCCGTGGACTACGCGCTGCGCCGGGAGGTCCTCGACCGGATCGAGGCGGGCGAGCTCCCCGAGGTCGACGAGACCGGCGCGGCGAAGCTGCTGGTCGTGCACCGGGCGCTCACGCTGCGGCGGGACCACCCGGAGCTGTTCCGCGGGTACAAGCGGCTGCACGCCGAAGGCCCCGCGGCCGAACACGCGGTCGCGTTCGAGCGCAACGGCCTGATCGTCGTCGCGACGCGGCTGCCGGTCGGGCTCGCGGCGACGGGCGGCTGGCGCGAAACCGTACTTCCCCTGCCGCCCGGCGAGTGGACCGACGTCCTGACGGGTACCGCCGCGGTCGGCGAACTGTCCGGTTTGCTGTCGCGGTACCCCGTGGCGTTGCTGGTTCGAGGAGACTGATGGCTTTCCGCGTGTGGGCACCGGGACAGGAACGCGTCCGGGTGCGGGTCGACGGTGCCGACCACGAGATGACCCTGCGCGACGGCGACTGGTGGTACTCCGACGTGACGGGCACGGACTACGCGTTCCTGCTCGGCGACGACGAGGACGCGCTGCCGGACCCGCGCTCGCGGTGGCAGCCGGAAGGCGTGCACGGGCCTTCGCGCGTGTACGACCATTCCGCGTTCGAGTGGACCGACCAGTCGTGGACCGGGCGGGCGCTGCCGGGCGGGGTGCTCTACGAGCTGCACATCGGCACGTTCACCGAGGGCGGCACGTTCGACTCGGCCATCGAGCGGCTGGACCACCTCGCCGACCTCGGCATCACGTTCGTCGAGGTCATGCCGGTCAACTCGTTCGACGGCACCGCGGGCTGGGGCTACGACGGGGTGCTGTGGGGTGCGGTGCACGAACCGTACGGCGGGCCCGACGGGTTCAAGCGGTTCGTCGACGCGTGCCACGCGCGCGGCCTGGCCGTGGTGCTCGACGTCGTCTACAACCACCTCGGCCCGTCGGGCGCGTACCTCGACCGGTTCGGCCCGTACTTCGCCGGGCAGAACGACTGGGGTCCTGGTCTGAACCTCGACGGCGAGGGCTCCGACGAGGTCCGCCGGTACGTGATCGACAACGCGCTGGGCTGGCTGCGGGACTTCCACGTGGACGCGCTGCGGCTCGACGCGGTGCACGCGCTGGCCGACCGGCGGGCGACCCACCTGCTGGAGGAGCTGGCCCGTGAGGTGGAAACGCTGTCCGCCGCGGTGTGCCGCCCGCTGACGTTGATCGCCGAGTCCGACCTCAACGACCCGAAGCTGGTGCTGCCGCGCGAGGCGCACGGGTACGGGCTGCACGCGCAGTGGTCGGACGACCTGCACCACGCGCTGCACGTGGCGCTCTCCGGCGAGACGAGCGGGTACTACGCCGATTTCGCCGCGCCCGGCGCACTGGCGCGGACGCTGAAGGAGGTCTTCTTCCACGCCGGGACGTGGTCGTCGTTCCGCGGCCGGACGCACGGGCGGCCGGTGGACACGCGGACGGTGCCGGGCCACCGGTTCCTCGCGTACCTGCAGAACCACGACCAGATCGGCAACCGCGCGACGGGCGACCGCCTGTCGGCGACCGTCTCCCCCGGCAGGCTCGCGTGCGGCGCCGCGATCGTGTTCTGCTCCCCGTACACGCCGATGATCTTCATGGGCGAGGAGTGGGCCGCGAGCACGCCGTGGCAGTTCTTCGCGTCCTTCCCCGACCCGGAACTGGCGGAGGCGGTCCGGACGGGGCGCCGCCGGGAGTTCTCGCGGCACGGCTGGGGCGAGGCGGAGGTCCCGGACCCGATCGACCCGGCGACGGTCGAGCGTTCGCGGCTGCGCTGGTCCGAGGCGGGCGAGCCCGGGCACGCGGAGGTGCTGGAGCTGTACCGCTCGCTGATCCGGCTGCGGCGCGAGTGGCCGTCGCTCGCGGATCCGTTCGTCGACCACCTGGAGGTGCGGGCGGAGGGCTCGTGGCTGCTGCTGTACCGCGGCACGCTGCGGCTGGCGTGCAACCTGGGCCCCGAGCCCGTGACCGTCCCGTTGGACGGCGAGGCCGCCCGTGTCCTGCTGTCCTGGGGCGAGGCGAAGGCCACCGGCGGCACGGCGACCCTGCCGCCGGAGACCTTCGCACTGGTGGAACTGCTCGACTGAGCCGGGGGTGCCTCAGGCGAGCCGCCGGAAGCGGCTGCCGTGGAACACCAGCGGCGGGACGGAGGGCCGGAACTCGACCGCCGTGACCGCCAGCAGGGCGAGCACGTGGTCGCCCGCGGGCACCTCCTGGTGCAGGGTGCAGTCGAACCGGGCGGTCGCGCCGCCGATCAGGACCGCCCCCGATTCCGCGGCGGTCCAGTCCACTCCCGCGAACCGGTCCCCCGGCCCGGACAACCGCCTGCCCAGCTCCCCGTGGTCCTCGGCCAGCACGCTCACCCCCAGTGCGGCGGCCCCGCTCAGGAGCGGCCACGTGGTGGACGTCCGCTGGATCGAGGCGGCGATCAGCGGCGGTTCGAGGGAGATCGAGGCGAAGGAACTCACCGCCATCCCCACCGGCCTGCCGTCCACCAGTCCGGCGATGGCGGTGACGCCGCTGGGAAAACACGCGAAGGCGGCACGCAGCACGCCGGCATCGATGTTCACAGCCGGAAGTAGTCGAGGACGTTCGGCAGCTCGCCCGACAGCTCGTACGCCCCGATCAGCGCGTTCTTCGCGTCGATCGAGTCGTGTGTGGCGAAGGTCCTGGCATTGCGCCAGAACCGGTCGAAGCGGTAGCGGTTGGCGGTGCTGCGGGCACCGGTGAGGTCGTGGATCCGCCCGGTCACCTCCAGGCTCACCCGGTTGCTCGCGACCTTCGACCGGAACCCGTGGATCGTGAGCTCCCGCGGATCGACCTCCGGTTCCTCCAGCCGCGCCGCCACGCTCAGCAGGTACGCGCGGGCGGCGGCCAGCTCGCTGGACATCTCGCCGAGCTGGCGGTGCATCAACGGGTCCTCCAGCGCGGTGGGGAACTTCGGCATGCTCCCGCGGTTCAGCGTGCGGAGGTAGCCGACGGCCGCGTCGAACGCACCCTCGCCGATGCCCTGCATCAGCGCCGCGTGGACCAGCATCCCCGCGCCGAACGCGTTCGGGTCGGTCAGCGTCGACGCGAAGTGCCACCCGTCGGGGACGAACACGTCCTCGTAGGTGATGGTCTGGCTGTGGGTGCCGCGCTGGCCCATGTTGTCCCAGTCGTGCGCCTGCCGCACCCCCGGCGCGTCCAGCCGGACCAGCGCTTCGTGCCTCGTCGCGGTCGTGAGGTCCGCGTCGGGCCCGAGCAGTGCGAACCCGACCACGAGGAGGTCCCGGCCGCCGCCACCGCTGTTGGTGTTGAACGTCTTGGTGCCGCTGACCACGATCCCGCCCGGCACGCGCCTGCCGGTCACCGGTCCCTTGGCGCCCGCCTCGGAGTTCGAGGAGACCAGGCGCCTGCCGTCGTTGACCAGCTCGCCGGCCAGCTGTTCCTTGGTTTCGTCCGGCAGCTCGGCGGTGAACAGGCGGCGGGGGTGGATCGCGTTGTTGGTCCAGCACATGCCGGTCGAGCCGTCGGCGGCGGAGATCTCCACCAGCGCCTCGATCGTGTCACGCCAGCCGCTCCACAGGCCACCGCTCCACAAACCGCCGTACTCGGCCGGCACGCTGAGCCGGTTCACGCCCGTCTCGCGGAGCAGCTCCATGTTCTCCGCGACGTCCATCCCCTCGGCGTCGATGCGGACGCCGTTCTCGCTCATTTCGGGACGCACGGCACGCACGCGCGCCAGCACCTCCGCGCGGCCCTTGGCCAGGTCTTCTCGTTCGAGAGTGGTCATGGGGAAAACGCTAATCGCGTGATCACGCGGATCCGGCCGATCCGGAAGAAGCGAGAAACGCGCGCGCGGGAGCTTCTCGCCTTCCGGTCAGCCGAACTCGACGCCCAGCAGTGAGACCGGCACCGGCGCGGGCAGCGGGGCGGTGCGGGCGGAGAACGACTGCAGGAGGTAGGCGACCAGGCGGCGCGCCGCGGCCGGGGAAGCGGCGCTGTCGCTGGCCTGGACCAGCAGGGCGAGATCGGCCGTCATGAAGTCGGCACGCAGGGCTCCGGCCTCCTGGGCCCGGCGCACCAGCTCGGTGACGTTGCCCAGGATCCGCTCCCGCGCCCCCGTGTCCGGGAAGTCCGGCGGAAAGCCCCGCTTGCCGTGGTGACCGGAAACGGCCTGGTCCACCACCACTCGCAGCGCCCGCCACGCGTCGGGATCGGCGAGCGCCTCCTCGGTCAGCCGGTCGCAGTGCGCCAGCTCCTGCTCGAAGGCCGCGGCGATGAGCGCTTCCCTGGTGGGGAAGTGCCGGTAGAGGGTGGCCACCCCGACCCCGGACCGCCGGGCGATCGCGCGCATCGTGACGTCGAGCCCCGTGGTGGCGAAGAGCTCCCGCGCGGCCTCCAGGATGCGGCTGCGGTTGCGGCTCGCGTCGGTGCGCACGGGCTGACCTCCGGTTCCGGACGGCGCGTTCCGGTCCCCAGTCAACCACGGCCGGCTCCACCGCCTCCGAAAATAACGCCTGAGCTGCGGATGTGCGGAATGTCGGTGTCGGCTGAGAAGATCGGGAGATGGCCATCCCACCGACCGAAGCCGACACCGGAGTCCTCGCCGGCCGCCCGTTCCCGCTGGGCGCCCACCCCGAAGGAGGGGGCGTCCGTTTCGCCGTGACCTCCAACGTCGCGGAAGCGGTGGAGGTGTGCCTGATCTCCGACGACGGTTCCGAACGCCGCGTGGAGCTGACCGAGCGCACCTTCGGCGTCTGGCACGGCCTCGTCCCCGGCGTCACCTCCGGCCAGAAGTACGGCTACCGCGTCCACGGCCCGTACGCCCCGCAGCGCGGTCTGCGCTGCAACCCGAACAAGCTGCTCGTCGATCCGTACGCCACCCACATCACCGGAGCGCTGACCGACCTGGACGCCGCGCTGGGCTACGTCGGCGACCCGATGCACGGCCGCCCCTCCAAAGTGGACTCGCTGGGCAGCGTCCCGCTGTCGGTCGTCGGCTCGCACGGCGGACCGGACACGGGCACCAAGCCCGACGTGCCGTTCGAGGAGTCGGTGATCTACGAGCTGCACGTCAAGGGCTTCACGCAGCAGCACCCGTTCGTCCCCGAGCACCTGCGCGGCACGTACCTCGGCATCGCGCACCCGGTGGTCATCGAGCACCTCGTGCGCCTGGGCGTCACGGCGGTGGAGCTGCTGCCGGTGCACTGGTTCACGGAGGAGCCGTACCTGGTCCGCACCGGCCGCCGCAACTACTGGGGCTACTCCCCGCTGGGCTACTTCGCCCCGCACGCGGGGTACGCGAGCGAGCCCGGCCGCGAGGTCGAGGAGTTCCGCACGATGGTCGCCGCGCTGCACGCGGTCAACATCGAGGTGATCCTCGACGTCGTCTTCAACCACACGTGCGAAGGCGGCTTCGAAGGGCCGACGCTGAGCTTCCGCGGCCTCGACGCACCGGCGTACTACCTGCACGGCCCGCGCGGCGGCGGGTTCGACCTCACCGGCTGCGGCAACACGCTCGAAGCGGGCTCCCCCACCGTGATCAGGCTGGTCACCGACTCGCTGCGCTACTGGGCCACCGAGATGGGCGTCGACGGGTTCCGCTTCGACCTCGCCAGCACGCTGGGCCGCCCCCACGGCGGCGCCTTCGACCGCGACTCGGCGATGCTCACCGCGATCACCACCGACCCGGTGCTGTCCCGGTGCAAGCTGATCGCCGAGCCGTGGGACGTCACCGGCGAGGGCTACCGCGTCGGCGACTTCGGCGCGCAGTGGGCCGAGTGGAACGGCCGCTACCGCGACACGATGCGCGACTTCTGGCGCGGCATGCTCCGCGTCGACGACCTCGCGTTCCGCCTGTCCGGCTCGTCCGACCTCTACGACCACAACCTGCGGCGGCCGTGGCAGTCGATCAACTTCATCACCGCGCACGACGGTTTCACCCTGCGGGACCTGGTGTCCTACAACGGCAAGCACAACGAGGCCAACGGCGAGGACAACCGCGACGGCAGCAACGACAACCGCTCGTGGAACTGCGGGGTCGAGGGCCCGACGGACGACCCGGAGGTCAACGCGCTGCGCGCCCGGCAGGCCCGCAACCTGCTCGCCACGCTCCTGCTGTCCACCGGCACCCCGATGATCGTCGCGGGTGACGACCTGTGGCGCACCCAGCACGGCAACAACAACGCCTACTGCCTCGACGACGAGACGTCGTGGGTGGACTGGGCGGGCGGCGAGGAGGCCGAGGCGATGCTCGCGTTCGCCCGCCGCGTCATCCACCTGCGCGCGGACAGCCCGGCGCTGCGCCAGCCGCAGTTCTTCGAAGGCCGCAAGACGCCCACCGGCAAGCCCGACCTGATCTGGCTGCGGCCCGACGGCACGGAGATGACCGAGAAGGACTGGTTCGACGACGACCGCCGCACGCTCGGGATGTGGATCGACGGGTCCAACAGCCAGTCCCGCACCCGCGCGGGCGAGCTGATCCCCGACCACTCGTGGCTGCTGTGGCTGCACTCCGGTGACGAGCCGGTGGAGATCACCCTGCCCGCCGAGGAGTACGGGCCCTCGTTCAAGCCGACGCTCGACACCAGCCGCGCCGACGGCGCTCCCGCGCGGGTGGAACCGCTCAAGCCGGGGGACACCCTCACCCTGCCCTCGCGATCGCTGCTCCTGTTGCGCGCACCCCGCTGATCGGTGACACCTGGGTTACCAGTCGCCGGGAACTCTGGACAGGAGTCGCGCGACGGCAGAAAGTGACACCCGATAGGTTTGCGCTCGTCCGCAGCCGGGTATCGCCTACCGAGGACCTGTTCCCGGTCCCACCGAGCTTTCCGCGCATGGCTGCGGCTTTGAGCGCACACGCACTTTTGAGGGAGAGGGGCGCCGATGACGGGCCGGCTCGGCATCGACGACGTGACCCCGATGGTGAGCTGTGGCCAGTACCCGGCCAAAGCCGTTGTCGGAGAACACGTTCCGGTTTCCGCGACCGTGTGGCGGGAGGGGCACGACGCGCTCGCCGCCACCGTCACGTGGCGCGGGCCGAACGACCGGGTCGCGCGCCGCACCCGGATGACCGAGCAGGGCACCGGGCTCGACCGCTACACGGCGGTGATCGTGCCGGACTGCGAGGGCTTGTGGACGTTCCGCGTGGACGCCTGGAGCGACCCGTGGACCACGTGGCGGCACAACGTGAAGGTGAAGATCGCGGCCGGGCAGGGCGCCGAGGAGCTGTCCAACGACCTGGAGACCGGCGCGCAGCTGCTCGACCGCGTGTCCCGCCGCCCCGACCGCCGCCGTGAGCGCGCCCTGCTCGCCAGCGCCTCCGCCGCGTTGCGTGACTCGGTGCGGCTGCTCGCCGAACGGGTCGGGCCGGCGTTGTCCAACGACGTCGAGCGCGTCATGCACGAGTACCCGGTGCGCGAGCTGGTCACCAAGGGCAAGCCGGTCAAGGTCTGGGTGGACCGCGAGCGCGCCGCGTACGGGTCCTGGTACGAGTTCTTCCCCCGCTCCACCGGCGGCTGGGACGCCGAGGGCAGGCCGGTGCACGGCACGTTCGCCACCGCCACGAAGGAGCTCGACCGCATCGCGCGGATGGGCTTCGACGTCGTCTACCTCCCGCCGATCCACCCCATCGGCCGCGTGAACCGCAAGGGCCGCAACAACTCCGTGGTCGCCGAGGAGCACGACGTCGGCTCGCCGTGGGCCATCGGCTCGGACGAGGGCGGGCACGACGCGGTCCACCCGGAGCTGGGCACGATCGAGGACTTCGACACGTTCGTCGCGCGGGCCGAGGAGCTGGGCATGGAGGTCGCGCTCGACCTTGCCCTGCAGTGCGCCCCGGACCACCCGTGGGTGCTCAAGCACCCCGAGTTCTTCACGATGCGCCCCGACGGCACGATCGCGTACGCGGAGAACCCGCCGAAGAAGTACCAGGACATCTACCCGCTCAACTTCGACAACGACCCGCAGGCCATCTACAACGAGGTGCTGCGCGTCGTGCTGCACTGGGTCGAGCACGGGGTGCGGATCTTCCGGGTCGACAACCCGCACACCAAGCCGCCGGACTTCTGGGCCTGGCTGATCGCCACCGTCAAGGACGCGCACCCGGACGTGCTGTTCCTGTCGGAGGCGTTCACCCGGCCCGCGCGCCTGTGGGGGCTCGCGAAGCTGGGCTTCACCCAGAGCTACACGTATTTCACGTGGCGGACCAGCAAGGACGAGCTGGTCGAGTTCGGCCAGGACCTCGTCGACCACTGGGACGTCGGCAGGCCGAACCTGTTCGTCAACACGCCGGACATCCTGCACGAGTCGCTGCAGCGCGGCGGTCCGGGCATGTTCGCGTTGCGGGCGGCGCTGGCGGCGACGATGTCGCCGTCGTGGGGCGTGTACTCCGGGTTCGAGCTGTACGAGTGCCAGCCCGTGCGGGAGGGCAGCGAGGAGTACCTGAACTCCGAGAAGTACGAGCTGCGCCCGCGGGACTACGGCAAGGCGCTCGCCGAAGGCCGTTCGCTCGAACCGTGGCTGACCAAGCTGAACGCGATCCGGCGCGCGCACCCGGCGTTGCAGCAGATGCGCACGCTGCGGTTCCACCACATCGACAACGGCGGGCTGATCGCGTACTCGAAGCAGGACCCGGCCACGGGTGACACCGTCGTGGTCGTGGCGACGCTCAACCCGTTCGGCGCGGAGGAGGGCACCCTGTGGCTCGACCTGCCCGCGCTGGGTTTCGACTGGTACGACCGCGTGATCGCGCACGACGAGGTCACCGGTGAGACCTGGGACTGGGGACAGGCGAACTACGTGCGGCTCGAACCTTGGCGAGCGGTGGCGCACGTGGTGAGCCTGCAACGACGACTGGCCGGCTGACACCACAACGCGAGCAAGTCGAGGTGGGCACCCCCGTGCCGGCGAGGCGCACGGGGGTGGATGGGACGTACCCGGTTTCCAGGTGGGACGAGGTGGAGTGATGGACGAAGAACCCCGGCCCGACGCGGCCCTCGGACTGGAGGGGGTGCCGCACACCGGTGAGGCACTGACCGAAGAGGGCATGCTGGTCGAGCCGCAGGCCGACGACTTCCAGTCGGCCAGGCAGGCGCCCGCGAACCCCATGTGGTACAAGGGCGCCGTCTTCTACGAGGTGCTGGTGCGCGCGTTCACCGACTCCAACGGGGACGGCACCGGCGACCTGCGCGGGCTGGCGAGCAGGCTCGACTACCTCGAATGGCTCGGGGTGGACTGCCTGTGGCTGCCGCCCTTCTACGCCTCGCCGCTGCGCGACGGCGGTTACGACATCTCCGACTTCCGCGCGGTGCTGCCCGAGTTCGGCACCGTCGAGGACTTCGTCTTCCTGCTCAACGAGGCGCACAAGCGCGGCATCCGCGTGATCACCGACCTCGTGCTCAACCACACCTCGGACCTGCACCCGTGGTTCCAGCAGTCCCGCACCGACCCCGACGGCCCGTACGGCGACTTCTACGTGTGGAGCGACGACGACTCCCGCTACGCCGACGCGCGCATCATCTTCGTCGACACCGAGACCTCGAACTGGACGTACGACCCGGTGCGCGGCCAGTTCTACTGGCACCGCTTCTTCAGCCACCAGCCCGACCTCAACTACGAGAACCCCGCCGTGCAGGAGGCGATGCTCGACGTCCTGCGGTTCTGGCTCAACCTCGGCATCGACGGGTTCCGCCTGGACGCCGTGCCCTACCTGTTCGAGCAGGAGGGCACCAACTGCGAGAACCTCCCCCGCACGCACGAGTTCCTCAAGCGCTGCCGCAAGGTCGTCGACGACGAGTACCCGGGCCGCGTGCTGCTCGCCGAGGCCAACCAGTGGCCCTCGGACGTCGTCGAGTACTTCGGTGACCCGGCCACCGGCGGCGACGAGTGCCACATGGCGTTCCACTTCCCGCTGATGCCGCGCATCTTCATGGCGGTGCGCCGCGAGTCGCGCTTCCCGATCTCGGAGATCCTGGCCCAGACGCCGAAGATCCCCGACAACTGCCAGTGGGGCATCTTCCTGCGCAACCACGACGAGCTGACGCTCGAGATGGTCAGCGACGAGGAACGCGACTACATGTACTCCGAGTACGCCAAGGACCCGCGGATGAAGGCCAACATCGGCATCCGCCGGCGGCTCGCCCCGCTGCTGGAGAACGACCGGAACCAGCTCGAGTTGTTCACGGCCCTGTTGCTTTCCCTCCCGGGCTCGCCCGTCCTGTACTACGGTGACGAGATCGGCATGGGCGACAACATCTGGCTGGGTGACCGCGACGCGGTCCGCACGCCCATGCAGTGGACCCCGGACCGGAACGCAGGCTTCTCCTCCTGCGACCCGGGCCGGATCTACCTGCCCGTCATCATGGACCCCATCTACGGCTACCAGGCCATCAACGTGGAGGCGCAGCGTGACAGCGCTTCCTCGCTGCTCAACTGGACCCGCCGGATGATCGAGGTGCGCAAGCAGCACCACGCGTTCGCCGAGGGTGAGTTCGTCGAACTCGGCGGGTCCAACCCGAGCGTGCTGGCCTACAAGCGGACGTGGGTGCGGCCGGACGGACGGCAGGACGTGGTGCTGTGCGTCAACAATCTGTCCCGGTTCCCGCAGCCGGTGGAGCTGAACCTGGCCGAGCACGAGGGCTGCACGCCGATGGAACTCACCGGTGGTGTGTTGTTCCCCGACATCGGGGAACTGCCTTACCTGCTGACGCTGCCAGGGCACGGCTTCTACTGGTTCCAGCTGCTGGACGAGGACGCGAAGGCGAGGCGAGGTGACTGACGGTGAGCGATCCGGCTGAACTGATCGACCCCCTGGTGAGCGAACTCCCGACGTGGCTGCCCGGGCAGCGGTGGTTCGGCGGCAAGGACCGGCCGATTTCGTCGGTGCACCCGCTGGGCACGACCGTGCTGCAGGAAGGCGATCCCCTGCTGCTGCACATGATCGTCGAGGTGCGGCAGGACGACCGGGTCACCCCGTACCAGCTGCTGGTGGCGAGCAGGGAGAAGCTGCCGGAGTACCTGGGGTCCAGCTGGATCGGCACCGAGCGCGGCCGGCCCTGCTACGAGGCGACGGGCGACGCGGACGTCACGGGGCGGCTGCTCGACCTCATCGCCGAGGGGGCGGACGTGGGGTCGATGCGGTTCCGCCACGAGCCGGGCGCCGAGGTGCGGGGTGGGTTGCGGGGCCGCCCCATCACCTCCGAGCAGAGCAACACGTCGCTGGTCTACGGCGGCACCTACATCCTCAAGCTGTTCCGCAAGGTCGCGCCGGGCGAGAACCCGGACCTGCGGCTGCACCGCGCGTTGCAGGAGCAGGGGTGCGAGCACATCGCGCCCCTGCTGGGCAGCATCACCGGTGACCTGCACGGAGAGCCCGCCACGCTGGGCATGCTGCAGCGGTTCATCTCCGACGCGGTGGACGGCTGGGCGATGGCGACCACGAGCGTCCGGGACCTGATGGCCGACCCGGAGCTGCCGCCGGACCAGGTGGGCGGCGATTTCGCGGGCGAGTCGCAGCGGCTGGGGCAGGCCGTCGCGAACGTCCACAACGACCTGCGCCGCGCGCTGGGCGAGCAGGTGGCCGACGCCGAGCACATCGACCGCGTGGTCAAGGCGATGCACAGCAGACTCGACACGGTGGTGGCCGCCGTGCCGCAGCTGGCCGAGCACGCCCCGGCGTTGCGTGCCGCGTTCGACAGGCTGCGTGAGCTCGACGCCCCGGTCCCCATGCAGTTCATCCACGGCGACCTGCACCTGGGCCAGGTGCTCCGCACCGTGACCGGCTGGCTGCTGCTCGACTTCGAGGGCGAGCCCGCGGCGACGCTCGCGGAGCGGTCGGCGCTGCGCTCGCCGTTGCGGGACGTGGCGGGCATGCTGCGGTCTTTCGACTACGCGGCGCACCAGATGCTGCTGGGTGAGCAGGGCGAGGACCCGAAGCTCACCGAACGGGCCCTGGAGTGGGCGCGGCGCAACCGCGCGGCGTTCTGCGAGGGCTACGCGAAAGCCGCCGCGGATTCCCTCGGCGACCCCCGCTCGCACGGCGATCTGCTGCGCGCGCTGGAACTGGACAAGGCGGTCTACGAGGTCGCCTACGAACACGCGAACCGGCCGGAATGGCTCGGCGTGCCGCTCGCGTCGATCGCCCGGATCAGCTCAGGAGGCGAGTAACCCGTGACCGAACTGCCCGCCGGCGCCCCGGCCCCCGCGGACATCGACCGGCTGCTGGACGGATCGCACCACGATCCGCATTCGGTCCTCGGCGTGCACACGGTCGGGGACGAGGTGGTGGTGCGCGCGTTGCAGCCGCACGCGCGTGCCGTGACCGTGGTGGCGGCCGACCACAAGTTCGAGCTGACGCGGGTGGTGGACGGCCTGTTCTCCGGCACGGTGCCGGAGAACCCCGGCGACTACCGCCTGGAGGTCGATTTCGACGGGCACGTCGTGGAGATCGACGATCCGTACCGGTGGCTGCCCACCGTCGGCGAGCTGGATCGCCACCTGATCGGCGAGGGCAGGCACGAGCGGTTGTGGGACGTGCTGGGCGCACACGTGCGCCGGCACGACACGCCGCACGGGACCGTCGAGGGCGTGTCGTTCGCGGTGTGGGCGCCGACCGCGCGCGGGGTGCGCGTGATCGGTGATTTCAACGGCTGGGACGGGCGGGCGCACATGATGCGTTCGCTGGGGTCGTCCGGTGTGTGGGAGATCTTCGTCCCGGGGCTCGGGGCGGGGATCTGTTACAAGTACCGGATCCTGGGCGCGGACGGGCACTGGCACGAGAAGGCGGATCCGCTGGCGTTCGCGACGGAGCGCCCGCCGAAGACGGCGTCGGTCGTGGCCGAGTCGTCGTACGAGTGGGGTGACGACGAGTGGCTGGCCCAGCGGGCGGCGACGAACTGGGCGAACGCGCCGATGAGCATCTACGAGGTGCACCTGGGTTCGTGGCGGCAGGGGCTGGGGTACCGCGAGCTGGCGGACGAGCTGGCGGACTACGTCGAGGAGACGGGTTTCACGCACGTCGAGTTGCTGCCGATCGCGGAGCACCCGTTCGGTGGTTCGTGGGGTTATCAGGTCACGTCGTACTACGCGCCGACGGCCCGGTTCGGTTCGCCGGACGATTTCCGGTATTTCGTGGACAGGTTGCACCAGCGCGGGATCGGTGTGCTGGTGGACTGGGTGCCGGCGCACTTCCCGAAGGACAGCTGGGCGCTGGCGAGGTTCGACGGGACGCCGTTGTACGAGCACGCGGATCCCCGGCGGGGTGAGCAGCCGGACTGGGGCACGTACGTGTTCGACTTCGGGCGCAACGAGGTCCGGAACTTCCTGGTGGCCAACGCGCTGTACTGGCTGGAGGAGTTCCACCTCGACGGGCTGCGCGTGGACGCGGTGGCGTCGATGTTGTACCTGGACTACTCGCGGCCGGAGGGCCAGTGGGTGCCGAACGAGTACGGGGGCCGGGAAAACCTCGACGCGGTGCGGTTCCTGCAGGAGCTGAACGCGACTGTCTACAAGCGACACCCGGGTGTGGTGATGGTGGCGGAGGAGTCGACGGCCTGGCCGGGCGTGTCGAGGCCGACCCACCTGGGTGGGCTCGGGTTCGGGTTCAAGTGGAACATGGGCTGGATGCACGACACGCTGCACTATTTGCAGCACGATCCGGTGCATCGCATGTATCACCACAACGAGATGACGTTCTCGCTGGTGTACGCGTGGAGCGAGAATTTCGTGCTGCCGTTGTCGCATGACGAGGTGGTGCACGGCAAGGGTTCGCTGTGGGGCCGCATGCCGGGTGATGACTGGAACAAGGCGGCGGGTGTGCGTTCGTTGCTGGCGTTCATGTGGGCGCATCCGGGGAAGCAGTTGTTGTTCATGGGCGGGGAGTTCGGGCAGGAGCAGGAGTGGTCGGAGGAGCGTTCGCTGGACTGGTACCTGCTGGACCAGCCCCTGCACGCCGGCGTCCGGCGGCTCCTGGCGGACCTGAACGGGGTTTACCGTCAGACTCCGGCCCTGTACAGCGCGGACACGAAGCCAGAAGGCTTCCAGTGGATCGACGCCAACGACGCGAACAACAATGTCGTGAGCTTCCTCCGCATCGGTGAGGATGGTTCACAGCTGGCCTGCGTGGCCAACTTCGCGGGCATGCCCCACCACGACTACCGCGTGGGCCTGCCCAAAGCGGGTCGCTGGCGCGAGCTGGTGAACACAGACGCCGAGACGTATGGCGGTTCCGGCGTGGGCAACTACGGCACAGTCGAAGCGGCGGAGGAGCCGTGGCACGGCATGCCCGCGTCCGCGGTGCTGCAGCTCCCCCCGGCGGGGGTTCTCTGGCTCACCCCGGAGTGACCCCGGGGAGGGGTTCTCGGGTCACGCCGGAGTGACCCCGGGGAGGGGATTTCTCTGGCTCACGCCGGAGTGATCCGGGGAGGGGGTTTCTCTGGCTCACCCCGGAGTGACCCCGGGGAGCGGTTTCCTGGCCACGCCGGAGTGACCCCGGGGAGCGGTTTCTCTAGCTCACCCCGGAGTGACCCCGGGGAGCGGTTTCCTGGCCACGCCCGGAGTTGCCGCCGCGGGGGTCGGTCGCGGGCAGGGGTTTCCGGGTCGCTCCGGAGTAGCTGCCGCCTCGCGGGGGTCGCGGACAGGCCTCCTACGGCCGCCCGGCGGTGGTCGCGGCTCGAGGTCCACTGCGGACCGCACACCGATCACCGCCAGGGAGCCCTGGCGGCCCTGCGATGGTCGCAGCCAGTCCTCCTGCGGCCGCCCCGCGGTGGTCGGCAGCAGCCGGGCTGCGGCCGCTCACTTGGCCACCCCACCCAACTGTCGTGCCCGCCCCCCGCGGGAACTTGCCGGAAAGCCGCCATGCCGCAACCCGCTCATCCCGGCACGTAGCCGCGCGACCGATACCGCCACGAGATCACATTCCGCCGCAGGGCAATCCCGGGCCACGGCCACTCCACCGCCACGGCCACTCCACCGCCACCGCCGATGCCGCAACTACCTCAGGACGCGTCGCACGAAACCGTGGGTCGCCCCGGCGCACTTCCGGACATCGCCGCGACGAACCCGAAGGAGGTGGTGCCGTTCGGCGAAACGACCGCGTTGTAGCTCGCGTTCGTCACCGTCACCGCGCCCCCCTCACGGACCAGCGTCCCGTTCCACAGGTTGTTGATGCTCTCGCCCGAAGGCAATTGCCAGCGCACGGCCCAGCCGGTCAACCCGCGACCACCGTCAGCGCGAACGGTCACCTCGACCTGGTACCCGTTCGGCCAGGAGTTCGTGACCCGGTAATCCGCGACGCAACCGGAATCGGGCGTGGGCGAAGTACTGGCTGGCGCCGGTGGTGGCACAGCGGAAACAGGTTGTCCCGATGCCGCAGTCGTATCATCTCCCCCTCTGAGCAAGCTGCCGACAACCCCGCCTATCCCGAGCAGCGCCACGGCACCTACTCCTGCGAAGACCAGTCGCCGCGACGGTTTTCGCCGCGCGGGCAACAGCAAGGTCGGATCTCGCGGCGGCGGAGCAGGCCTGCCCTCCGCGACCGCGTTCAGCGCCTCTTCCACCTCCTCCATCCTCGGCCGCTCGAGCGGCTCAGACCGCAGCATCCGGCTCAGCACATCCGTCAGCGGCCCCGCCTGCCGTGGTGGCACCACCTCACCCCGTGCCGCTCGCTGCAACAACGCGTACGGGTTCTCGTCGCGCCCGAACGGTGGTGCCCCTTCGACCGCGAAGTACAGGGTCGCGCCGAGCGAGAAGACGTCCGACGCGAACACCGCCTCACCACCGCCCGCGACCTCCGGCGCGAGAAACGCGGGAGTCCCGGCTATGACCCCACCACCCGTGACCGTGCCTTCGCCGACAGCGCGTGAAATCCCGAAGTCGGCCAGCTTCGCCGTGCCGTCCGGAGTGATGAGCACGTTCCCCGGCGTGACGTCCCGGTGCACGATCCCCTCGACGTGGGCCGCGGCGAGAGCCGACGCCACTTGCCGCCCGATGCTCGCGACGTATGCGGGCTCCAAAGGCCCTCGCTCGGCGCTGAGCGCAGCCAAGCTTCGCGACGGCAAGTACTCCAGCACCAGGCACGGTTTTCCGTCGTGTTCGACCACGTCGTGCACGGTGATGGCATGCGGGTGCCGCAACCTCGCCGCGACCCGGCCTTCCCGAATCGCCCGGCGTACCGCCTGCTCCGCAGTCTCCGCATCGACAGTCTCGTCAAGCACCAGCTGCTTCACAGCGACGGTCCGGTCGAGGCGCTCGTCCCGCGCCTGCCACACCACACCCATCGAGCCACGGCCGATCCGGGACACCAGCCGGTACCGTCCTGCGATCAACTCGCCTTCGGCGGTCACGTCTCCTCCGGTCCCACGGTTCCGAACGGTCATTCTAGGTATCCACCGTTCAGAGAACGTGAACCGTCATCGGGCTTCCACGCTCACCTCGTCTTCCTTCTCCTCCTCGGCCCCACTACTGGCCGCTCGTTGTGCCACTAGTGCCCATCCCGCTGTCCTCGGAGGCACCGGCGCGGCGGGGATCGTGGCCGAACCGCACACGCACAACGGACACGGCCGAAGGCGTATGCCTGTTCGCTGTCGCCGGCTCGCAGTCGGCCGCCGTCGCCGGCCGGCAACGCAGGAAGCCCGGCGACGAGTACCGGCATCTCCACGCGCGCCCTCCACAGGGTCCAGCCCGACGGCCCGAGCCGGGACCGTGCCTGCCGCCCGCCAGCATTTCCACGCGCTTCCCGTTCAAGGACCGCCCTCAGCTTGCAGGAATCGCTGCAGCGTCCCGACTCCACGACCTCCAGCGCCGTTTCGCCTAGGCGTTCGATCAAGGCTGGAGCACGTCGAAGAAGCAGCCGGAAAACGTTGCCGGCAAGCAACTTCCGGCACGACGCCAGCAAACCGTCCACTATGGACTCGATCATGATTATCCCCCTCGTTTCGCGATTGACACCACTATGGATGCGACCACCGACAAAAACGGGGGTTTCCGGAAACGTTCACCAGATAGGTTGAAAGAGGTTGCGCTCAGAACATCAGCGAGTGGTACAGCTTGATATGCGACCGCGCCGCCGCACTCCACGTGTAGCGGGCGGCCAGGGCTTCACCCGCCGCCTTCCGCGCTGGGTCCGGTTCTGCGAGTGCCCGCGCCAGCTCACGCGCCAAACCCGCCGCATCGGACCCGAAGCCCGCCACACCACCAAAAACCTCACGCATCACCGGAAGATCGCTCGTCACCAGGGGGACTCCGGCCGCGACGGCTTCCATCGCCGCCAGGCCGAAACCCTCCTTGATCGACGGGAAGGCGAACACTCCCGCAGCTGCCACCAGGAAAGGAAGCTCGTCATGAGCCACAGGTCCCAGTACGACCGGCGACACGCCCAGCTCCGCCGCGCGCTGCTCCCACCGCGTGCGGTAGTCGCGGTAGTCGAACAGCGTCTCGCCGCCCGCGATCACCAACCGCACGTCCGGCTCGGCAAGGCGGGCAAAGGCTTCCAGCAGCTCGAGCGAGCCCTTTCGGGGCTCGATACCGCCCACCGAGAGCACATACCGGCCCAGGCGCTCCCGCCACCGCTGCCGAGCGGGGGCCGACTCGGGAGAGGCGGCGGCAGCGAATCGTCCTGCTTCCACACCGTTGGGGATCACCGTGGCCTTGATACCCCAGCCGGTGGCCAGTTCATCGGCCACGGCCGCCGACACGCACACGTGAGCGTAGGGACGAACGATCGCCCGTTCATGGCAGGCGGCCAGCTCCGGTGTCGTGAAGTGGTCGATGTGGTGCACCGTGCGAACACACCGGTCCACCGCGTTCGCGCTGATGCAGTCCTGGGCGTGCACGATGTCATAGCCCGCGGGGTCGAAGGCGTCGCGAAGCGCGTCGATCGAGCGAAGGATGCGAGGGCCCACTCCCTCACCGTCCACGTCCGGAAACGGCACGACGCGCACTGTCACCGCTGGGTCGACAGGTCGGAAGAAGCCGCTGTCCCCACCGCGGCCCAGCGTCCAGACCGTGACGTCCTGCCCCTCCGCCGCGAGTGCCTCGGCGAGCGCGAGCGTGTGCACCACTCCCCCGCGCGGTTTCGTCGAGTAGCTCAGCAGGGCAATCCTCATGCCGTTCCCTCGTTCCGGAAACGCCGGCGGTCAACTCCGCCGGGCTCCCACGTAAACCTCTGGCTTGCGCTCGTCCAGGTGCTTGAGAACGCGGCGGGCCGTGGCGATCTCGGCCTGGACGTCGAGTTCGGCCACCGCGATCCCCGCCTTCGCCCAGGTCCGCGCGAGGATGTCACCGCCGGGCCCGACCACCTTCGCCTGGCCGAGGAACCGCATCCCGCCCATGGCGCCGGTCTGGTTCGAAGAGGCCAGCACCACCTGGTTCTCGGCAGCCCTCGCCTGGTCGTACAGGTCGAACAGCCGGGACTGCCGGTCCTGCGCCATGCGCGGCGCGCGGTTGGTGATGCTGGTCGGCCAGGCCGACAGGCAGGCGAGTACTTCGGCACCGTCGATGGCCAACGTGCGGGCCGACTCCGGGAACGTCTTGTCGTAGTCGATGAGCATCCCCAGACGGCCGATCGGGGTGTCGAACGCGGCGAAGCTCTCGCCCGGCGCGTACGCGGCCGATTCGCCCGCCGGCTGGTGCACCTTCCGGTGCCGGCCCAGTACTCCGTCGCCGGTGACGCAGACCGCGGAGTTGTACCTCAACTCGCCCTCCGCCTCGCAGAACCCGAGGCACACCACCATTTCAGCGGCCAGCGCGGCAACTTTCGCGATCTCCGGTCCCTCGATTTCGAGCGCCGGCGGCAGAGCCTCCGGGTCGGGATGCCGCAGATCGGCGAGGTACCCACCCAGCGCCGCGTCCGGCAGGACCAGCAACGAGACGCCGGAACCGCGGGCGTGCTCGATCAGCGTCGCGATGCGCTGCAGGTCGAAGTCCAGGTCGCGGCCGAAATGCGCGGCCACCGCACCGATCCGGATGAGGCCCATGAGCCCTAGTATCTCGTCCCGGCGAATTCTTCCTCGACGCCCAGCCCGGGATAGGCCTCTGGCCTGCGGTCCCGTAGGTGGCCCATCGAACGCCGGGCGGTCTCCAGTGCCTCCTTGACGTCCAGTTCGGTCACGGCCATGCCCTCGGCGACGCCCGTGTCGGACAGAATTTCGCCACCAGGGTCGACCACCTTCGCACTGGCCACGAACCTGAGCGAGCCGAAGGTGCCGGACTGGTTCGCCGAAAGCCACACGATCTGGTTTTCGAGCGCCCTGGCCCGGTCGAACAGGTCGAACCGGCGTTTCCACCGGTCCTGCGCGAGATCCGCGGCAGGATTCGTACGGCTGCCCGGCCAAGCCGAGATGCACACCCCGATCTCGGCGCCGTCGAGCGCGAGGGCGCGCGCGGACTCGGGAAACGCCTTGTCGTAACAGATCATGGTGCCGAGGCGGCCGACCGGTGTGTCGAAGGCGGCGAACGACTGGCCCGCGCCATAGCTGGCGTCCTCCGACAGTGGCTGGTGCACCTTGCGGTGGTTGCCGAGCACACCGTCTCCGTGCACGCACACGGCGCTGTTGTAGAGGCGGTCACCCGAGTCCTCGCAGTATCCGGCCACCACCACCATGTCACCGGCCAGCTTGCGGAGGCGTTCGATCTCGGGGCCGTCGACACGCAGGGGTGGTGGTCCCTCGGCACCGCCGTCGAGGTTCGCCAGGTAGCCACCCAGGCAAGCCTCGGGCAGGGCGAGCAGGCCGACGCCCTCGGCGCGAGCCTTCCCGACGAGATGGCGGATCCGTGCGAAGTCCTCGTCCAAGTCCCGATCGAAAGGAGCCGCCACAGCGGCCATGCGCAAGGTCGTCATGCCCTTCCCAATCCAGTCACGCCCCCGGTGAGCACTTCCGTACGTTCCCCGTCCGGCCAGCACAGCGCCACGCCCCGGCCAGGGAGTAACCGTCCACACGGGACGGACACGGCGGGGCCGGCGTCGAGCGCGCCGACGCCCGGTTCGTCCGCCGTCAGCATCGCGAACCCCGGAAAGCAGGTGAGCCAATCGCCCATACTCGTCCCGTTCGGCCTCGGTATCCGTGCCAGGTCGAGCTCGGCACCGCAGCCGCTGGCTTCGGCGAGCATGCCGAGCGTCCCGGCAACGCCCGCCATCGACACGTCCTTCGCCGACGCTGGACGGGCCCGGCTAACCGCGCCGAGCATCGCGCGCAGCTCCGCCGTGCGGCGGAAGCTGGTCGAGTCCCACTGTCGTCCGGCGTATCCCGGGCGCCACCGGCCGTCCAGGTCGGCGGTGAGACGGACCTCGTGCCCGGGCCGGCCGCCTCCCCCGGGCACCGGATGAGCCGTGCGGCCCAGGGCGGTGACGGACAGGGCCGCGGGGACCCCGAACTGGGTGTGGCCTCCGAGCACGGGAACTCCGTAGGCGTCGCTGGCCCGGCGCAGCCCGGTGAGCACCCGGCTTGCGAAGGACCTGTCACGGGCACCGAGCGCGTCGAGCAAGCCGACGGGTTCCGCGCCCATGGCCGCGAGGTCGTTGACGTTGACCAGCACCGAGCACCATCCGGCCCACTCCGGATCGCGTTCGACCATCGACGGGACGATCGCATCGCACGCGGCGACGAGGTCGCTGCCGGGCACGGGGACCCCGTCATCACCGACGAAGCCGGGGACGCCGGTGAGTCCGGTGAGCAGCGGGCCGAGGTCACGCTTGGTGGCGTCGGCCAGGGCCTGGATGCGGCCGACGGGCCACCGCATGAGGACGTGCGGTGCGCCGGCGACCGTGACGCGTCGAACGGCACGCCAGCCGAGCCGGGTGAACAGCGGTTCGTTGCGAAGCTGCACGGTCGCTTCGAAGCGCAACACCCCGGCGTCCTCGGCACGGGCACAGGCGGCACGGACGAGGGCAGGGCCGACGCTGCCGCGGCTGGCCGGTGCGACGACCAGGCGGCCGCCGTACCACCAGCCGAGATCCGGGCCGTCAAGCTGCGCGGGGCCGAGCCGGACGCCGCCGATGACGGCGCCCTCCCGGTCACGGGCGACGAGGACGACCGTGCGTGGGTCCTCGTCGTGCTCGTCGAGGTCGTGGTCCTCGAACAGGCCCTGTTCCTCGACGAACACCTGACGGCGCAGGGCGTGGTACGCCGCAATGGTCACCGCGTCGGCCGCCTGCTCGATGTGGAAGGCGGGCTGGCGTTCGAGGCTGACGGGATCGCCGAGGATGGCCAGAACGTCGCGCATGTCAGCCTCCTGCCGCGCTCAAGGCACCGCACGCGCCGCAGGCGGCACAGCCGGCTTCCTGGTCCGCGCCCTTCATGCCGGCTGCCCGGAGCAGGGCCGCGACGCGCTCGGTGACGTCACGGACCAGGGCAGGTGACGGCGCCTTGGCACCGTCCCGGCGGGCGAGGGTGCCCGCCATCGGACGCATGGGCACGACGAACGGATAGACGCCACGCTCGATCAACCCTGCCGCCCCGGCGACGAGTTCGTCCGGGTTCTCACCCAAACCGACAAGGAGGTACGTCGACACTCGATTCCGACCGAACACGCGCACGGCCTCGTCCCAGGCCGCTTCGTACTCGCTCATAGGGACCGTGGACTTGCCTGGCATCCAGCGCCGGCGTACGTCGTCGTCCAAGGACTCCACGTGGATGCCGATAGAGGTCGCACCGGCTTCTCGCAGCTCGGTGAGTACTGCGAGGTCTCCCGGCGGTTCGATCTGCACCTGGATCGGCAGACCGGGCACCGCGGCGAGCACCGCCCGCACACAGCGAACGAGATGCCGGGCACCGCGGTCGGGTCCCGCGGTGGTGCCGGTGGTCATGACCATCTGCCGGACGCCGTCGAGCCGGACGGCCGCCTCCGCGACCTCGGCCAGCTGCGCGGGAGTTTTCGCGGCGATGGTCGAGCCCGCGTGCAACGACTCCTCGATCGTGCAGAACCGGCAACGCTGGTCCTCGACATAACGGATGCAGGTCTGCACGACCGTGGTCGCGAGGACGTCGCGTCCGTGCAGCAGCGCGATCTTGCGGTAGGGCACGCCCTCGGCCGTGGTCAGGTCGTAGAACTTCGGGCGGGCCACCGGTTCCACGGACAACCCGAGATCGATGCGGCCTTCGTAGACCCGTCCGCTGCGGAGGGTGTACGGGCTCGCGGGGTTGAGGGGCAGCGCAGCGTTGGCACCGTCGACGAGCAGGTGACCGTCGTCGCTCGGGCCCGCGCCCTTGCTGCGCTGCACGGGCGCGTCCCAGCGGACGCCCCGCACCGCGAGGTCCACCCTCACCCGGACGGGGTCCAGGTCCGGGCCTGGGTGTGGAGCGTCTTCGTCGACGACTGGGGATGGCGGCATGGCCGGTTCGCCTTCGGTGCCAACGCGCACTGCGGCCTCCTAGAACATGTAGGTCGAGTTGATGACGGCGCCCTTGCGGGCGTAATGGATCAAGGCGTCCTGCACGTCCAGCGGATGCGTGGGGATGACGCCCTCGATCAGGTCCTCCTCGCGGGCGCCGTGCAGCGACAGCCCGAACCGGCAGCAGTACACCTTGCCGCCTTCGGCGATGAACGTCTTGAGCTGATCGTTGATGTTCATCTCACCGGGGAAGGCCGCGTTGCCGGTCGTCGGGAAGCCGCGCGTTGCCAGGCAGTTCAGCGATCCCGGGCCGTAGAAGTAGATCGCGGTCTCGAATCCCTTGCGCAGCGCTCGGGTCGCCTGCAGGATCGCCACGAAGCTCACCGACGACTCGTGGGCGATACCGTGCACGAGGGTGAAGTAGCTCTCGCCGTTTTCCGCCTTGTAGTCGGGAAAAACCTTCGTCCCGCCGTACAGGCTGGATCCTTCGGGGAGTGAGGGGTGCGGAACCTCTTCGAGGCTCTTCTGCTCCAGGTCGGTCAGCTCGGGCATACCAGCTCCTTTTGTTCCTTCGATTTCTTCGTGATCAGCCGTAGAGTTTTTCGAAGTTCTCCCGGAACACCAGTCCGGAGAGCTCACCGTCACCGGTGGCCGCCCGCATGCGGGCGTACTCCCCTTCCCGGTCGCCCCAGGGCTCGTCGCTCGCGAAGAGGATCCGGTCGTGACCGATGCCGCGCCGGGAAACCTCTTCCGCCAGCCATCGGGGCGCGAACCCGATGGCCCACGACAAGTCCGTGTAGACCCGCTTTCCCGCTTCGATCCAGTCGAAGAACCGGGAACCGGCGAGCTTGATGTGACCGCTCATACCGCCGCCGAAATGCACCAGGTGAACGGCGACGTGATCCCCATACCAGTCGACGAGGTTGCCGACCTCGTCGATGTCGGACGCAGCACCCGGCGAGGTGTGCACGTGCACCACCAGGTCACGTTCGCTGGCGACGGCGAAGATCCGGTCGAGCATCGGTCGGCAGCTCGGGTCGCTCGCGCGGCCGCCGAGCAGGAAGCTGAGTTTGAGAGCCTTCACACCCTGCTCCGCCGCCAGTGCGAGCGCGGCCTCCGTGCGCTCCGCGTCGCTCGGCAGCGGTGAAACCCACAGCGCGGCACGGATCCGGTCGTCGGTCTGGGCCGCTTCGACGCACAACTCGTTGAAGGCGAACGAAACTCCGGGACTCGGCACGCCGTAGTTGGGGATGACGAGCGCGCGTTCGGTGCCTTCGGCGTCGAGGTCGGCGATCAGTTCGGCGATCGTCGCCCGGGCTTTCGTGTCGGGGTTGACGGCGGGGCCGCCGTAGAACGGGTACGCCGGCAGCACGCCGAGGTGGCGATGCGCGTCGAATACCATGATCGATTTCCTAGGGTCGGGAGCCGGGATGTGAAGTTCGGTCGGGGTGTGGCGTATTTCGGGTTGGTGGGTGGCGGGGCGCGGCGGGGACGGCCCGGATTCACGTGGCGGCGGGTCGGCGAAGTGACACGGTCGAGGTAGCGCTGCCGGAGGAGTCAGGACGAGACGGCGATCCGGCGGAGACGGCGGAGTTCGCTGGGGCCGGGGCCGGGGCCGAGGCCGGGGCTGGGCCGGGGCCGGAGATCGGGCTGGGGCCGGGGCTGGGGCGAGTAGGGATTGGGCGAGGGTGTCGGTGCCTGTCAGGTTGGTGGCGGCGTGCGTGTCTTCCCTGCCGGGCGTTCACCTGCGGAGCCAGGCGGGTAGCCGTGCAAGAGGATGCGCCGGGACAGCCGGGCCAGCCCACGTGACCTGGCCGGGCCGAGCGGCACCCAACCGAACCGAGCAGCGCCAGCCTCGCCGAGCATCGGGGCCGCCGCGCGGCCCACCGCGGCGCCGACCCAGTCGAACGCCCGGGGGGCGCGCCGCGTGGTCCACCACGGCACCCAACCAAACCGAGCCGCGCCAACCCAGCCGAACGCCGGGGCGTGCCGTGCGGCCCACCGCAGCCGACCACCCGAGCCGCACCGGCCCAGCCAAGCCCCGGGGGCGTCCCGCGCGGCCCGAACCGACCCAACCGGGCCGCAGGAGCCGCTCATGCGACTGTCCGTGGGGCGACCCAGTCGTCGCTTTCGTAGGTTCCGGGTGGGGATCCCGCTAGCCAGCGGACCTCCGAGCTCCGGCCGCCTCGGTGGAGCAGTTCGATCCGTCCCGCCAGGAACTCCGCGTCCGCGGCGACTCCGCAGAAGCGGCCCGAGCCCCATGTGTACTGCCACGGTAGACCTAAGAAATACAAGCCTTCACAACTCGTCACGCCTCTGTCGTGCGTGGGGTAGCCTCTGCCGTCGAAGATGGGGACGTCTATCCAGCGGTGGTCCCGGCCAAAGCCTGTGCACCAGACCACCGACGTGATCCCCGACAGGGCCAGCTCCGCAGGCTCGACAGACGGCTGCCACACCGGGACGTAGCGGGCCTCCGACGGGGCATCTATGCCGTGCGACGAGATGTACGCGTCGATCGAGTCCTTGATCCCTTCCGAAACCGCATCCGCGGCGTCCAGGTTCTTACGCAGGTCCTGGTCGAAAGTGAAAGCGCCCGACGAGAAACCGCGAAGCCGCCCGTACAAGCGCATCCCCTCGCGGGCGAAGGCGCGCAAATCGATGTCATGACCACCGTCGCGGCCTGTGACGTAGTGGTTGGCCCGGAAACGGACCGCATCCGCGTCGGCGAATTCGTCTATTCCCCTTCGGTAATAGCCCATCTCGTCCAGCCACGCCACCACGTCCCGGCCGCGGTACCGGCGCGCCACCCGCGGCGCGCCGCCCACCGCCAGGTGCACGCGGCGCCCGGCCAGGTGCAAATCCTCCGCGATCTGGCAGCCCGACTGGCCCGTGCCGACCACCAGAACCTCGCCGGGGGGCAACCCGTCCGGATTCCGGTACTGCGAGGAATGCAGCTGCACCAACGACTCCGGCAGCCGCTCGGCCATCCTCGGGATCAGCGGCACCTGGTACGGCCCCGTCGCGAGCACGACCTGCTCCGCTGTCACGTCCCCCTGCGACGTGCGGACCAGGAAACCGTGCGGCGTCAACCGCAGGCGCGTCGCCTCCACACCCTCGATCACCGGCAGCTCGAACGCCTTCGCGTACTCCTGGATGTACGAGACGATCTCGGCGCGCCCCATGAAACCGTCGGGATCCGGTCCGCGGTAAGGAAAGCCCGGCAGCTGACACTGCCAGTTCGGCGTCACGAGGCAGAACGTGTCCCAGCGCCGGTCCCGCCACTCGTGGCCGATCTCGTCCCGCTCGAGGACCACGTGATCGATCCCCCGGCCACGCAGGCAGTGGCTCATCGCCAGCCCCGCCTGCCCACCGCCGATCACGACCACGGAGTGATGACGGCCATGTAGTGGATGAGACACCGAACGTCCTCCTTGCGAGTACCGTCGCTGATGACGACCAGTACAGCCAGGAGCTATTGCCGAACGGTTTCATCCGGAACAACTGCGTGTTACGCGCGAACCGCTTTGTTACCGCTGCAGCACAAGGGAAAGCGCTCTCCGCAACTCCTCCGTGTGCCCGTCCGCCAATTTCGGGCCGCGCCACGCGATGTACCCGTCCGGCCGGACGAGGAGGCACTCCTCCTCCGCCATGCCGGACACGCGACCCCACTCGCCGTACGCGTCGCGGGCCTCCGCCGCACCTATGCGGACGAACCCCACCCCCGCGTCACGGGCCGCCGGTTCCCACGCCCCGCCCGCGAGACCCGTGACGAGCGTGAACCGGCCGCCACCCACAAGGTCCAGAGTGGACACTCGCTCGGCACGCTCGTTCACCAGCCACGCATGGGGCAGCTTCGCGCCGGGACGCGTGCTGGGCTGGTGGTACAGCTCCGGATCGCGCGCCCACTCCTCGGCCGGACCACCGTCGTCGAGGACCGCGGCCGACGCGTAACGCTGGTTCAGCTCGACGCCGTGCGCGTTGAACTCGTAGTTCTTCAGCTGGATCGCCTCGTCGAGCGCCTGCCGCCGCTTGACGCCCTCCGGTGCCCGGCACGCCGCCAGACCCGCGACGATCCCCTCGTCGTCAGTGCCGCCCGCGATGCCGAGCGCCTCGAAGATCGGGCCGAACTGGTCGCGGCTGAGGTTCGCGCGGTCGACGACCTGCTTGCCCACCGGCGCCCGCTCCGCGCTGTACGTGTCGAGCAGGCCGGGCCCCGCTTCCCCGCGCAGCACCATCGCGAGCTTCCACGCCAGGTTGTAGGCGTCCTGGACGGACGTGTTCGAACCGAGGCCGTTCGACGGCGGGTGCCGGTGCACGGCGTCGCCCGCGCAGAAGACCCGGCCGGCCGAATACTCCGTGGCGTAGCTGTGGTTGACCGTCCACAGCGAGGTCGACGTGATCTCCACCGGGATCGACGGGTCGCCGATCAGGTCGTGCACGATCCTTGTCGCCTCCGCATCGTCGACCTCCGGTGGCGGCTGCGAGATGTCGTAGCCCCACGTCAGCAGCCATTCGTGCCAGGGCCGCACCATCCGCACCAGCCCCATGCCGATGCCGCCCAGGTGCGCACCGGGCCGCATCACCCAGTACAGGACGCTCGGCCGGTGCGCCACGTACTGCGACAGGTCGGCCTTGAACACGATGTTCATGCTGCCCGCCTTGCCGCTCTGTCCCGCGAACGGCAGGCCTGCCTGCTCCGCGACCAGGCTCCGGCCACCGTCGGCACCGATCAGGTAGCGGGCGCGCACCGTGTACTCGTCGCCGCGGACGCGGTCGAACAGCCGTGCCGTGACGCCTTCCGAGTCCTGTTCCAGGGACAGGAACTCCGTGTCGAACCGGACCTTCGCGCCCCGCGCCGCGGCGTTGCTGACCAGGATCGGTTCCAGGTACGTCTGCGGCAGGTCGATCATGCCGCACGGACTGGCCGTCGCGTACTCGCTCAGTGACGCCGGGCCGGTACCCCACGTGCGGATCCGGCCGATCTCCTCCCCCGCGAGCGCCGTGCACAGCACCGTGTCGCCCATCAGCTCCTGCGGGGTACCGGCCGCGAGCGCCTCCTGTTCCACGCCGAGGTCACGCAGCACCTCCAGCGTCCGCTGGTTCGTGATGTGCGCGCGGGGCGTGTTGGCCACCCAGCCGTACTTGCTCACGAGCAGCGTCCGCACGCCGTAGGTGGCGAGCAGCAGCGCGGCGGACCCGCCGGCGGGGCCGCTGCCGACGACCAGGACGTCGGTGTCGTAGGTCATGGGATCTCCCGGGCGATCTTGAACGTGAAGTCGAGCCTGCGCCACTCGCCGTCGAGCGGGCGGCCGTCGGGCGTCGGGCCGTGCTGCGGGGCGAAGTCGACGACGAGATCCTCCTTGACGCCGAAGACCGTGTCACCTCGACCGCCCTCGGTGTCGAGGTACGGGCCGCCACGCACGAACAGCTGCGTGATGAGCTGCGTGTACCCGGGCTTGAAGATCATGAAGTGCAGGTGCGGCGCCCGCCACGGGTGCCGTCCCGTCGCCGCCAGCATCTGCCCCACCGGGCCGTCGTCGGGGATCGGGTACTCGCTGGGCAGGATCGACCAGAACCGCAGCCTGCCGCCGGCGTCGGTGGTGAACCTCGCGCGCAGGACCGGGCCGTCGAGGTCGGGCAGCTGGACGTCGTAGAAACCGTCCTCATTGGACTGCCACACGTCGACCGTCGCGTCCGGGACCGGTTCGCCGTGCGTGTCGGTCACGGACACGTCGACCCACAGCGGTGTGCCGGGCAGGCCCTGCGCGATGTCGCTGCCGTGCTCGGCGGCGGGCGGCCCCTCGACGTAGAACGGGCCGAGGACCGCGGAGGCGGTGGTGTCCGGCGTACGCGAGTTCGTCAGCACGTCGACCGCGCTGGAGACGCCCAGCACGTCCGACAGCAGCACGAACTCCTGCCGCGTGTCCGTGGTGATGTGCCCGGCGCGAGTCAGGAACTCGATGGCGTACTGCCATTCGGGCTGGGTGACGTCGTTGCGCGTGACGTAGGAGTGGAGGTGCCGGACGAGGTCGGTGAGCAGCTGCCGCACCCGCGCGTCCGGCGCCCGGTCGAAGCTCGCGACCACCTGGTCGGTCAGCCAGCCGAGATCCGGCACGGTGCGCCCGCCGCCAGGACGCTCGCCGCGCCACGCCCCGTGAAGCAGCTCCTCGATGCCGTCACGGGTCAGCTCCCGCGGGTTCGGATACGGCGAGGCGGTGGCCAGCTCGGCAGCACGAGCGAGATCGGATTCCGCCATTCCCAGCGAGCGCAGCGAAGTCGGACCGTCCACCCGGACCACGAGGTCGAACACCCCGCTGGGCGCGTCGGCAGCGCCGAGGGCGTCCGCGATCCTGGCCATCGCCTGCCCAGCAGCGGGCGCGTTGTAGGCCATCGCGTGCGGCAGCATGACAGTGTGCGTCTCGGCATGGGGCAGGTCGAAGGAGCCGCCGAGGGTGTGGCACAGCTTGTGGTGCAGCCCCATGCCGACCCCGGCCAGGCACATCCCACCCAGCCACGCGGCTTCCAGCAGCTCGGCGCGGACGTCGAGCGCGGAGGGGTCGTCGGCCAGCCGGGGCAGGAACCGCGCGATCTTGCGGATCGCCTCCAGCGCCATGCCGTCCACGACGGGGTTCGACTCGGGCGAGTACAGCGCTTCGACCGCGTGGGCCATGGCGTTGACGGCGCTGGTGACCGAAACCGGCACGGGCAGCGACCGGGTCAGCTCGACGTCGTAAAGCACCGTCTCGGGCAGGATCGCGTCGGAGGAACGCGTCGTCTTGCGACCGTGCTCGGTCTCGCCGAGCACCGGCGTGACCTCCGAGCCCGCGTAGGTCGTCGGCAGGATCACCTGCGGCAGGTCCGTGCGCACGGCGAGCGCCTTCGACAGCCCGGTGACCGAGCCGCCGCCGACCGCGACGAGGCAGTCCGCGCCGTGTTCCTTCAGCACCTGCAGCGCCCGCTCGGTCACCTCGACGGGCGTGTGCATCACGGCCCCGTCGAACTCGGCCGCCAGCAGCGGGCCCAGCGCCGACCGGACCGCCCCGGCGTCGGCCGAGCGGCTGGACAACAGCAGCACACGCCGCCCGCCCAGCCGCTCCACCTCGTCCCGGACCTGGCTCGCCTGCCCGAACACCACCCGGCCGGGCCGGGCCGAGTACCCGAAGTTCCGCATCGCCCTCACTCCCTTGTGGTCCAAGGGCAGTATCGGGCGGGCGGACGCGGGAACGCCTGCACGTTTCCCGCGTCCTCCTGCACGAAAAGCGCGTCAGCTCCGGGTGGTGAGCGCGAGGACCTTCAGGTTCGGCACCGCCGTCGTGGTGAACGACGTCAGGGTGCGGGCCGGGTCGGCGGGCAGGGTCACGTGCCAGATGTGCACGGCGCGGCCGTCCTCGGTGCCGTTGACGTTGTAGCGCGTCGTGGCGCCGAGGACGCTCTCCTCACCGAAGTGGGCGGACGTCGCTGCCCAGTCGGTGACGGCGAGGTGTGCCGTGGAGGTGGTGCCGTCGCTGTAGGTGAAGGTCACGTCGGTCTGCTGGTCGCCGTTGACCGCCGTGGTCAGCACGTCGAGCCCGGAGTACTTGCCCGGCGTCAGGTAGACGCGCTGGCCGCGCAGGCTGGTGAAGTTCCCGCTCGTGCCCGTCGTGGGCGGCACCAGGTACGGCACCTGCGCAAGCGTTTGCACCCCGGGCGCGGGCAGCTGTTCCGCGGGGAAGCTCCAGCCCTTGCCGTCGAGGTTGCCCTGCGCCTTCGCGTCCGCGGTCGCGATGCCGTCAGTGTCGTACTGCAGGTTCTGCAGGCACGACGTCCCGGCGGGCGTGCACGCGGCGGGCAGGTTCGGCACGGCCGGTGCGGGCAGGACGCGGTCGACCGGCGGCGTGCCCCACTTGCTGGGCGTCGACCCCAGGGTGAAGGTCACCTCGCCGCCCCGGTTCACGACCGACTCCGGCAGCCAGGACTCGGCGTGCGCACGCCCGTCGAGCCGCACGTTCTGCACGTAGATGTTCGACGCCGAAGCGCCGGGTGCGTTGATCGTGATCGTCGGTCCGCCGTCCCGCTTGACCCACGCCTTCGGGAACATCGGACTCGACAGCAGCATTTCCGCGCGGCTCGGCGTCTGCGGGTACATCCCGAGCGCGGCGAAGACGTACCACGCGGACATCGTGCCGAGGTCGTCGTTGCCGGGCAGCCCGCCCGGGCCGGTCTTGTACACCAGCGAAGCCATGGCGCGCACGGTTTCCTGCGTCTTCCACGGCTGCCCGAGGGCGTTGTACAGCCACGGCGTGTGGATGCCGGGCTCGTTGGTGGGGTCGTAGCGGAAGCCGTCGCCGCCCGTGGCCCACGAACCGTCGGGGCGGTGGAAGAACGCGTCGAGGCGTTGTGCCGCAACGTCCTTGCCGCCCATCGCCGCCGCGAGACCGGACACGTCGTGCTGCACCATCCACGTGTACGTCGCGCTGGTGCCCTGCGCGAAGCCGAGGTCGGAGGTCGAGGAGAACGGCCAGACCCAGCTGCCGTCGGAGTTGCGGGCCTGCTGGTAGCCGCCCTCCGGGCCGGCGGAGGGGTTGAACGTGTTCCGCCACCAGCTCGCGCGCGGCAGCATCTCGTTGTACACCTTGCGGTCGCCGAGGCGCTGCGCCCAGTCCGCGAGCGCGAAGTCGGCGGCGGAGTCCTCCAGCGTCTCGGCCGCACCACCCCAGCAGTGGCACACGTCCTGGGGCGCGTAGCCGAGCTTCAGGTACTCGGCGAGGTTCGGGCGCTGACCCTCGCACTGGCCGGGGCAGCCCTTGTCCGACAGCCCGGCGGGGTTCGGCACGGTCGCCTGGCGGTACAACGACTCGAACGCGCCACGGACGTCGAAGTTGCGCACGCCCATCGCGTAGAAGCCGGCCACCGTGGGCGCCGACGGGTCACCGGTCATCACGTGCGTCGGGCCGTTGACGTGCACCCACCGGTCCCACACGCCGCCGTTCTGCTGCGCCAGGTTGTACAGCGACTGCGCGAAATCCCCGGCGATGCCGGGTTCCAGCAACGCGAGCAGCTGCGTGTGCGCGCGGTACTGGTCCCAGCCGGAGAAGTTGCCGTACTGCGCGCGCTGGCCGCGCGCGAGCCGGTGCACCTTCTGGTCGCTGCCGAGGTACGTGCCCTCGACGTCACTGGCGATGTTCGGTTCCAGGAACGAGTGGTACAGCGCGGTGTAGAAGGTGGTGAGCTGGTCGGGAGAACCGCCCGCGACCTCGATGGAGCGCAGCTGCTCGTTCCACTCCTGCCGCGCGTCCGCCGCGACGGAAGCCACCGTGTCCTTCGGCTTCACCTCCGCGGCCAGGTTGTGCCGCGCCGCGTCGAGGCTCGTGTACGAGATGCCGACCTTCATCCGCACGCTGGGATCGGCGAACGTGACGTACCCGCCGGACCCCTTCCCGGCGCGGTTGGCCCCGGTCAGGTAGCCCTCGCCGCCGTGCGCGGTGGTCGAACCGGGCTGGAGCTGGTCGTTCACCCACGTGCCGTTGCCGGCGAACGCGCGGTCGAACGAGGCCACGAAGTACAGCCGGTAGTAGGTCTTGCGGTTGTTCTCGCCACCGTTGGCGCGGCGGCCGCAGAAAGCGCCCGTCAGGACGGAACCGGTGACGGTCCGCGTCGCCGGGTCGATCTTGATCTCCGCGTCCTCGCTGCCGTTGAGCGAGTTGGACACGCGGAACAACAGGTTCGCGGGCGAGCCGGCCGGGAAGGTGAACTCCCCGACACCCGCACGCGTGGTGACGGACAGGTCGGCCTTCACCCCGGATTCGAGCGTGACCGTGTAGCGGCCCGGCTGCGCGTTTTCGTTGTCGTGGCTGAAGTTGCTCGCGTACACCGCGTCCGTGGTGTCCGCCGTCGGCGAGGACGTGACGGCACCGGCGAACGGCAGGATCGGCACGTCACCGGCCGCGCCGGGGTGGCAGCCCGCGCCGTTCACGTGCGTCAGCGCGAACCCGCGCGTGCGGGGCGTGGCGTAGGAGTAGCCGTTCGCACCGGCGGCGTTGGTCTGGTCCCCCGCGGTGTTGGTGGGACTCCACGAGATCATGCCGAAGGGGCGCACCGCGCCGGGGTAGGTGTTGCCGCCGTTGGCGGAACCGATGAGCGGATCGACGTAGCGGACCGGGTCGGCGACCTTGGCGGGCGCGGCGTCCGCCGGGAGGGCGGGCAGGAGCGCACCGGCCAGTGCGACCGCGAGCAGGGATCTGATCACCCGCCGATCCCAGCCGCCGGTTCCGTCCGGTGCGTGAACATCCGTGAACGGCCGGGGGTCGCCAAGGTCAACTTCCCTTCCGGTAGGCGGCGGGGGTGGTGTCGAGGCGGGCGCGCATCACGCGCGTCAGGTGCTCCTGGTGCGAAAAACCGCACCGCACGGCGATTTCGGGGATGCTCAGCGTGTCGGCGCGCAGCATCCGGCAGGCGTGTTCGACGCGCAGGCGCATGAGGTAGCGGTGCGGGGTCTCGCCGGTCGCGGCCTTGAAGCGGCGGGTGAACTGGCTGACGCTGAGCGACGCGGCATCCGCCAGGTCGGCGAGCGGGATCGGCTCGGCGAGCCGGGCGAGCATGAGTTCCTTCGCGGCGGCGAGCTGCTTTTCCGACAGCGCACCGTTGTCGGCGCGGACGCGGGCTCGGGTGTAGCGGTGGGCCAGGTGAGCGGCGAACAGGCCGGACAGGTGGTCGACGTAGGTCCTGGCCGCGGGTTCCCACTGCCGGACCAGGCCGTCGAGCGCGAGCATGAGCTGCTCGACGAGCGGGTCGGCGACGCCGAGTTCCTCGTTGAGTTCCGCGGGAAGGGCGTCCGCGGGCAGGTAGGCGTGCACGGTGTCGAGCGGCCCGCCGAGTTCGACGGTCAGCTCCCGGCCCGCGGGGTGCATGAACAGGCCGCCGGCGGGCACGCGCCGTTCCTGCGTCCGGCCGCGGCGGACGGTGACCGGCCCGCCGAGGTGCAGGATGACCAGGTGCGTGCCCGCGGCGTCGAAGCGGGCGCGGTAAGGGCTTTCCGACTGGGTGGAGACGTAGAGCCCGGGCCAGCCGAGCCCGGCGCTGGACCGCGCGGGCCGCACCGACGGCAGGCGGAGGATGCCGTTGGTGTCGGCCAGGCCCAGCTCGGCCACGCTCGCCTCCCTCCGCCGGTGGAGACCTCGAGTCTAGGCGGCGTGGCGTGAGATGCGGGAGAGTTCGACGCCCCGCGGCTCCGGGACCCGCACTCGGCGCTCCTCCGACGGGGGCAGTCCGCGCAGGTCCTCCGTTATTCGTGTCAGGTCGCGGTCTTCGTGCGGGGAACTGCCGTTCACGCGGGCCGGGCGCTGGCGGCGGTGGTTGCGCTCGATGGCGTAGGCGAGGAGGGCCAGGATCGCGAGGAAGAGGATCAGGTTCGTCATGACAAGAATTGTTCGCCCAGCTACTTCCTGCCAACAGTGGCAGATCTGACGAACTACGCTAAAATCCTGCCATGCTCAAAACCGTCGCGGTGGTGATGATCGAGGGGGTCGCCCCGTTCGAGTTCGGCGTGCTGTGCGAGGTGTTCGGCATCGACCGCAGCGACGACGGGGTGCCGAAGTTCGACTTCCGCCCGTGCGGCGAACGCCCCGGGCAACCGCTGGCCACGAGCGTGCCCGGCGTCTCCATGACCCCGGCACACGGCCTCGACGGGCTGATCGGCGCGGACCTCGTCGCCGTGCCCGCGGTGAGCACCGACGAGGAGTACCCGCCCGCCGTGATCGAGGCGGTGCGCGCCGCCGCCGACCGCGGCGCCATGCTGCTGTCCGTCTGCAGCGGCGCCTTCCTGCTCGGCGAGGCCGGGCTGCTCGACGGCCGCCACTGCACCACGCACTGGCACCACGTCGAGGCGTTCCAGGCCCGCTTCCCCGAGGCGAAGGTCGATCCGGACGTCTTGTTCGTCGACGAGGGCGACATCATCACCAGCGCGGGCACGGCCGCCGGGATCGACGCGTGCCTGCACCTCGTCCGCCGCGAACTGGGTTCCGCGATCGCGACCACGATCGCGCGCCGGATGGTCGTGCCGCCCCAGCGGGACGGCGGGCAGCGGCAGTTCGTCGCGCTGCCCGTGCCCGAGTGCACCGCCGACAGCCTCCAGCCCGTGCTCACGTGGATGCTGGAAAACCTCGCCGAGGACCACTCCGTCGCGACGCTGGCGAAGCGCGCGCAGATGTCCGAGCGCACCTTCGCGCGCCGGTTCGCCGCGGAGACCGGGACGACCCCGCACAAGTGGCTGTCGATGCAGCGGGTCCTGCACGCCCGCACGCTGCTGGAGGAGACCCGGCTGGGCATCGAGGAGATCGCCCGCGAGTGCGGGTTCGGCACGGCGGCCCTGCTGCGCCACCACTTCCACCGCGTCGTCGGCGTCTCCCCGCACGACTACCGCCGGACGTTCGCGCCCGCGTGAGGCATGCTGTCAGGCGTGACCTATGACGTGGACGCCGTTCGCAAGCACTTCCCCGCGCTCGACGAGGGCGCCGCGCACTTCGACGGGCCGGGTGGCTCGCAGGTCCCGGACGTGGTCGGGCAGGCGGTCGCCGCGACCCTGACGTCCGCGATCGCCAACCGGGGCACCGTCACCGCCGCCGAACGGCGGGCCGAGGAGGTCGTGCTCACCGCGCGGCAGGCCGCGGCGGACCTCGTCGGCGGCGTGCCCGAAGGCATCGTCTTCGGCCGCAGCATGACGCAGCTGACGTACGACTTCTCCCGCACACTGGCGAAAACCTGGCAGCCCGGCGACGAAGTCGTCGTCACGCGCCTCGACCACGACGCCAACATCCGGCCGTGGCTCCAGGCCGCCGAGGCACGCGGGATCACCGTGCAGTGGGCCGACTTCGACCCGGCCACCGGCGAACTGCCCGCCGACGCCGTTCCCGTCACCGAGCGCACGAAGCTGGTCGCCCTCACCGCGGCGTCCAACCTCCTGGGCACCCGGCCCGATGTGCCCGCCATCGCGGCGAAGGCACACGAAGCAGGCGCACTGTGCTATGTGGACGGTGTGCACCTCACCCCGCACGCCCCGGTGGACGTCGCCGCGCTCGGGGCGGACTTCTACGGTTGCTCACCGTACAAGTTCCTCGGCCCGCACCTGGGTTTCCTCGCCGCCGCACCGGAACTGCTGGAGACGCTGCACCCGGACAAGCTCGCCCCGTCCACGAACGCCGTGCCCGAGCGCTTCGAGCTGGGCACCCTCCCGTACGAGCTGCTCGCGGGCACCACGGCCGCCATCGACTTCCTCGCCGGTCTCGTCCCGGGCGAAGGCACCCGGCGGGAACGCCTGGACGTTTCGATGCGGGCGTTGGAGGAGTACGAAACCGGTCTGCTGCGCAAGCTCGACGACGGGCTCGCCGCCGTCCCCGGCGTGACGCGGTACGGCTCCCCCACCCGGCACCGCACCCCGACGGTCCTGTTCACCGTGGACGGTCGCACCCCTGCCGAGGTCTACCGCCACCTCGCCGCCCACGGCGTGAACGCGCCGGCGGGCAGCTTCTACGCGCTGGACTGCGCACGCCACCTGGGCCTCGGCGAAACCGGCGCCGTCCGCGCGGGGATCGCGCCCTACACCACCGAGGACGACGTGCGACGGCTGCTGGAGGCTGTGCAATCCGCATAGCCTCCACCAGGTGACTGTGCACTTCGCACGGTGACGGCCGGGGAACCCGTGGTTACGGTGATCGGAACTTCTCCCCGGATAAGGAGGTCGGCATGGCCTCGTCTGTCGGTGTCGACGACTACGCCCTCACCAGGGTGCCCCGCAGCGCCCGTTACTCCTGGTGGTCGGTCGCGGTGCAGCGGTTCGGCCAGGTTTCCGCACTGTCCCAGTTCCTGCTCGGGGCCACCGTGGGCTTCGGGATGAGCTTCTGGCCCGCGTTCCTCGCGTTCACCCTCGGTTCGGTCATCCTCGAACTGATCACGATCCTGGTCGGCGTGATGGGCATGCGCGAGGGCCTGTCGACCTCGCTGATCGCCCGCTGGACCGGCTTCGGCCGGGGCGGCGCCGCGCTCATCGGGCTCGCGATCGGGATCAGCCTCATCGGCTGGTTCGGCATCCAGTCCGGCGTTTCGGCGCAGGGCCTGACCAGCCTCATCGGTGTGCTGCCCGACTGGGCGTGGGCGCTGGTGTTCGGGCTCGTCGTGACCGCGATCGTGATGCGCGGGTTCCACTCCATGGCGTGGACCGCCTACCTCATGGTGCCGGCGTTCCTGATCCTCGTCGGCTGGTCGATCATCTCCGAGCTGACCAAGCACGACGTGGGCGCGCTCGTGTCGTCCGCGCCGCCAGGCCCGGAGATGACGCTGCTGCAGGGCACCACGCTCGTCGCGGGCGGGTTCATCGTCGGCGCGGTCATCACGCCCGACATGGCCCGGTTCAACCGGTCCGGCGGTGACGTCGTGAAGCAGACGCTGGTCGGCATCACGCTCGGCGAGTACGTCATCGGCATGGCGGGCGTGCTGCTCGCGCACGCCGTGAAGACCTCCGAGATCACCACGATCGTCACCTCTTCGGTCGGCTGGGTCGGCATCCTGGTGATCGTCGCCGGCACCATCAAGATCAACGACTGGAACCTGTACTCGTCCGGGCTCGGCGTCGTGAACTTCGTCGGCACCATCACGGGCAGGCGGCTCAACCGCGCGGTCGTCACGGGCGTGCTCGGCGTGGTGGGCAGTGTGCTCGCCGCGGCCGGGATCCTCAGCGCCTTCACCGAGTTCCTCACCGTGCTCGGCGTGGCGTTCCCGCCCATCGCGGGGATCATGGTCGCCGAGTACTTCGTCGTGAAGCGCTGGCGGTCCGAGCTCGACGCGGCCCGCGCGTCCGGCACGCTCCCCGAAACGGCCCCGGTGTGGGTGCCCGCGACGATCGTCGTGTGGGTCGCCGCCGCGCTGATCGGCAAGTTCGTCGAATGGGGCCTGCCCAGCATCAACTCCCTCGTCGTCGCGTTCGTGCTCTACGTCGTGGCGGGCAAGCTCGGCCTCGTCCGCGGGGTCGGCGTGAGCCGCACGGCGGACGCGGAACCGGCTCACGCAGTCTGAAAAAGGAGAAACCTGTGCGCATCGGCATCGACGTCGGCGGCACCAACACCGACGCGGTCCTGCTCGACGGCCGGGAGGTGCTGGCTTCGACCAAGACCAGCACCACCGCCGACGTCACCTCCGGCATCGTCGCCGCGATCGACGGCCTGCAACGGCAGCGGGCCTTCGACCCGGCCGCGGTGCAGGCGGTGATGATCGGCACGACCCACTTCATCAACGCGCTGATCGAGGCCCACCGGCTGGCGCCGACCGCGGCCGTGCGGCTGAGCCTGCCCGCGGGTGCCTCGCTGCCGCCGATGGTGGACTGGCCGCGGCGGCTCGTCGACGCGATCGCCGGGCGCAGCTACCTCGCCCACGGCGGGCACGAGTTCGACGGGCGGCACATCTCGGCGCTCGACGCCGACGAGCTGCGCCGCGCCGCCGAGGACATGGGCGAGGCCGGGGTGCGCAGCGTCGCGATCACCTCGGTCTTCTCCCCCGTCAACGCCGAGTTCGAGGCGCGGGCGGCGGAGATCATCAGCGCCGAGCTGCCGGACGTGGCGATCTCGCTGTCACACGAGATCGGCCGGATCGGCCTGCTGGAGCGCGAGAACGCGACCATCATCAACGCGGCGCTGCGGGAGCTCGCCGCACACATCGTGGACGGGCTGGCGTCGTCGGTCAGCGGGGCGGGCATCACCGCGCCGCTGTACCTCAGCCAGAACGACGGCACGCTGATGGACGTGGACTTCGCGCGCCGGTACCCGGTGGCGACGTTCGCCTCCGGCCCGACGAATTCCATGCGCGGCGCGGCCGTTCTGTCCGGTTTGGACACTTGTGCGGTGGTGGACGTCGGCGGCACCACGAGCGACGTCGGCGTGCTGCGCCAGGGCTTCCCGCGCGAGGCGACGACGGACGTGAGCGTGGCGGGCATCCGCACGAACTTCCGCATGCCGGACGTGCTGTCCATCGGCATCGGCGGCGGCAGCCGCGTGCGGGACGGCGCGGTCGGCCCGGATTCGGTCGGCTACGAGCTGACGTCGAAGGCGCTGGTGTTCGGCGGGGACACGCTGACCGCGACGGACATCGCGGTGGCCGCCGGCCGGGCGGAGATCGGTGACCCGTCGCTGGTGGCGCACCTCGACCGCGACCTCGTGCAGGCGGCGCTGGACCGGATCGCGAGCGACGTGTCCGACGTCGTGGAGCGGATGCGCACCTCCGCCGAGCCGCTGCCGGTGGTCGCGGTCGGCGGTGGTTCCGTACTGCTGCCCGACAAACTGGCCGACTCCGGCGAGGTGTACCGGCCCGACCACTACGCGGTGGCCAACGCCATCGGTGCCGCGATCGCGCAGATCGGCGGCGAGGTGGACCGCGTGTACGCGATCGAGCCGGGCCGCCGTGACGCGGTGGTCGACGAGGCCAAGCAGGAGGCGGTGGACCGCGCGGTCGCCGCCGGTGCCAGCCCGTCCAGCGTGTCCATCGTGGACTTCGATGAGGTCCCCATTCCTTACCTGCCGGGCAATGCGACGCGCATCCGCGTCAAGGCCGTAGGCGATCTGCAGCTGGGAGCGGCGTCGTGAAGGAGCTGACCCGTGACGATCTGGACGACGTGGCGCGAGGAGCGGCCATCCTCGGCACCGGCGGCGGCGGTGACCCGTACATCGGACGGCTCCTCGCCGCTCAGGCGGTGCGCGAGCACGGGCCGGTTCCCCTCGTGGCGCTGGCGGAAGTCCCCGACGACGCGGTGGTCCTGCCGGTAGCGATGCTCGGCGCGCCCACCGTGATGGTGGAGAAGCTGCCGACCGCCGAGCAGATCGGGCTCACCGCGAGCACGCTCGCCGGGTACCTCGGCAAGGAGCTGACGCACATCGCGTGTGCCGAGGCGGGCGGCGTCAACTCGCTGATCCCGGTGCTCGCCGCCGCACAGCTGGGCCTGCCGCTGGTCGACGCCGACGGCATGGGCCGGGCGTTCCCCGAGCTGCAGATGGTGCTGCCGACGTTGTACGGCATCCGCGCGACGCCGATGGCCTACGCCGACGAGAAGGGCAACCGCGGCATCCTGGACACGGTGGACAACCACTGGGCCGAGCGGCTGGTCCGCTCGGCGGCGATCGACATGGGCTGCTCATCGGCGATCAGCTCGTTCGCCATGTCCGGTGCCCAGGCCCGCGAGTCGATGGTGCCGGGCACGCTGAGCCTGTGCGCGGAGCTGGGCGCGCTGGTGCGCGAGACGAAGTCCGTGGCGGCCGTGGTGGAGCGGCTGCGTGGGCGGATCCTGTTCAGCGGCAAGGTGACCGACGTGGCACGGCGGACGGTCACCGGCTTCGCCCGCGGCGAGGCACGACTGTCCGGAATGGACTCCGACACCGGCGGCGAGCTGCTGCTGCGGTTCCAGAACGAGCACCTGATCGCCGAGCGCGACGGCGTCGTGCTGGCGTCGGTGCCGGACCTGATCTGCACGCTGGACCGGGAAACCGGCGAGGCGGTGACGACGGAGGGCCTGCGGTACGGCCAGCGCCTCACGGTGATCGCCGCACCCGCCGACCCGCGCTGGCACAGCGAAGAGGGTGTCGCGCTCGCGGGACCGCGGTACTTCGGTTATGACATCGATCCGGTGGGAGTGCCCGCGTGAGCTGGTTGTTGACCGAGGAGCACCTCGAAGACCTCGCCCGCGGCGCGGCGGTGCTGGGCACCGGCGGCGGTGGCGACCCGTACGTGGGGCGGCTGCTGGTGCGGCAGGCGATCCGCGAGCACGGGCCGGTGACGATCCTCGACCCGGACGAGGTCGAGGACGACGCGCTGGTCATCCCGACCGCGCAGATGGGTGCGCCGACCGTCGTGTTCGAGAAGCTGCCCAGCGGGTCCGAGCCGGAGACCGCATTGGCAGCATTGGAAAAGCACCTCGGCGCGAAGGCGACCGCCACGATGCCCATCGAGTGCGGCGGCATCAACTCCATGATCCCGCTCGTCGTCGGCGCCCGCACCGGGCTGCCCGTGGTGGACGCCGACGGGATGGGGCGCGCGTTCCCCGAGCTGCAGATGGAGACCTTCGGCGTCTACGGCGTACCGGGTTCGCCGATGGCGGTCGCGGGTGAGGGCGGCGAGGTCACCGTGATCGACACCGGCTCCGACAACCGGCGCATGGAGTGGATCGCCCGCGGCGTGACGATCCGGCTCGGCGGCGTCGCGCACATCGCCGAGTACTCGATGAGCGGCGCGGACGTGAAGCGCACGGCGATCCCCCGGACGCTGACGCTCGCGTTGAAGGTCGGCAGGGCGATCCGCGAGGGCCGGTCGAGCGACCCGATCGCACGGCTGGAGGAAGCGCTTTCCGAGACGCTGTACTCGAACCTGCGCGTGTTGTTCCGCGGCAAGATCTCCGACGTGGAACGCCGCACCGAAGCCGGGTTCGCCCGGGGCCGGGCGGCGGCGGTGTCGTTCGACGGCGAGCACGAGCTGGGGATCGAGTTCCAGAACGAGAACCTGGTCGCGGTCGTCGACGGCGAGGTGCGGTGCGTGGTGCCGGACCTGATCTGCGTGCTGGACTCCGAGTCCGCGGAGCCGATCACGACGGAGACGTTGCGCTACGGGCAGCGGGTCACGGTGGTGGGCATCTCCACACCGGACATCATGCGCACCTCGGAAGCGCTCGCCACGTTCGGTCCGGCGGCGTTCGGGCTGCCGCACGAGTTCCGGCCGGTGGAAGCGTGAAGGGCCGCACCGTCGTCCTGATCGGCGGCGGGTCGGGCATCGGGTTCGAGGTGGCGCGGCGGGTCGTCGAGGCGGGCGGGCACGTCGTGCTCGGCGGCCGCACGCCGGAGAAGCTGGCGGCGGCCGCCGAGTCGCTGGGCGACGCGGAGTGGCGGGTCGTCGACACGGGCGACCAGGAGTCGCTGGCGGCGTTCTTCGCACCACTGTCGCGAGTGGACCACCTGTTCACGACCGCGGCGACCTACCGGACGGGCCCGATGCGCGAACTCAGCGACGAGGACGCGGAAAGCCCTTTCACGTCCAAGTTCTGGGGGCAGTACCACGCGGTGAAGCACGCCGCCCCGAAGCTGGACCCTGGCGGCTCCGTCGTCCTGATGGCCGGGGCCGCCAGTGTCCGCCCACCCGGCCCGGCGCCGGCTTACGTGGCGTGCAACGCGGCGATCGAGGGGCTCGGCCGCGGACTCGCCGTGGAGCTGGCGCCGGTGCGGGTCAACGTCGTCTCGCCGGGCACGATCGACGGGAACCTGTGGTCGCAGCGCCCGGAAGCGGTGCGGGAGGCGGCGTTCGGGCAGTACCGGCGGGACACGCTGCTGCACCGCGTCGGCACCGAGGCCGACGTGGCGCAGGCGGTGTTCTTCCTGTTCACCAACGAGTTCATGACGGGCTCGACGGTCTACCCCGACGGCGGCTACGGCCTCAGGTAGCGCCCGAACCACTCACGCGTGCGGCGCAGCAGCGCCCGGTGCAGGAATTCCGCTTGGGAGGGCGGGACGTTCGTGTCCGCACCCCCGTGCACGATCAGCACGGGGGTGCGGATGCGCGACGCGTAGGAGATCGGGCTGACGCGGTCGTGCGGATGCGGGCCGGGTCCCTCCCAGCCGGTGCTGCCGCCGAGCGCGGCCTCGGCGCTGCCGTACTCCCCGGTCGCGGCGAGCATCCCCCAGTCGCTGATGCCCGCGCCGACGAGCGCGGCCTTGAACCGGTCGGTCCGGGTGACCGCCCAGGCCGCCATGAACCCGCCGTGGCTCCAGCCGCCGATGCCGAGCCGCTCCGGGTCGGCGACGCCCTCGGCGATCAGCAGGTCGATGCCGGTGAGGATGTCGGTCCACTCCTCCTGACCGACGCGCCCGGCGACGGTCGCGGCGAACTCGTGCCCGTGGCCCTGCCCACCGCGGGGATTGGGCAGGAAGACGGCGTGCCCGGCGGTGGCGAGCCACTGCCCGGAGGGGAACCAGCCCAGCCTGAGGCCGTCGGTGTGCCGGCCGTACGGGCCACCGTGCACGATCGTGACCAGCGAAAACGGCCCGTCGTCGCGGGTTTTGCCCGGCGGCAGGACCAGCAGCCCGTCGAGCTCCAGCCCGTCGGCGGCCCGGTAGGACAGCCGCTCCTGCGTGCCCCAGCGGATGCCGCGCAGTTCCGGGCGCGTGTCGGTGATGCGGGTGAACGGCGGCCCGCACCAGATGTCCGGCGGCTCGTACCGGCTGCTGGCGACGAAGGCGATCCGGTCCCCGCCCGCCGTCAGCGACTCCGCGAGCCCCGGGATGCGCACGACCTCCTCACCGTCGATCCTCCGGACGACGGTTTCCAGGCCCTCCGCGACGAGGACGACCGGCTCGTCACCGGCCTGCGCCAGCTCCACCGGGCACGACGACGTGCCCGCCGTGAGGTTCCGCGTCTCCCCCGTCGCCAGGTCGCGGTCGAACACCGCGAGCCCGCCGACGAGGCCGGGCGGGGTGCGGGCGAGGTAGACCAGGTGCCAGCCGTCCTTCCGCCACCACGTCAGCGACGACGCCTCCGCCTCGACGCGGCCCAGGTCCCGCACAGTGCCGTCCTGCTCCACCAGGTGCAGCTCCGGCCGCTGCAAACCCGGGTCCAATGTGTCCTCGGCCCAGGTCAGCACCGCGAGCGGTCCGCCGTCCGGGCGGCGCACGCTCTCGACCACGTGCCGGTCCCCCAAAACGGGCAGCGCGTCTTCGGCAGGCTCGGTTCTCCGTGGCGACCCACCGCGCGCGGGGACCTGCCACCACTCCTCGCCCAGCCGGTACGTCACCAGCCGCCCGTCCGGGGAAAGCCCCAGCTCGCGCGGCACGCCGCCCGCCACCACCAGTTCCGCCGTCAGCTCGTCTACCGTCGTCATAGTTGGCACTCTGCCAGCGGAAAGGCGGTCCATGAAGATCACGGCCGATGACGTGCCCGCGCTCGAACGGGGCGTCGCGCTGCTCGGGTCCGGCGGGGGCGGCGACACCAGGACCGGCGCGACCCTGCTCCGCCACCGCCTGCCCGCCACCGTGACCCCCGTCGCCGGCCTGCCGCCCGACGCGAACGTGCTGCCCGTCGGCGTGGTCGGCGCGACCGCGGTGTTCACCGAGAAGCTCCCCGGCGGCGACGAGGTGCCCACGGCGATCGCGGCGATGGAACGCTGGACGGGCGTCCACGCGGACGCGCTGATCTCCATCGAGGTCGGCGGGCTCAACGGGCTGATCCCCCTCGTCTCCGCCCACGAGCTCGGACTGTCCGTAGTGGACGCCGACCTCTCCGGCCGCGGCCTGCCGCGCCTGGACCAGCTGTCGGTCGCGACCGCGGGCCGCGGGCTCGCCCCGGCGGTCGTCGCCGAGCCCAGCGGGCAGGTGCTCGTGCTCGCCACGGGCTCCGACACCACCATCGAACGCACCGCGCGCGCCTTCCTCGCCAGCTCCAGCGGCTGGGCCATCCTCGTGCTCCCCCCGATCCCCGCCGCGGAACTGCCCGGCTGCGCCGTCCTCGACTCGATCAGCGGAGCGCTCGCGTTGGGACGGCGCGTGCTCGCCCTCGGTGAGAGCCCGGACGCGGACCGACTGGCGGAGGCCGTCGACGGTGACGTGCTCGCCACGGGCCGCGTGCTGGAGGTGTCTCGACGCCTCGGACCCGGCGAGCACGGGCGGCCCGGGTTCGGCCGGGGCAGCGTCACGCTCATCGACCACCGCGACGGTTCGCTGCTCAGGATCGAGATGGAGAACGAGTACCTGCTGGCCCTGCGGGACGGCCGCCCGGTCGCGTCCACCCCGGACGTGCTCACCGTCGTCGACCGGCGCACCGCCGTCCCCATCGCGTGCGACACCATCCGCGGCGGCGTCGAGGTGGCCGTCCTGCGGTTGCCCGCCGCGCCGTTCTGGACCGATCCGCGGCACCTGCCCGTCATCGCACCCCGCGCGTACGGGATCGACACGGAGCCGGTGCTGCCGTGAACCTGCGCCGCTTGCTGGCCGTACCGGAGTGGGCCGGGTCCGTCCGCGTGCTCGCGGGCGTGACCGGGCTCGACCGTCCACTGCGGACAGTCGTCGCGACGCTGACCCCGGCCCACGAACCCGCACGCGACGAACTGGTGGTCGTCGTCGCACCCGTGTCCCCGGCGGACTGGCGGCTCGACGCGCTGGTGCGGCACAGCGCCGACGCCGGGAGCACCGGGATCCTGCTGCCCGCACTGGAACCGCTGTCCGGCACCCGGCTGCTCGCGGACCGGCTCGGCATCCCCCTGCTGACCAGCACAGCCGATCCGCTGGAACTGCTCGTCACCGCGCGGCTGCACCTCGCCGCCCCCGACCTCGACCGGGCGGAGCTGGTGATGGCCGCCCACCGCGCCCTCGACGACCGGCCCCGCTCGCCCGAGGAGGTGGTCACGTTGCTCGGCGAACTGCTGCGATCCCCCGTCGCGCTGCTCGACGACCGCGGCCAGCCACTCGCCGGGGAACTCACCGAAGCCGGGCTCGTGCGCGTGGAAGAGCCTGTGGCACAACGCATCAGCGTCGACGACGGCGTGCTGCTCGCCCATCCCGCGCGTGGCCTGTGGGTCGCCACCGTGCTGCGCGGCACGGCGGCGGCGCGGGCCGACGTGGTGCCGCCCGCGCTCGCCGTCGCCGCGTCGGCGGTGCAGCGGTGGTTGCTGGCGAACAGGCTGGAGCTGGAACGCGACGCGCGCTCGCGCTCCGCCCTGCTCGGTGACCTCCTGCGGCTCGACGACGAGCCCAGCGCGGACCTCCGCCGTCGCGTCGCCGACGCTGGCTGGCGGCTGGGCGGCTGGCACATCGGGTTCCGCCTCGGTGTGTCGTCCACTGTGGACGTCGTGGCGCGGACGCGGGAGGTGGTGCGGGCGCTGGGCGCCGACGACACCGTGGTCGTCGAGCACGGCGAGGGCTGGACGGGCTGGCTGACGCTGGACGCCGAGCCCACGGCCGCCCGGGTCCGCAGGCTCGCCGCCCGGCTGCGGACCGCGCACAAGGCGCTCGGCCGGACGCTGGACACGCACATGGGCGTCGGCCGCCCGCACCCACGCCCCGAAGGCCTGGCGACGACCGTCGCGGAGGCCACCGACGCCGCCCGGCTGGCCGCGACCAGGCCGGAGACCGGGCACTTCCTGCACGTCGACCAGCTGGGCCTGGCGCAGCTGCTGCTGGAGTGGACGCGCACCGACACGTTCGAACCGGCGGCCCGCGCACTGCTCGCCCCGCTGCGGCAGGTGCCCGGCGACCTCGTCCGCACGCTCGCCGCCTACCTGGACGCGGAGTCCTCGCTGGCCGAGACCGCCGCCGTGCTGGGGGTGCACCGCAACACCGTCGCGGCCCGCATCGCCCGCGTCGAACAACTGCTGGGCGTGGACCTGCGCCGCCGCGACGAGCGCCTCGCACTGCACCTGGCCTGCCGCACCGTGACACTGGGAGATTGACGTGACCGACGACCTCTTCGCGCACCCCCGGCTCGCCGCGCTCTACGACGTGCTGGAGGGCGAACGCGACGACCTCGACGCGTACCTGGCCATGGCGGAGGAGTTCGGCGCGCGACGTGTGCTCGACATCGGTTGCGGCACAGGCACTTTCGCGTTGCTGCTCGCCGCTCGCGGTATCGAGGTCGCCGGAGTCGAACCGGCGCTCGCGTCGCTGGACGTCGCACGCGGAAAGCCCGGCGCGGAGCGCGTCCGCTGGCTGCACGGGGACGCGACCTCCTTGCCACCACTGGAAGTCGACCTCGCCACGATGACCGCGAACGTGGCGCAAGCGATCGTCGATCCCGGCGACTGGGCGGGCACGCTCGACGGCGCGCGGGAGGCGCTGCGGCCCGGCGGGCGCCTGGTGTTCGAGACGCGCGACCCGGCGTACCGCGCGTGGGAGGGTTGGAACCGGTCGGCGTCGCACAGCGTGCGGGCCGGCGTGGAGAGCTGGGTGGACGTCCTCGACGTGAGCCTGCCGCTCGTGACGTTCCGGTGGACGTACGTCTTCCCCGACGGTGAGACGCTCACGTCGGACTCGACGCTGCGGTTCCGCGAGCGCGAGGAGGTCGAGGCCGACCTGCGCGCACACGGCTACACGGTCGAGGACGTCCGCGACGCGCCGGACCGGCCCGGGCGGGAGTTCGTGTTCGTCGCCGTCAGGTGAGCCGGTCGAGGATGCGGTCCAGCGCCGCGAGGTCCTCCGGCGGCAACGCCAGCAGCGACTCCGGCGGCTCCGACAGGATCCGGTTCGCGGTCTCGGCCGCCGCGCGGCCCGCGGCCGTCGGCGTGACGATCTTCGAGCGGCGGTCCTCCGGCCGCACCGTGCGCTCGACGAGGCCCCGCTGTTCGAGGTCGTCCACCAGCACTGTCGCGTATGGACGGTCGATCAGCAGTTCCTCGGCCAGCTCACGCAAGGTCATCGGTCGCGCCGCCAGCCGGCGCAACGCCTTGGTCTTGACGAAGCTCAGGCCCAGCTCGTCGACGACCCGCTTGCGGCGGTCGTGCCGGACGGCGACCAGGTCCCACAACCGCTCCCACACCCGCACGGCGTCTTCGCTCACGCGGCGACCCTCTCCTCTTCGACGAACCGCTGGGCCGTACCCCGTGCCCACGCCCCGGTCGTGACGAACCCGAGCACGAGCACCGCCAGCCCGCACGCGGCCATGATCTCCCACGCGGGCAGGCTCGCGGGCACGAACCCGGTCTCGATCGGCCCGCGCACCCGCGAGGTCACCACCGCGCCGAGCACCGCGACCCCGAGCGCCCCGCCGACCACGCGGCTGGTGGACGCGACCGCGGCCGCGACCCCGGCCTGCTCACGCGGCATCCCCGAGACCGCGGTGTTGGTGATGGGCGGGTTGACCATGCCGAACCCGATCCCGAACACCAGGTACGTCACCACGAGCAACCACAGCGGCGAGTGCGCGCCCTGCGTCGTGAGCAGCAGACCGGCCGCGGCGATGCCCACCCCGCCGACCACGAGCGGGAGGCGGGCACCCCAGCTCGCCACGATCCGCCCCGACACCGGCGACAACGCGAAGATCATCGCCGCCATCGGCAGGGTCAGCAGGCCCGCGTGCAGCGGCGAGTACCCCCGCACGTTCTGCAGGTAGATCGCGTTCAGGAAGAGGAAACCGCCGAGGCAGGCGAAGGCGCACATGGCGATGAGGGTCGCCCCCGAGAACGGCGCGCTGGTGAAGAACCGCGGGTCGATCAGCGGTTCCGCACGGCGCTTCTCGTACGGCACGAGGCACAGCACGGCCGCGACGGCGAGCGCGAAGCAGCCGATGGTCTGCGGCGAGCCCCAGCCCGCGTGCGGGGCCTCGATGATGGCGTAGGTCAGACCGCCCAGCGCCAGCACGACCAGCAGCTGCCCCACCGGGTCCACCCGGCGGGCCCGCGCCGCCCGCGACTCCGGCACGAACACCGCGGCCAGCACGAACGCGGCCACACCGATGGGGACGTTGATCCAGAAGATCGAGCGCCAGCCGATCGCGTCCACGAGCGCCCCGCCGATCACCGGGCCGAGCGCCATGCTGATGCCGAACACCCCGCCCCACACGCCGATCGCCCGCGCCCGCTCCCGCGGGTCGGTGAAGGTGTTCGTGACGATCGACATGGCGACCGGGTTGAGCATCGAGCCGCCCACCGCCTGCACCATCCGGAACACGATGAGGAGCCCGACGTTCGGGGCGAGGCTGCACAGCAGCGAGCCGATCGTGAACACGGCGAGCCCGGTCTGGAAGGTGCGCCGCCGCCCCAGCCGGTCAGCGGTGGAACCGGAGAGCATCAGCAGGCTCGCCAGTACCAGCGAATACGCGTCCACGGTCCACTGCAGGCTCGACACCCCCGCGGCGAACTCACGCTGGATCGAGGGCAGCGCGAGGTTGACGATCGTGTTGTCCATCGACACGACGAACAGGCTCAGACAGCAGATGGCGAGGACCAGCATGCGACGGCGGTAGGTCAGCTCCGGCAAGAGCAACTCCTGATAGTTGTACGTCTATAACAGTTAGTACTGTACAACTTTTCACCCTGGACAGCCATTCATCCAATGATTTAACGTTTCCTGAGGCTGCTTCGACGGAGAGGATCAGGTCGTGACGGGTGAGAGGCGCAGTGCCGCGTGGTTCGGAGCGACCGGCAGGGCCGGCATGATCTACCGCTCCTGGATGCGCAACCAGGGGTTCGGGCCCGACGTGTTCGACGGGCGGCCGGTCATCGGCATCGCGACGAGCGCGTCCGAGCTGGCGCCGTGCAACGCCCACCTGCACCGCGTCGCCGAGGCGGTCAAACGCGGCGTGTGGCAGGCCGGCGGGTTCCCGCTGGAGTTCCCGACGATGGCCACCGGCGAGACGCTCATGCGCCCCACCGCCATGCTGTACCGCAACCTCATGGCGATGGAGGTCGAGGAGCTGATCCGCGCCAACCCGCTCGACGGCGTGGTCCTGCTCTCCGGCTGCGACAAGACCACCCCGGCGATGCTGATGGCCGCGGCGAGCGTCGACCTGCCCGCCGTGATGGTCACCGGCGGCCCGATGCTCAACGGCAAGTACCGCGGCACCGACGTGGGCTCCGGCACCCACGTGTGGAAGTTCGAGGAGGAGCTCAAGGCCGGGCGCATGTCGCAGGAGGAGTGCTTCTTCGCGGAGGGCTGCATGGCCCGCTCCAACGGGCACTGCATGACGATGGGCACCGCCTCCACCATGGCGTGCATGGCCGAGGCGCTCGGCATGCAGCTGCCCGGCTCGGCGACGTGGCCCGCGGTGGACGCGCGCCGCTTCGAGATCGCCCAGAGCGCGGGGCAGCGCATCGTGGCGATGGTCGAGGAGGACCTGCGCCCGTCGAAGATCCTCACGCGCGAGGCCTTCGAGAACGCGATCCGCGTCAACGCCGCGATCGGCGGCTCCACCAACGCGCTCGTCCACCTGCTCGCGATCGCCGGCCGCGCCGAGGTGCCGCTGAAGCTCGAGGACTTCGACGCGCTCGCCCGCGCCGTGCCGACGCTGGTGAACCTCATGCCGTCGGGCAAGTTCCTGATGGAGGACTTCTGCTACGCGGGCGGGCTGCCCGTGGTGCTCAAGGAGCTGCTGGACCACGACCTGCTGCACGCCGGCAGCATCACCGTCACCGGCAAGAGCGTCGCCGACAACGTCGCCGGCGCGGAGAACTACGGCCCCGAGGTGATCACCAGCGTCGCCGAGCCGTTCCAGGCCCCGGGCACCGGAACCGCGGTGCTGCACGGGAACCTGGCCCCGAACGGGGCGGTGATCAAGCAGTCCGCCGCGTCACCGCACCTGCTCACCCACACCGGTCCGGCGCTCGCGTTCGACACCGTCGAGGACTACCACGCCGTCGCCGACGACCCCGACCTCGACGTCACCCCCGACACGATCCTGGTGATCCGCGGGGCCGGCCCGAAGGGCTACCCCGGCATGCCGGAAGTGTCCAATGTGGCCTTGCCCGCGAAGCTGCTCAAGGCCGGGATCACGGACATGGTCCGCATCTGCGACGGGCGGATGAGCGGCACCGGCTACGGCACGGTCGTCCTGCACGTCGCACCGGAATCCGCCGTCGGCGGCCCGCTCGCGCTCGTGCGCAGCGGCGACCGGATCACCCTCGACGTGCCGAACCGGTCGCTGACGCTGCACGTGGACGACGAGGAGCTGGCCGCCCGGCGCGCCGCGTGGCAGCCGCCGGAATCCACCATCACCAGCGGGTACGCCTGGCTGTACACGCAGCACGTCGGGCAGGCCGACACGGGCGCGGACTTCGACTTCCTGCGCGGGCGGCGCGGCCACACCGTGCCCCGCGACTCGCACTGAGGTCAGGAGAACCGCGGCAGCACCTCGTCCGACCACGCGCGGAAGAACTTGTCGTGGTCGGCACCGATCTGCTGCACGTACACCTCGTCGAACCCGGCCTGCTCGAACTCGCGGATCTTGTCCACGTACACCCCGGCGTCCGGGCCGCACGGGATCTGCTGCGCGACCGCGTCCTCGGTGACGAGCGAGGACGCGGCCGCGAACTCGCTCGGGATCGGCAGGTTCCGGCCCAGGTTGCCGGGCAGCACGTCGCTGGGCCACTTGCGGTGCGCGGTCTTGCGCGCCTCCGCTTCCGACTCGCCCCAGCACACCTTGAACCCGCCCTGGACCGGCCCGCGGCCACCCTCGTCCCGGTACCGGCGCACGAGGTCCGCGTCGGGCATCACGGTGCACAGCCCGTCGGCGGTCTTCGCGGCGTGCCGCACCGCCTTCGGTCCGAACGCGGACACGTAGATCTTCACCGGTTCCTCGGGCAGCGTGTAGATCCGCGCCTGCTCGACCGTGTAGTGCTTGCCGCGGTGCGTCGTCAGCTTGCCGGTGTGCAGCTCGCGGATGACCTCGATCGCCTCGTCGAGCATCTCCAGCCGCTCGTCCGGCGCCGGCCAGCGGTCGCCCAGCACGTGCTCGTTGAGCGCCTCGCCGCTGCCCACGCCGAGCGTGAACCCGCCGCGGCACTGCACGGCGGCGGTGGCCGCGGCCTGCGCGACGATCGCCGGGTGGATGCGGATCGTCGGGCACGTCACCGCCGTCGTGATCGGCAGCGACGTCACCTGCGACAACGCGCCGATGACCGACCACACGAACGGGCTCTGCCCCTGCTCGTCCAGCCACGGGTGGAAGTGGTCGGAGATCCACAACCGCTCGAACCCGGCCTCCTCGGCCATTCTCGCCTGCTCGACGAGCTCCCGCGGACCGAACTCCTCACACGAAAGGAAGTAGCCGATGCTCACCATGTGGTGCGGCTACCCCGCACCACGCGCGTCAACCGCGGTCGCGCTCCGAAAGCACGCGCGCGACCGGTTCGAGGCCGGACATCTCCACCACGCGGCGGACCGCGGAACTCGGCGGCACCACCAGGTCGAGCCCCATCTGCAGCACCCGCAGCCGCTCGGCGAGCGTGAACAGGACACGCAGCCCGGCGCTGTCGAGGTACTCCAGGTTCGCGAGGTCCAGCACGACACGCGTGGCGTCGTTGGTGACCGCCTCGTTGATCTCGTGCTGCACGTCGGCCGCGTTGGCGAGGTCGATCTCGCCGGTGATCTTGACGAGGACCGAGTCGCCCTCCACTTCGGCGCTGATCTGGGCCGTCGTCATGCTTGTGCCTCCGCTTCGAGACGTCGCCGGATCACGACCGTCGTCCCTTCCTCGCCTCGCAGGACCTCGACCTCGTCGCCGCACTTCTCCATCAGGGTCAGGCCACGGCCCCGGTTGACGCCCCTGGCGGGCCGCCACCGGCCGTGGTCCCGCACCGTCACGACGAGCTCGTCGTCCAGCAACTCCATCCTCAGGTGGATGTCGCCGCCCGCGGGCCCGTACGCGTGCTCGACCGAGTTCGTGCACGCCTCACCGACCGCGAGCAGCAGGTCACCGGCGACGTCGCCGCCCACGCCCACCGCCGACAGCCAGCGCCGCATCGCCGCCCGGATGTCCTTGAGCGACTCGGGAATCGCCTGCATCGTGACGTCGAGCGCGCCGACCTCGTCGGCGGCCTGCCGCCGGAACACCAGCAGCGCGACGTCGTCCTCCGGCACGCTCTCCCCGATCAGCGCCCCCATCACGGCGGCGCACACGCGTTCGGACCGCTGGGGCCGCACGGCGCTGCGCAACGCCTCCAGGCCCTGGTCGAGCGGGGCGTGCCGGCGCTCCACGAGCCCGTCGGTGTAGAAGCACGTGATCGTGCCCGGCGGCAGGTCGATCTCGGTGGTCTGCCTGCGGGCCTCCCTGACCGCGCCGATGGGCGGGTCCGTCGGGAGCTTCGCGAACTCCGTGGGCTCGCCCGGGCTGGCGAGCACCGGGGCCAGGTGCCCCGCGGAGGACAGGTACAGCTTTTCGAAGTTCGGTTCGAGCGTGCCGTACAGCACGGTCGCCATCATGCCGGGCTCGAAGTGCTGGGCCTTGCGGTCGAGCCGCGTCAGCACCTCGGCCGGGTCGGTGTGCTCCAGGGAGTACGCCCGCAGCGCGCTGCGCAGGCGGCCCATCACGACCGCGGCGGGCAGGTCGTGCCCGACGACGTCCCCGATCACGATGCCCATCCAGCCGTTGGGCAGCGTGAACACGTCGTACCAGTCACCCGCCACGATCGACCGGCCACCGGGGACGTAACGCGCCGCGAAGTCCAGCGACGGCACCAGGGGCAGCTGCGCGGGCAGGAGGCTGCGCTGCAGCTTGCTCGCCGCCGCCCTCGCCGACTGCGCCTGCTGCGCCTCGACGGACAACGCGACGCGGTCGGCCGCCGCCTGCAGGAACTCCACGTCGTCCTCGGTGAACGTCCGCGGGGTGAGGCTGCCGACGTGCAGCACGCCGAGCACCTCGCCGCCGACCAGCAGCGGCACGCCGAGCAGGGTCTTGATGCCCTTCTCCCACAGCAGCGGGTTCACCACCGTGGTCTCGTCGATGCGGTCGAGGATCACCGGGTGCTTCTCGGCGGCGATGCGGCCGGCGAAACCGCGGCCCAGCGGCACGCGCACGCCCTGCCGGACCTCGCTCTCGATGCCCTTCGTGGCCGCGGCGACCAGTTCGTTGCCGCCCGGTTCGAGGATCAGCACCGCGACGGTGTCCACGCCGAGGCCCTGCCAGATGCGCTCCAGCAACTCGGCGAGGACCTCTTCGCTGTCGATGTGGGCCAGCGCTCGGTCGCTCACCGATCCCATTCGGCGGAGCCTGTCTTCCGCGCTCGCCGCTGTCGCCATGATCGGTAGTTAACCAGCCTTTGAAAGAGGGAAACCCACATCAGTTACTCGGCACACGGTAACTCTCCCGTGTCGCCGCCGCCAACCGATCACGCGTTCGTCACCAGCAGTATCCCTTCGGCTACCGGCAGCCCCGAACGCGTGGTCGGCGGCCCCTGTTCAGCTTCGTTCGACGAGGTGCCCGACGTGGTCCGGCCCCGGGTGCGCGGCACCCGACCCGTCGCGCCTGGCAATCGGTTCCGGCAGTTCGACGGGATCGCCGGTACGGCTCACCCCGGCCGGACGCGGCCCGATCCACGCCAGCTTCAGCGCGTCCTCCCCCTTCAGGAACCGGTGCGCCCGCACGCCACCCGTGGCCCGGCCCTTCGCCGGGTACTCCGCAAACGGCGTCACCTTCACCGACTGCCCCGTCGCCGTGACCACCATCGGCTCGCCGCGTTCCGGATCATCCGTCCGCACCGCACCGAAGAACACGACGTGGGCGCCGTCGGCGAGCTTGATGCCCGCCATCCCGCTGCTCTTGAGCCCCTGCGGGCGCACCAGCGACACCGACAACCGCAGCAGCGACGCGTCGGAGGCGACGAACGCGAGCGTCTCGTTGCGGTTGGTCAGCCAGCTCGCGCCGACCACCTCGTCCCCGTCCTTGAGCGAGATCACCTCGAACTCGTCGGCGCGGACCGGCCATTCCGGCGCGCACACCTTCACCACACCGTGCTTCGTGCCCAGCGCCAGCCCAGGCGACTCCGCCGCCTGCTCGCCCAGGGGCGCGAGGCCGATGACCCGCTCGCCCTTCTCCAGCGGCACCAGTTCCCGCGCGGCCATCCCGCCCCGCAGCGACACCGTGCCCGCGCCCTCCGGCAGCACCGGCAACGGCAGCACGTCCGTCTTGAACGCCCGGCCCCTGCTGGTGACCAGCAGCACCTGCCCGCGTGCGGTGGAGTGGACCAATGCGGCCACGGCGTCGTGCTTGACGCGCCCGTTGCGGCGGCGGCCCTCCTGCGCCTCCTCGGACTCCGCGGCCGTGCGGGCGACCAGCCCGGTGGCGGAGAGGATCACCTGGCACGGGTCGTCGGCCACCTCGCGCGGCCCGGCGGGCTGGGAGGCCGCCAGCACCTCCTTGAGGTCACCGTCGATCAACGCGGTGCGGCGCTCGGTCTTGAAGTCCTTCGCGATCTTGGCCAGCTCCGCGGAGACGACCTTCTTCAGCTCGCGGTCGTCCTCCAGGATCCTGGTCAGCTCCGCGATCTCGGCCCGCAGGCGCTCCTGCTCGTCCTCGAGTTCGAGCTTGTCGTACTTGGTGAGCCTGCGCAGCGGGGTGTCCAGGATGTACGTCGCCTGGATCTCCGACAGCTTGAACCGCTTCATCAGGCCTTCCTTGGCCTCGGCGGCGTTCTCGCTGTTGCGGATCAGCCGGATCACCTTGTCGATGTCCAGCAAGGCGATCAGCAGGCCCTCGACGAGGTGCAGCCGTTCCTCGCGCTTGCGGCGGCGGTACCGCGTGCGGCGCGTGACGACGTCGTAGCGGTGCCGCAGGAACACGTCGAGCAGTTGCTTGAGCCCGAGCGTCTGCGGCTGCCCGTCGACGAGCACGAGGTTGTTGATGCCGAACGACTGCTCCAGCGGCGTCAGCCGGTACAGGTCGGCGAGCAGCGGCTGCGGGTTGACCCCCACCTTGCACTCGATGACCAGGCGCGTGCCGTTCTCGCGGTCGGTGAGGTCCTTGACGTCGGCGATCCCGGTGAGGCGCTTGGACTTGTTGACCTCGTCGGTGATCTTCTCGATCACCTTCTCCGGGCCCACGCCGTAGGGCAGCTCGGTGACGGTGATGGCCTGGCGGCCGCGGCTGCCCTCCAGCGGGCCGATCTCGACCTTCGCACGCATGCGCACCACGCCGCGGCCGGTCTCGTACGCCTTGCGCACCTCGTCGAGCCCCAGCAGCAGGCCGCCCGTGGGCAGGTCGGGCCCCGGCACGAACTCCATGAGCTTGTCGAGGTCGGCGTTGGGGTGGTTGATGAGCCAGCGCGCCGCCGCGATGACCTCGCCCATGTTGTGCGGGATCATGTTGGTGGCCATGCCGACCGCGATGCCGGACGTGCCGTTGACGAGCAGGTTCGGGTACGCCGCGGGCAGGACCGAGGGCTCCATCAGGGACCCGTCGTAGTTCGGCCGGAAGTCGACCGTCTCCTCCCCCAGCTCCCCGACGAGGAGCATCGCCTCGGGCGACATGCGGGCTTCGGTGTTGTGGTTGACGAAACCACCGGCGAGGAACGAGTGGTCCTGCGAGTCCACCCGCACCGAGTACACCTCGGCCGGTTCGGCGGCGGCGACCTCCGTGACCTCCTCGAACCGGTACCCGGAGTCCATCACCGGCAGGATCGTGGCCAGGACCTCGGTGTCCTTGATGCGGTCGAGGATCCGCAGCCGTTCGGTCTCCCACCGCTCCACGCGATCGAAGTTGTGCGTGACAAGCCACTTCCGGCCGCTGCCCCGCCGGTCGAAGTCCAGCGCACCGCGCACGTAGTCCGCCACGAACGGGACCTTGTCCTGGCTGAGCCGGTGCGGCCGCAGCACCGAGCGCCTGAGCAACTCGGTCACCTTCGCCTGCTTCGTCTTCAGGAAACCGACGCGCTCGACGAAAGCCCGTACGTTGCGCAGCCCGGAGATCACCAGCCGGTGCTCCACCGAACCACTCTGCCGCGTGTACCTGCGGTGCTGGGCGATGACACCGAACTCGGCCAGCATCTCCTGCACCTCGGCCGCCAGGCGTTCGCTGTAGCTCGTGTACTGGACCGTGAACCCGTCCGGCGCCACCCTGGGCCCGCCGTCGCCCTCGAACAACGCCATCAGGAAAGCCCGCTTGACGCCCCAGCCGCCGTTCCAGACGAAGTCCGGCACGAACTTGTCCCTGGCCTGGTGACCGATCAGCTCGGCCAGCGGGCTTTCCCGGAACGCCGCCATGCCACCGGCGTAGTCCTGGACGTCCAGCTCGTGCACGACCTTCCGGTCGCGTCGCGTCCGCCGTGCCGAGACGTAGCGGGGACCGCCGACCACCTGGTCGTAGGCGTGCAGCACCTCACCGAAGAAGTGCTCGTCGGTGTTGTTGAAGCCCGCCCGGTTTTCGCTCGCCCACCCCTCGGAGACCCAGGCTCCCCCGAGCACACCGAGCGTGTATTCACGCGCTGTCGGCACCACCTGCATCCAGGCGTTCCGCGCCACGGCGACGACCGCGCCCGGCCGCAGCTCGTCCAGCCGCCGCCACTGGAACAGCGGGACGCCCATCGGCGCTTCCAGGCACAGGACCAGGTGGTTCTCGCTACCGCGCAGGGAAAAGCCGGACTTCGTCGTCATCCGGATGGTCGGGTGCACGCCCGAGTTGAACACCTTGGACACCCGGACGGCCTTGCCGTCCTTGTCCAGGACCTCGAAGTCGGCGTCCGCCTCGCTGTCGGCGGGCAGGTTCACCACGTCGGCGATGCGCGGGCTCGACCCGTCCGCGAGCCTGATCCTCGTGTCCCCGACGACGCAGTACCGGCTCGCCGCCGGGCCGTCGTCCGGGCTGCCGAAATTGCCGTGGCCGTCGATGAGCGGGGCGTTCATCGAGAAGTCCTGCGCCAGGCGGACCATCGCGTCGTAGATCGCCGTGTCACCGTGGGGGTGGTAGCGGCCCATCACGTCACCGACGACGCGGGACGACTTCACGTACGCGTGGTTCGGCCGGTAGCCCGCTTCGTTCATCGAGAACAGGATCCGGCGGTGCACCGGCTTGAGGCCGTCCCGCGCGTCGGGCAGTGCGCGGGAGTGGATGACCGAGTACGCGTACTCCAGGTACGAGTCCTCGATCTCGGTCTTCACCGGGTTTTCGAAGACCTGCGCGCCCGCCTGGTCGAAGGCGGCCGGGTCGACCCTGGTCGTGGGGGTTTTGCGCCGTGCCATGGCTGCTGCTTCTCCTGGTGCTTCAGATGTCGATGGCGGCCTGGTCCACCCGGCCGGAGGACTCGATCAGCCAGTTGCGCCGCGGCTCCACCTTCTCGCCCATCAGCAGGTCGAGCGCCGCCTCGGCGGCGTCTGCGTCGTCGAGGGTGATGCGGCGGACCGACCGCGTCGCGGGGTTCATCGTGGTCTCCCACAGCTCGTCGGCGTCCATCTCGCCGAGACCCTTGAACCGGGGAACCGGCGTGACGATCTGCTTGCCCGCCCGCTCCAGCTCGGCGACCTTCTGCTCCATCTCGCGCTGCGTGAAGGTGAAGTGGGTCTCGGGGTTGCGGCCCTTCGTGGTGATCTTGTGCAGCGGCGGCATCGCGGCGTACAGCCTGCCGTCCTCGATCACCGGCCGCATGTACCGCGCGAACAGCGTGATCAGCAGCGTCCGGATGTGCGAGCCGTCGACGTCCGCGTCCGCCATCAGGATCACGCGCCCGTACCGCATCTGCGACAGGTCGAACGTGCGCCCGGTGCCCGCGCCCAGCACCTGCACGATGGACGCGATCTCGGCGTTCTTCAGCGTGTCGCCCAGCGACGCCTTCTGCACGTTGAGGATCTTGCCCCGCAACGGCAGCAGCGCCTGGTACTCCGACACGCGCGCCATGCGGGCGCTGTTGTGCACGAAGACCCCCGCGTCGAGGGCGAAGTTGTGGTAGCCGTCCACGGTCAGGTCGTAGACGTCGGCTGTCTCGTCGAGCGCCTCCACCGAAACAACCCGGTGGTTGACCATGGCGGCAGCCTCGCGCAGGGCCTCCAGGTCACCGCCACAACTCGCGGGCAGCCGGTCGAACCGCAGGCCGGTCCGAGCTGTGCGCAGCCTGTGGGTCTCGTAGGCGTTCGCCAGTTCGGCGTCCGGCACACCGGGCATCACGGTGGCCAGCCGCTTGAGCGCGGCGACCCGGCGCCCCTCGTTCTGCTGCGCCACCCGTTCTTCTCGTGGCACCGTCGCCACGTAGCGGGCCCGACCCTCCTGGGCCTTCGCCAGGTGGCCGTTCTCGGGGTCCGCCATCCGCAGCTTCATCCGCAGGGAATGCTGCTCGCCGAACTCAGGGTGGTTCCGGTGCCAGGCCAGCACCGCCGCCCGCTGCCGCTCGCGTTCGGCGGGATCCGAGAACTGCTCGGCGGTCTTGCGCGAACACCACTCGAGCAGGTCCTCGTCCTGCCACTGCTGCTCGGCGCGCTCGCTCCATCCGGCTCGCCGCCCGGGCTTCGCGAAGAAGATCCGCACGCGTTCCGCGGCCGCCGCCCGGTGTTCCGGGTGCGCCCAGTAGGCCGCCTGCTGATCACGCATGCGTTCGGCGTACGTGGCTCGCTCGTCGTCGCCGAGCGAGTCGTACCAGTCCTGGAACCCCTGCTCGAAGCGTTCCCGGAACGCGGGGTCGGCATTGCGCTCGGCGAGCCGGCGCAGGCATGCGGCGCGGAAGTCCGGATCCTCCCACTGCGCCGACAGCGCGGCGGACTTGAACTCCTGCCCCGCACTGCTGCTCAGCCACGCGCGGTAACCCTCGTGCACGTGCGGGCCCCTCATCGAGGCGTGCAGCGCGGCGTGGTCCTCCCAGGTCATCCGCCGGAGGTTGCGCGGGTCGTTGTTCCGCTTGTCAACGTCGACGTGGTGCCGGACGTTGCCGTTGTCCGCGCTGTCGAGACCGTGCCGCAGGTTGTGGGCGTCCGCGAGGTAGTGCGTGTAGACCCATTCCGCGCGGTCGTTCATCCACACCCGCTCGTACCCGTCGAGCTTGTCACCCGCGGACTTCGCCGAGACCGAGCGGTACAGCGGCATCAGCGAATCCCCGGCGACCAGCTCGTCGGCACGGCGGTAGGAGCCGTCCCTCAGCCGGAAGAGGTGGTCCGGCGTGCACCGCACCGACTCGCCGTTGTCCAGCGTCACCCGGACCAGCGGGGCGTCGCGCTTGGTCAGCCTCGGCGCGACCAGTGGGACCACCACGACCCGGCCCGCCTTGTTGGTGGCATATCCGAAGTGGCTGATACCACGGTCCCAATCCGCCGCCAGGTCGGCGAACGACCTGCTCTTCCCGGAGGCGAGCGCGACTTTCGTGTCCCCGGTGAAGCAGCCCAGCGCGCTGTCCCCCTCCACGAGGAACAGCTCGCTGCGCGAGACGCCCGTCGTGCGGCAGTCGACGAGCTTCGGCGGCATCGAGGCGCCTTCGAGCGCCGTCTTCCGGCGCGCGGCGTCCTTCTGCAGCTTCTGCGTCAGCCGCACGCGCGCGGCGTCGACCACCTTCTGCAGCACGACCTTGGCCTCGGCCTTGGTCTTGCGGTCCTCCGTCCAGGCCTTCAGCTGCTTCTCCACGATGCCCTGGATCACGCGCGTGATCCCGGCCGTGGACAGCTCGTCCTTGGTCTGGGAGGTGAACTGCGGCTCCGGGATGCGCACGTGGATCACGGCCGTCATGCCCTCGAGCACGTCGTCGACCGTCGGCAGGTCCTCCTTGGGCTTGAGCAGCCCGCGGGTCTTGGAAATGGCCTCCTGCAACGCTTTCAGCGCACCGCGGTCGAACCCGCGGCGGTGGGTGCCGCCGTGCACGTTGCGGATCGTGTTGGTGAAGCACTCCACCGTGCGCTCGTAGCCGGTGCTCCACCGCAGCGCCACCTCGACCTCGGCGCGACGCTCCACATTGGACTTCATCACGCCGTTCTCGTCGGCGGCGTTCTCCTTGTACGTGCCCTCACCGGTGATCATGAGGGTGCCCGAGACCGGCTTGTCCCCGCCCGGCGTCAGGAAGTCGACCATGTCGCGCAGGCCGTTGGGGTAGGAGAAGGTCTCCTCGCTGATCGAGCCCTCGGTCGCGTCCCGCAGCACGTACGTGACGCCGGGCACGAGGAACGCGGTGTTGCGCAGCTTGGTGCGCACGGCCTCGACGTCGAGCTTCGCACCGCTCTCGAAGTAGCGGGCGTCGTACCAGTAGCGGATCGAGGTGCCGGTGCGCTCGCCGCGCTTCATCTTCCCGGCCACGCGCAGGCCCGGCTGCGGCGTGAACTTCGCCTTCGGCCCCGGCCCGTCGAACACCCCGGGCGTGCCGTGCGCGAACGACATCTCGTGCACCTTGCCCGCGTTCTTGACCGTGACGTCGAAGCGGTGGGACAGCGCGTTGACCGCCGACGCGCCGACCCCGTGCAGGCCGCCGGACGTCTTGTAGCCGGAGCCGCCGAACTTGCCGCCCGCGTGCAGCCGCGTCAGCACCAGCTCGACGCCGGAAAGGCCCGACTTGGCGTGCTTGTCCGTGGGGATGCCGCGGCCGTCGTCGTCGACCTGGACGCTGCCGTCGGCGTGCAGGGTGACCACGACGCGGGTGGCGTGACCGGCGACACCCTCGTCGGTCGAGTTGTCCACGATCTCGGTGAGGAGGTGGTTGATCCCGCGGCTGTCGGTGGACCCGATGTACATGCCGGGCCGCTTCCGGACGGCTTCCAGGCCCTCGAGGTGCGTGAGGTCGTCGGCTCCGTACAGGGGCTCAGCAGAGGCGGTCACAGGGTGTTTCTCCCAGGTCGTGGCGGATTGCGGTGTCGGCAGGCGACCCACGGTAGGACAGGGTATCCGACCCTGCCGACAAAACCGTGTTCCTTCCGGCACGTGCCGTACCCTCGGCACGTGAGGAAGCGGCCCGAAGCACCGTTGCCGCAGCGCAACGGACTGGACCCCGCCCGGATGAAACTGCCGGCAGAGGGGTCGTGGGCGACCATCCGCGACCACCTGGTCGAACGCATCCCCCGGCTGCCGCCGGGCCGGCTGGACGAGATGCTCGCCGAGGGCCGGATCGTGGGGCTGGACGGCCCGATCACCCGCGAAACACCGTTCAAGGCGGGCGCGTACGTCTGGTTCCACCGCGACCTGCCGGACGAGGTGCCGGTGCCGTTCGAGATCGCGGTCCTGCACCACGACGAGCACCTCGTCGTGGTGGACAAACCGCACTTCCTCGCCACGATCCCGCGCGGGCAGCACGTGCTGGAGACCGCGCTCGTGCGGCTGCGCCGCGACCTGGGCCTGCCCGAGCTGAGCCCCGCGCACCGGCTGGACCGCGTCACCGCGGGGCTGCTGATGTTCGTCACCCGGCGCGAGCACCGCGGCGCGTACCAGACGTTGTTCCGCGACCGCCGGGTCCGCAAGGAGTACGAGGCGATCGCGCCGTACGACCCGTCGGTGGAGCTGCCGGCGACGGTGGTCAGCCGGATCGTCAAGGAGCGCGGAAGGGTTACGGCGGAAGAGGTTCCGGGCCCGCCGAACGCCGAGACGTACGTGGAGCTGCTGGAGCACGCCGGCGGCCTCGGCCGCTACCGGCTGGTGCCGGCGACGGGGCGTACCCACCAGCTGCGGGTGCACCTGAACCGGCTGGGCATCCCGATCCTGGGCGACCGGTTCTACCCGGTGCTGCGGGAAACCCCGTTGCACGACTTCAGCAGGCCGCTGCAGCTGCTGGCGAAGACGCTGGAGTTCCGCGATCCGCTGACCGGCGAGGACCGCCGGTTCGAAAGCCGCCGGACGTTGCAGGCGTGGGATTCCTACACCGAATGGGAATCTTCGTAGTCTTCCGCAATTTTTGTTTTTGTGCTATACTCCGGAATTGTTCGGCTAGCTTGGCCGCATGATTCCTCCTACCGCTTTCACCGCCGCGGCCGCCCGTGCCGCCCACCTCGTCGTCGACGGCGAGCCGCGCCTGTTCGCCGACCCCGCCGCGGAGGTCCTGCTGGGCGAGCACGCGGCGGAACTCCTGCGCTACCACCGGGAACACGGCGAGCACCCCGTCCTGCGCAGCGCCCGCGTGCAGACGACCGTGCGCAGCCGGTTCACCGAGGACAGGCTCGCCGCCTCCGGTCTGGCGCAGTACGTGCTGCTGGGCGCGGGCCTCGATTCCTTCGCGCACCGGAATTCGCTGGGGGTGCGGGTGTTCGAGGTGGACCGGCCGGGGGCGCAGGAGTGGAAACGGGGCCGCCTGCCGGGCGAAGTGACGTACGTGCCGGTGGACTTCGAGTCCGACGACCTGCCGTCGGCCCTGCGCAAGGCCGGGTTCTCGATGGACGAGCCCGCTTTCGTCGCCTGGCTGGGAGTCACGATGTACCTCTCGGCGACGGCGATCGACCGAACACTGGCGGCGTTGGGCGAGCTGGCGCGGGGTTCGCAGCTGACCGCGGACTACCTCGTGCCCCCGGAACTGCGCGCCCCGGAAGCACAGGCCTATGTGGACGCGGTGGCCGCGATGACGGCCGAACGTGGTGAGCCTTGGCGCACGTGCCTGTCCCCGCAGCGGATGGCGGAACTGCTGGCGGCCCACGGGTTTCGTGTGCTCACCGACGCGAGTCAGCGCGAGGGGGTCGATCCGGCCTTGTGGCAGCGGGAGGACGGCCTGACCCCCGGCTCGCTGTCGCGCCTGGTGCACGCCGAGCTTCGATGAGGAAGATCCTCATGAGGAATGGTGCAGCACACGCAACATCGCGTTCGGGTCGATGTTCCCCGGCTCCGGTTCGACGCACGCGGAAAGCCCGGCGAGCAGCGCTTCCTCGTCGAGACCGGTGCCGATCAACACCAGCGAAGTGCGTGGTTCGCCCGGCCACTCCGAACGCTCGAAACGCAGGTAACGCCCCACCGTGTGCAGCGTGTACCGCTCGGGCACGCCGAAGTGGACCGTGCCCTTCGCGCGGTACAGCCCCTCCGGCCGCTCGTCGAGAAAACGCAGGAACCGCCGCGGGTGCAGCACTTCCGGCGTGTCGAACGCGACCGTCTGGTACTCGGCGTGCAGGTGCCCGTCGTGGTCGAGGAGTTCGTCGAACGACAACTGCTCCACCGCGGGCTTGGGGCGCTCCACGGGATCGAGCAGCAACGCGAGGTCGATGCGGCCGTGCGTCACGGGCAGCACCGGGCGGCCACCGCTCAGTTTCCCCACCAGCACACGCAGTTCCTCGGCCCGCTCGGGCGAGACGCGGTCGACCTTGTTCAGCACCACCAGATCCGCGAACGCCAGGTGCCGGTCCAGCTCCGGGTGCCGCTCCCGCGTGGACTCGAACTCGGCGGCGTCCACGACCTCGACCAGGCCGCCGTACTCGATGCCCTCGTGCGTGGCGGACAACACCAACTGCACCAGTTCACGCGGCTCCGCCAGACCGCTGGCCTCGATGACGATCAGGTCCAGGTCCGCCTGCGTCAGCCGCTCCAGCATCCGGTCCAGCCCGCTCGCGTCCACCGCGCAGCACAGGCAGCCGTTGCCGAGGGAAACCGACGCGTCCACCTGGCCCGCGACGGTCAGCGCGTCCACGTTGATCGCGCCGAAGTCGTTGACCAGCACGCCGATCCGCACGCCGCGGTCGTTGTGCAGCAGGTGGTTGAGCAGTGTGGTCTTGCCCACGCCCAGAAAACCCGCGAGCACGAGGACGGGAACGCGCGAATGCATAATCTTCACCATAGTGGGTAGTAGGGGGCGTTTCACCAACAGCGGCAGGGGGCATACTGCGGATCGTGCAAAATGGAAAGCTGCAGCTCGAAGACGTGACCATCGCGGACCGGCAGGTGGTCCGCAGAGCGGTCGGCGCGGCGGCCGTCGGCAACATCACAGAGTGGTACGACTTCGGGGTCTACGGATATCTCGCGACGACGATCACCCACGTCTTCTTCTCGGGCCTGCCGTCCACCATGGGCACGATCGCCACCTTCGGCCTGTTCGCGGTCTCGTTCCTGATCCGCCCGTTCGGCAGCCTGTTCTTCGGCCCGCTCGGTGACCGGATCGGCCGCAAGCGCGTGCTGTCGCTGACCGTCATCCTGATGGCCGCCGGCACGTTCGTGATCGGGGTCGTGCCGAGCTACGCCTCGATCGGCATCGCCGCGCCGCTGCTGGTGCTGCTGGCGCGCCTGCTGCAGGGCGTGTCGACCGGTGGCGAGTACGGCAACGCGATGACGTTCATCGCCGAGTACGCCCCCGACAAGCGCCGCGGGTTCCTCGGCAGCTGGCTGGAGTTCGGGACGCTGACCGGCTACGCGTTCGGCGCGACGATCGCCACCGTGCTGACCGCGGTGCTCACGCCGGACCAGCTGCTGTCGTGGGGCTGGCGCATCCCGTTCCTGATCGCGCTGCCGCTCGGCGCGGTCGGCCTGTACCTGCGGCTCAAGCTGGAGGAGACGCCGGCGTTCGCGGAGCTGATGGCGCAGACGAAGAAGGCGAACCAGCCGCAGAAGTCCGAGTTCCGCAGCGTGTTCGTCGACCACTGGCCCGCGATGCTGCTGTGCGCCGGGCTCGTGCTGGCCTGGAATGTGACGAACTACATGCTCACCAGCTACGTCCCCACCTACCTGACCGACACGCTGCCCAGCCGCGGCCACACGGGCACCGGCGAGACCGCGTCGCAGGTGCTGCAGATCGTGGTGCTGGTCGTGCTGATGCTCGTGATCACGTTCCTCGGCCGCCTGTCGGACCGCGTCGGGCGCAGGCGGGTGGTGCTCGGCGGCTGCGTCGCGCTGGTGGTGCTGTCGCTGCCGTCGGTGCTCCTGCTGCGCGCCGGCGGGGACGTGCGGACGCTGCTGGGGCTGCTGATCATGGGGCTGACGCTGATCTGCTTCTCCGCGGTGCTGCCCTCGACGCTGCCCGCCATGTTCCCGACCCACGTCAGGGCGGGTGGGCTGTCGATCGCGTTCAACATCTCGGTGTCGCTGTTCGGCGGGACCACCTCGACGGTGATGAGCGCGCTCGTCGCGGGCACCGGCGACCTGAACTGGCCCGCCTACTACCTGATGGGCGCCGGGGTCATCGGCGCGATCAGCATCCTGCTCACCCGCGAGACCGCGCGGCGCCCGCTCGACGGGTCCGCACCCATCGTGGAAACCAGGCAGGAAGCCAGGGAACTGGTGGACGCCGACCGCTGAAGGGCCTCAGAGCGCCAGTGACTGGGTGCCGAGCACGACGGCCAGCTCGAGCCGGTCGGCGTCCTCGGTGCCCGGTTCGGCGGTGTAGACGGTGACGCGCAGGTCGTCGCGGGCGACGAGCAGCATGTCGCAGTCGAGGGTGATCAGGCCGGCCTCCGGGTGCCGGATGGTCTTGCGCCGCGACGTGTCGGCCGGTGGCGGTGGGGCGTCGGCGTCCCACAGCTCGGCGAAGCGCGGGCTGCCGGACAAGTCGGCGACGAGGCGCCGCAGGGCGTGGTCGGCCGGGTAGCGCGAGGCCGTCAGGCGCAGGTCGGCGACGAGCTGGGCTTCGTAATCGGCCTGCTCCTGCGCCGTGTGCACGACCCGCGAGGGCAGGCGGGCCACGTTGCGCCAGACGGCGTTGCGTTCCAGGCCGCGCCAGGCCGTCGTGTCACCCATCAGCGCGTTGTAGGGCGCGTTGGCGAGCACGAGCGTCCAGCTCGCGTCGTACACGACGACCGGCGTGTGCGACAGGCGGTCGAGCAGCCGCTGCACGCTCGGCGGAACCCGCGACGGCACGACGTCCGCACCCGGTGCGGCGTGCCCCGCCAGCCGGTGGAGCAGGTCGCGTTCGGTGTCCGACAGGCGCAGGGCGCGGGCCAGCGCCTCCACCACCTGCGCCGACGGGGCTGTCGCGCGCCCCTGCTCCAGGCGGGTCAGGTAGTCGGCCGAGATGCCGGCGAGCCCGGCGAGTTCTTCCCGGCGCAGACCGCTCGCCCGGCGCCGGGGGCCCACCGGCACGCCGACGGCCTCGGGCGCCACGCGGTCACGCCAGCGGCGCACCGTCCGGCCGAACTCCCACGCTTCCACGTGTCCCAGTCTCCGCCCCGCGCGCGGTTTTGTCGTGGCCCTGGCAGTCCTACGACAACGGGACGACTGCCTGCGGCACGGCCGTCCTCGCAGGCTGGGGGCATGACCGAACCAGGAACCGTGTTGATCACCGGCCCCACCCGCAACCTGGGGCGCCACGCCGCGCTGGCGATGGCCGAGCGCAAACCTGACCTGCTGCTCGTCGGCCGCCCCGGACGCGACCTCACCGCAGTCGCCGAGGAGGCCCGTGCGCGGGGCGCCGGCGTCCGCGAGATCGGCTGCGACCTGTCGAGCCTCGCCGACGTCCGTGCCGCCGCGGCGACCGTGCGCGACCTGCTCGCCAGCGGTGCCGTGCGACCACTGCGCGCACTGGTCGCCAACGCGGGCATGAGCACGGGCGACACCCGGCACGCCTCCGCCGACGGCTACGAGCTGACCTTCGCCGTCAACTACCTCGCCCACGCCCAGCTCATCGGCGACCTGCTCGGCTCGTTCACCGCCCCCGCGCGGATCGTGCTGCTCGGCTCGAACACCTACCACGCGAACTTCTGGCGCAAGCTGATGAAGGTGCCCGAAGCCCAGTGGGCCGACCCCGTCGAACTCGCCCGCCCGGCCGCCGGCGCGCCCGGCGTCGCCTACTCGAACGCGAAACTCGCGGTCCTGTACTACGCCCACGAACTGCAGCGGCGCGTCGGCGACGGGATCAACGTGGCCGTGTTCGAACCGGGCTTCATGCCGGGGACCGCGCTGGGCCGCAACGCTCCCCCGGCGTTGCAGGCGATGGGCCGTGCGATGGGCCGGATCCCCGGCGTGTCCACGCCACAACGCTCGGGACCGCTGCTGGCCGCGGTGGCCCTCGACGAGAAGTGGGCACACCTGCGCGACGGCGCTTTCGTGGTCAAGACCAAAGTGACCGATGTGCACCCGATGGCCCAGGACCGCGACAGGGAGCGCCGGCTGTGGGAGGCCACGGCTGAGCTGCTGGCACGTTCGGGCGCGCGGGGTTAGTTTCCGCGTGTGGAGTTGCGCCAGTTGGAGTGCTTCGTCGCCGTCGTGGAGGAGTCCAGCTTCACGCGCGCGGCGGCCCGGCTGCACGTCGGCAGCGGATTCCACCGCGAGCACCGGTTCGCCGGGGCTCATCACCGAGTTGACCGAGGGCGGCTCAACCTCGATTCCCGGCCCGCCCCCGGCGGCGCGAAGCGACGTGGCGATCGCCGAGCTGACCAGTAGGTCCTTTGTGGACTCCCCGTCCGGGCGTTCGCCGCCGCCGGGTCGCCTACTTCACCACCGACGGCGGTTCTGAGGGCTCCTACGGGAAGCGGTCACTTCCCGCTGCCCGGCTCGGACATCTTGCGAGCCAGCTTGGTGTTCAAGGTGTCCGGGCTGTGCTGCGCGACGGTGGACTGGACCTTGTTCCGCGCACCGGTGACGACGTGGTCCTTGCCCGCCATCAGCGCCTCGTAGCCCTCCTTCGCGACCTCGGCGGCGTCGTCCTTCGGGCCGGTGGCGATGCGGGTGTCCTCCATGCCCGCGCGCGTGAAGAACTCCGTGTCGGTCGGGCCGGGCATGAGCGCGGTCACGGTGACGCCGGTGTCCTTCAGCTCCTCCCGCAGCGCCTGCGCGAACGAGCCCACGAACGCCTTCGACGCGTGGTAGACCGACTGGAACGGGCCCGGCAGGCTCGCCGCGATCGAGGACGTGAACAACACGCGCCCGCCGCCCTGTTCGACCATGCGCGGCAGCAGGAGCTTCGCGAGGTGGACGGTGGAGCGCACGTTGAGGTCCACGATGGTCAGCTGGTCCTCCAGGCTCCCGCCGTCGGTGAAGGACCCGCCGACGCCGACACCGGCGTTCAAGGCCAGCGCCTGCACCGGCCTGCCGCCGAGGTGCCCGGCGAGTTCCTCGACGCCCTCCGGTTTCGCGAGGTCCACGCGCACGGCCTCCACCCGGGCGCCCAGTTTCGCCACCTCCTCCCGCGCGCCGTCGAGTTCGGGGTTCTCGGCGGCGATGACGAGGTCGAACCCGTGCTGGGCGAACTGCTTCGCCAGCTCCAGCCCGATCCCGGTGGAGGCTCCTGTCACGACTGCCAGTGGTTTGCTCGTGGTGTCCGTCATAGCGGCAGGGGTACCCGGCCCCGACGGGCCAAACGCGGAGGGGATATCCGCTCACCGCTCGTGACGATCCGCGCGGCCTGTGCTGACTGTCCGTGTTTTTACCCGGGGTTCTCGCTGGTCGCCCGATCCCGGCGGGGAATCGCTGTGCGCGATCGGGGATGGGCCTTACACTGGAACGTGAGCGAGCGGGAAACCGCTTTCTCACCGGGCCCGCCCAGCGCCCAACCTCCCCCCTCGGGGCGCTGTGGCGCAGAGTGGTCCCTGGCGGGCTCCCCTGCCCCGCCGGGGGCCACCCCCTCCCTCCCGTGCGGACGGGGAACGCGATGTCCAATTCGGACTCGCGGCGCTGGAGCCGCACATTCCGCAGTGGACGGTCGGCCCCGGGGACGCACCGCGCAACCCGGCCCTGTCCCGGCGAGCCCGCGCGGTGGCTGGCGGAGCTGCTGACCGTGGACGGTTCACGCCGTTCCCGAAGACCAGCGGCTCGAAGGGGCTCCAGCTCTACTGCGCGATCCGCAGCCGCCGCCCGGAGGCGACGGCGGAGCACGCGCCGTCGCTCGCCGAGCGGCCGAGCACCGGAGCGCGTCGTCGCGGGGACCTCGGCGACCTGTTCGCCGCACTGCCCGAGACGCAGGCGCCCCTGCCCCGGCGGCGGCGAGAAAGCGCTTTCCCGGAGGCCTCCCTACCGCAGCGCCTCCGCGCCCGCGCGACAGCCTGCCGGACCTCGGCCACCCGTTCGCCGCACTACCCGAGACGCAACCCCGCCCTGTCCCGGCGGTGGCGAGAAAGCGCTTCCCCGACGCCCCGCTATCGCAGCGCCTCCGGGGCCGCGACGCACCCCGCCGTCGTCAGCTCCAGGTTCGCCAGCGACGCGGCGTGCGTGGTCTCGTCCGCGGCCGTCACGCAATCGCTCACGACGTGGACCGTGAAACCGAGGTCGGTGGCGTGACGTGCGGTCTGCTCGACGGTCAGGTTGGTCGCCACTCCGGTGATCAGCAGCGTGTCCACCCCCTGCGCGCGCAGGGACTCCGCGAGCCCGTTGCCGGCGAGCCCGGACAGCTTCTGGTTGTCCACCACCGCGCTCGCCAGCCCCGCCATCTCCGGGATCAGCTGCGCACCGGGCGCGCCGGGCCGGAACGCCTCCTGCGCCTCCCCCACGGCCCGCATGAACCCCGTGTTGCGCACCAGCTGCCCCTCCCCCTCGGGCACGGTGAAGCGGGTGAACACGACCGGCACCCCGGCCTCGCGCGCCGCGCGGTGGAACCGGACCGCCCTGCCGACCACCCCGCTGCGCGCGACCGGCTCGCCGAGCAGGCCGCCGAAGAAGCCGTCCGGGGAGATGACGTTGACCTGCCAGTGCAGTGCCAGCACCGCGCGCGACCGTTCTGCCATGCCCCGATTTTGGCACGACCGGCGGCACGCGGAAAAGAAGCCACCTTCGCGACCATTTCGGAAACTGCTTTCACATTGCGCCGTACGGCGGCGGTGACACGGCCATCAGGACGTATGGGAAAACGAATTCTCCGAGAGCACCCCAAGTATTCGGGATAGCGCTTTCCGTGGTCAACACCTGCCCAGGTAGGACAGTTAGTTGATCACTCGTCACGCACCGGGGCGAAGCCGGGTAAACCGAATATTTCGATTTACCGAGGAGGGGTTTGTACACTTGACAAGATCGGCCCGGTGCGGTTGTCTCCTACGCGCTTCGCTGCACCTGAGGGCACTCTTTCGAATCGAGCGGCACCGAATATGGAACGAACCGCGGCCTGGCCACCGGGTGGCTGGAGTCTCCGGACCAAGATCTCCGTCGTCCTGCTGCTGCCGGTCGTCGTCGCGTTGACGCTCGCCGGCACGCGGATCCAGGGCGAGCTGGACCAGGCCAGCAGGCTGTCCGCGGTCCGCGACCAGCTGCCGGTCGTGCAGGGCGTCGCCGACCTCGGCGACCTGGTGGACCAGGAGATGGTGGCCACCGCGGCCGCCAGCCCCGGCACCACCCCGACCGCCGAGATCGACGCGGTCGACTCGAAGGTCACCGCCGTCCAGCGCGACGCCGACTTCGCGCACCTGCCGGCCGGAACCGGCCGCGCGCTCAACACGGCGCTCGGCAGGCTGTCGGGCCTGCGCACGGCGAACGCGGGTGGCGACCCGGTGGGCACCACCGCCGGGTACCGCGACATCGTCTACGCGCTCGCCGACATCGTGCCGTCGATCATCGAGGGCGCGGGCAACACCGACCTCAACGGCACCGCCGACACCGCCCGCGCGCTGGTCCAGCTGCGCACGACGCTCGCGGTGCAGGAGGCGCTGCTGCGCTCGATCCGGCCCGGCTCGGCCGACCAGGCGGTGCTCGCGGCCGCGGCGCAGGCATCGGCCGAGGAGTCGGTCATCCGCGGGCAGGTCCAGCGGACGCTCAACCCGGCCCAGCTGAGCCGGTTCACGGCCGCGACGACGTCGGCCACCGACCGCCGCGCGCTGCTGCAGTCGTCGCTCGCGACCGAACGGCGGGCCGAGCTGAGCGGGCTGCTGCTGCCGATCGCGACCGAGAGCGCCGGGCTGGGCGACCTGGTCACCGAGACCTTCGCCATCCTCACCGACACGATCACCACGCAGACCGAGGACAGCCGCTCCGCCGCGCTGCGGGACGCCGCGCTCGTGATGGGTGCGCTGCTCGCCGCGCTCGCCGTGGCACTGCTGATGGCGCGTTCGCTGCTGTCGCCGATGCGGCGGCTGCACGCGGCGGCGCTGTCGGCCGCGCACGAGCAGCTGCCCGAGACGATCGAGCGGGTGCACCGCGGCGAGGAGGTGTCGTGGCAGTCGGTCGAGCCGGTGGGCATCAAGACCGGCGAGGAGATCGGCCAGCTGGCGCACGCCTTCGACGACATGCACCGCCAGGCGGTCCGGCTCGCCGGTGAGCAGGCGGAGCTGCGCAAGCAGGTCAGCGAGATGTTCATGACGCTCGCGCGGCGCAGCCAGTCGATGGTGGAGCTGCAGCTGACGGTGTTGGAAGGCCTGGAGTCCCAGGAACGGGACCCGCAGCGGCTCGACGAGCTGTTCCGGCTCGACCACCTCGCCACGCGCCTGCGCCGCAACGGCGAGAACCTGCAGGTCCTCGCGGGCGGTACGCCGGCCCGCCGGGACACCGGGCCGGTGTCGATGGTGGAACTGTTGCGCGGCGCCACTTCCGAGGTCAAGGACTACCGCCGGGTCTCGCTCGTCAACGTGCCCAACGGCGCCGTGCGGTCGGAGGCGGCCGCCGACGTCGTGCACATCCTGGCCGAGCTGCTGGAGAACGCGACGCGGTTCTCCCCGCCCGAGGAGAAGGTGTACCTGACCGCGGACCGCGGCAGCGACGGCGGTCTGCTCGTCGAGGTCGTGGACAACGGGCTGGGCATGACGCCGGAGGACCTCGACGCGGCGAACCAGCGGCTCGGCTCCAGCGACACGGTGAGCCCGGAAACGGCCCGGCGGATGGGTCTGTTCGTGGTGGGACGGCTCGCCGCGCGGCACGGCGTGACCGTGCGCCTGCGGCCCACGATGACGGTCGCGGGGCGCACCGGCGTCACCGCGAGCGTGCACCTGCCCGGCGAGCTGATCATCGCCGACGGCACGCCGGCGAGGACCCCCGTCGCCGTCGCCGCGGTCAACGGCCACTCCTACTCCGCGCCGCCGCCCCCTCCCCCGCAGCCGCCCGCCCGCACGCCGATCTTCGAGCGGGTCGTGTCGAACTGGTTCAGCGAGCACACCCCCGACGACCAGGCCGAACAGGCACCGGCGGCCCGCAACTGGGTCACCCCCAGCGACGAGGCCCGCCGCGCGGCGGAACGCGCCGTCCAGCAACCCGCGACGGCCGTGCTCAGCCCCGCCGGCCTGCCCACCCGCAGACCCGGCGCGCAGCTCGCCCCCGGCGCCGCGCAACCCCGCCGCGGCGGCGCGGCGAAACCCGCGGACTTCCGCGACCCCGCCGCCGTCCGGAACAACCTGTCCAGGCACTACAACGGATTGCGGGCGGCGCGCCTGCGCACCGCGAACGAGGAGAGATCGTGACCCACTCACCCACCGCACCGTCCACCGGCTGGCTGGTCTCCGCGTTCACCGAGGAGGTCGCCGGCGTCGCCCACGCCGCGCTCGTCTCCGCCGACGGGCTGCTCGTGGCGGCCTCGCAGAGCCTGCCCCGCGACCGGGCCGACCAGCTGTCGGCGATCGCGTCCGGGCTCTCCAGCCTCGCGCTGGGCACCGCCGAGCTGTTCACCGCGGGCCGCGTCGTGCAGTCGGTGATCGAGATGGAGGAGGGGTTCCTGCTGCTCATGAGCGTCGGGGACGGCTCCAACCTCGTGGTGCTGGCCAGCCCCGGCTGCGACATCGGGCTCGTCGGGTACGAGATGACGCTGCTCGTCGACCGGGTGGGCAAGATGGTCGACACACCGTTACGGCAGGCCGGACCGTGAGTGATCAGGGCAGGCCGGGGCCGTCGCTGGCCCGGCCGTACGCCTGGACCGAGGGCCGCACCCGGCCCGCGGTCGAACTGGCCATCGAGGCGTTGGTCCAGACCACTCCGGAGGGTCAGTCGGTGCCGTTCAACCGGGCCAGCCCGCTGTCGGTGGTGACCCAGCTGTGCCTGCAACCTCGGTCGATGGCCGAGATCGCGGCGTACATGTCCGTGCCCCTGCAGGTGGTCCGGGTGCTCGTTGCCGACCTGCTCGCGTCGGGCTGGGTCATCGTGCGGGACACTCTGTCCGAGCACGCAACCTGGGACGAGCGACACGACCTGCTGGAAAGGGTCCTCAGTGGACTACGCACACTCTGACCGCGCGCAGGGCATCACCTCCGCGAAGATCATCGTCGCCGGCGGCTTCGGCGCGGGCAAGACCACGTTCGTCGGGGCACTGTCGGAGATCGTGCCCCTGCGCACCGAGGCGGTGATGACCGCCGCGTCGGCGGGCATCGACGAGCTGACCGCCGTGCCGGAGAAGGCCACCACCACCGTCGCCATGGACTTCGGCCGGATCACCCTCGCCGACGACCTCGTGCTGTACCTGTTCGGCACGCCGGGCCAGCACCGGTTCTGGTTCATGTGGGACGACCTCGTGCGCGGCGCCATCGGCGCGGTGGTGCTCGTGGACACCCGGCGGCTGGCGGACAGCTTCCCCGCGATCGACTTCTTCGAGTCGCGCGGGCTGCCGTTCATCGTGGCGGTCAACGAGTTCGACGGCCTGCGCAGGCACTCGCTGGAGGACGTCCGCGACGCGCTCGCCGTCGGCCCCGGCGTCCCCGTGATCACCTGCGACGCCCGCTCGGCCGACTCGACGAAACAGGCGCTGATCACGGCCACCGAACACGCGATGACCAGGCTCACCGCGGCGACCTGATCCCGGAGGATCCACAATGGACATGGGCCACGTGCACTACTTCGTCATGGGCGACTGGCTGTTGTTCCTCGCCTACCTTACGTCGGTGGTGGGCTGCACGATCGGCCTGGCGTGCACGCTGCACGCCCGGTACGCGCTCGACACGCGGGCCCGGATGGCCTGGCTGGCGCTGGCGTCCCTGTCCATCGGTGGAGTCGGCATCTGGCTCATGCACTTCGTCGCCATGCTCGGGTTCGCCACCCCCGGCATGCCGGTGCGCTACGACCTGTTCCGCACGGTGCTGTCCGCGGTGCTCGCGGTGGTCTCCGTGTTCGCCGGGCTGCTGGTGTTCGGGGTGCGGCCGCGGTTCGCGTGGTGGCGGCTGATCGTGGGCGGGGTGCTCACCGGCCTGGCCGTGAACCTCATGCACTACTCGGGCATGTGGGCGCTGGAGATCAAGGGCACGATCAGCTACGACGCGTGGCTGGTGGTGCTGTCCGTGGTCATCGCGGTCGTCGCGGCGACGGCGGCGCTGTGGTTCACCGTCGCCGTCGACAAGCCCCTGCACCGGCTCGCCGCGGGGCTCGTCGCGGGCGTGGCCGTGACGGGGATGCACTACACCGGCATGGCCGCGATGCGGGTGCACCTGGACATGTCCGCGCCGGACCCGTCCGGCGTCGAGGTGTTCTCGTTCCTGTTCCCGGTGTTCGTGCTGGCGGCGCTGGTGCTCGCGGTGCCGATCTGCGCCGTGCTCATGGCGCCGGCGCCCGGTTCGCGCCGTCCCGCGCCGCCGAAGGTCGGCCAGCCGGTCTGACCGGCACCTGCGAAGACTGCCCGACGTACCCGGAAAGCGTGTCCGTTGAGGCACTTCCGGCCCGCCGGGTGAACCGGCTCCAGCCGGGTCCCGTCCCATCGTCGGTGAACGCTGCCCGAGGACGAGCTGTGATCACCGTCTCCCGCCGGTCAGGTGCTCGACAGCGGGCGTCGCGGCGCGGAGACTGAAGAACGAACAGGCGAAACTCGCCGTCAACGGTTCACCATGCGGGGAGCCGGGGGTTCTGTCCAGTTGTTTTCGGCTTCTGCGAAAGGTGACACGAGCGTCGATGGTGTCTCGGTTCGACTTCACGCTCGGCAGCGTGGAGGCGGTCGTGGTCGGCCGTGCGGTCGGTGCCGACGTGCGCGTTTTCCCGCTGCGCATCAGCAACACGACGGTCGATCCCGTCCGCTTCGCCAAGCTGGCGCGCCAGGTCTACTTCGACCTCGAGGACCGGCGCCTGTCCGTGCGCGGCGAGCTCAACCGGCAGGTGCGGCTCGCCTTCGAGCTGCTGCGTGACCACCGCGTCGTCGTGACCGCGAGCGGCAGCGACGTCCGCTACGGCCAGCTCGCCGTCTTCGCCGTCACCGACGGGGCGCAGGCGCTGACGATCGGCCAGGACGACGGCGACGACCGCCTGTGGTTCTCGCTGCTGCCCGACGAGGAGCTGGTGCCGGCGATGGCCGGCGCGCTGCCGGAGGCCGGGCCCGCGCCGACCGGACCGCTGTCGGTCTCCCGCCGCGACGAGCGCCCCCTCTCGGCGGTGGCCGCGCGGCGGCAGGCCGAGGAGGAGTTCGACGAGGAGGAGACCGAGGCGTTCGGCAACCTCCAGGTGAACACCGTCGTACGGCCGCGTGGCGCGGTGGCGCCACCGCCCACCGCCGACGAGGAGCGCCTCCAGGAGATCTTCGCCGGGCCGCGGCTCGGCGGCGGGTACTTCACCGCGGCGGGCCGGGGCCGCCACGGCGAGCGCCGGACCGTGGAACCGGTCACCTGGCTGGACACCGAGGAGGGGCGCTACCTGGTGCAGACCAGTACCGACGCGACGGGAACGATCACCGCGCGGTACGTTCCAGCGGGGTTCACCGACGTGGCACAGACCGTGCGCACGATGATTTCCGCCGTCTACTGAGATCGGGGAGGCACCAGGCATGAGCGAGGAAACGGCACCGATCGAGCAGGAGCAGGGTGAGCTGGTGCTGCCCACCATGCAGCGGATGCTCAGCGGCGTCGAGCTGAAGCAGCTGGCCAAGGACGGCGGCTTCGCGGTCGACGAGCACACCGGCGACCGGATGATCCAGGCGCTGCAGGACATCATCGACTCGCTGGAGGCCCGCTGGAGCGCGCTCGAGCAGTTCCAGCAGGCGCCGCCGATGAGCACCACCGCGACCTCGCGCTGGGTCTCGGACCTGATGGTCCGCACCGCGACCGACGAGCGCGGCCTGCTCACCCAGCTCCAGCAGGCGAAGGCCGAGCTGCCCGCCTACATCGAGGCGATCAAGCTCGCCAAGGCGAACTACCAGTCGCAGGACGGCGAGACCGGGAACACGCTTTCCCGGATGCGCGTCGAGGCCTGACGCCCGAGCACGACACGGAGGAGAACCATCGTGGCCCAGACCCGAGTGGGCGGCTTCTTCCACGACATCACCGAGGACCCCGAATCGCCCTACTACCTGGGGCCGATCGGGGAAGGGGTGTCGTCGGGCGACGAGATCCGCGCCGAGGTGACCCGCGAGGTCGACGACGAGATCGCCAAGGGCTGGCTGGGCGACGTCGTCACCCCGCTGCGGCGTGACGAGGAGATCCAGCGCCGCTACGAGCAGCAGATCGCCAAGGCCAGGGACGGGCTCGACGCGGGGCTGGAGATCCGGCAGAAGGGCACCGCGCCCAGCACGCTGTGGGAGAACGCGAACCACGAGCAGATGGTCGCCGCGCTGACCGAGAACGCCGACTCCGCCGCCGTCGCGGTGACCTCCGAGGAGTGGGTGCGGCTGGGCAACGAGCTCACCGACCACCAGCGGAACCTCGCCGACGCGATCAACGACAGCCTGTCCGACTGGCAGGGCTCCGGCGGCGACGCCGCGCGCACGCACCTCACGTCGGTCGGCAAGTGGCTGGGCCTGACCGCGCAGGGCGCCACGCTCACCGGGCGCCAGCAGGAGATCCACTCGCAGGCGCTCAACGAGGCGCAGAAGCAGATGGCGGCCAACCCGCCCGTACAGTTCGACGTGCAGGCCGCCAACGCGCGGCTGCAGACGATCACCGACCCGATCGCCTACGCGCAGCAGGCCCAGGCCGACCAGCAGGTGCTGCAGCAGCAGGAGGCGGCGCGCCAGCAGGCGGCGCGGATCATGGCGCAGTACGACGACACCGTCGCGGGCGCCACCACCACCCCGGCCTTCCCGCCGCCGCCCAAGCTCGGCGGCGGCTCCGCCACCACGGCCTCGCTGCCGCGCGGGGTGGCGGAGCCTGATCACCCCGTGTTCAGCAAGAGCGTGCACGGCACGGCATCCCCGGACAACGCGGTCGCGGGCCAGCGCGTCCCCGCTGGCTCCGCCTCGACCGGCGGGGCGTTCGACCCCGCCCAGCTGCCCGCCGCCTCCCTGTCCGGCGACGGTGCGTCCGGCACTTCCGGCTCCGGCGCTGGTGACTGGTCCGGCAACGGACAGCCCGGCGGCTCGGGCTCCGGTTCCGGTTCCGGTTCCGGTGCGGGCGTGCCGAACCTGCCTGGCAGCACTTACGGCGGCGGCTCCGGCACGTACGGCGGTGGTTCGGGTACCGGCGCCGGGATCCCGCCGTTGTCCACGGGGGACTACCCCGGCGGCACCACCACGTACGGCGGTGGCGGGTCCTCCTACTCGCCGCCGCACATCCCCGAGAGCACCCTGCCCTCGTCGGTGACCGGGACGGACCTCAGCGGCACGTCCGGCGGATCGGGCGGGTCGAGCGGGACCGGCCGGATACCGACGATCGGCTACACCGGCGGGGTCAACGGCGACAGCATCTCCAGCCGGCTGGGCGGCGGTCCCGCGTTCAGCGGCTCGCTCGGCGACCTCGACTCGTTCGGCGGCACGGGCGCCGGTGGCAGCGGCCTCAAGGGCATCGGTGGCATCGGCGGGACCGAAGGGGCGGCGGGCAAGGGGCTCGGCGGTATCGGCGGCGGTGGCGGCAAGGGCATCGGCGGCATCGGTGGCGGTGGCGCGAGTGGTGCCAGTGGGGCCGCGAACCGGCTGGGTGCCGGAGCGGCTTCGGGTGCCGCGGCCGCGGCGGAGGAAGCCGCCGCGGGGCGTGGTGCGGCCGGTGCCGCGGGCGCCGCGGGCCGTGCGGGTGCCCCGGGTGCGGGGATGCCGCACGGCGGCAGGGGCAAGGGGGAAGAGGACAAGGAGCACAAGGTCGCCGACTACATCGAGGGCGATCCCGAGTTGTTCGAGGCGGGCCAGGTCGTCGCCCCTCCGGTCATCGGTGACTGGAAGAAGAACAAGCCGAGCAAGAAGAACTAGCGGGGGCGAACATGTCTTTCGATGTCGACCCGGACGAGCTGCGCACCCACGCGAGCCACGTGGACGCGCTGGTCGACCGGCTGAACACCGCCGTGGACGCGGCGAACACCGTGGTCATGGACGATTCGGCCTACGGGCTGCTGTGCGCTTTCCTGCCGCCGATCATCAACAAGACCACCCAGGACGACGCCACGGACGCGCTGCGTGCCGCCGTCGAGGGCATGGGCAACACGGCGGACAACGTCCGCGCCACGGCCGACGGGTACGAGGAGCAGGACCGCAGCAACGCGGCGCCGTTCGAGGGCCAGCTGCGGGACGAAGTGGCGGTGATCAAATGACGGCGCCCAACGGCCTCGGCGACCTGATGCGAGACCCGGACGAGGCGGCCGCGCGGATCGACGCGTGGGCGCAGGGTTTCGCGCGGAAGGCGGAGCGGTACCGGGCGGCGCAGGAGCGGACCGAGGAGATCCGGCTGACGTCGGCGAACACCGACGGTTCGGTGAAGGTGACCGTGCGCGCCGACGGCAGTGTCACGGACCTGGAGCTGACCGGGCGGGCGCGCAGCATGCCGCTGGAGGAGCTGTCGTCGCAGATCCTGACCACCATGCGGCGTGCACAGGCGGGGATCGCGGAGCGCGTGGCGGAGGTGATGGCCGAGGAGGTCGGGGACGAGGACCCGCAGACCCGCTCCCTGGTCGTCGACAACCTGCGCAGCCGCTTCCCGGACCCGGACGCCGAGGAGGACGAGGACGTCGAGGCCGAGGCGGAAGCGGGGGCTGGGGAGTCCCGCCCGTCATCCCGCCGCCCCCCGGCCCCGGAGCCGGACGACGAGGACAACAACCCGTGGTGATGCGCCCGGTGGGGTAGGCGGGTCGGCTGGCCGCGTGGCCGGGGCGCCGGAGGCGGCCCGGCGGGCGGCTCGGCCCGCGGCGGACGGCTCGGCCCCGCTGCGGGGGCGATTCCACCGCGGGATGGGCGGCTCGGCCCTGCGGCGAGGCAGGGGGTTCGCCGCAGGCGGTTCGACCGCGCTGCGGGGCGGTTTGGCCCCAGGCGGGACGGCTCGGCTGCGGCCGCCGGTTCACCCGGGCGACGGGCCGCGCGGCGGGGCGGCTCGGCCCTGCCACGGGAGCGATCCACCACCGAATGGGCGGCCCGGCCCTGCGGCGAGGCAGGGGGTTCGCCGCAGGCGGCTCGCCCGCGCGGTGGGGCGGTTTGGCCCCCGGCGAGACGGCTCGGCCGCGACCGCCGGGTTCGGCCCCGCGACGGGCGGCCCGCCCGTGCGGCGGGGCGGCCCGGCCCCGCGACGGCCCGCCCGTCCGGCGGGGCGGCCCGGCCCCGCCGCAGGAGCGATTCCACCGCGGGCTGGGCGGCCCGTCACTCCAGCCCTCGGCCCAGGCGGCCGTTCCGCCCCGCCCCGCTCCCCCAGCAGTGCCCGGCCCCATGGTCTAGACCCCACCACCGTCCAATCAGGACGCCCCACAACCGAACCCCGCCCCACGAGAAAGAGCCGACCCTTCCAGCAGGGAAAGGCCGGCTCTTCATCCGTCGGGGGACGTGGATCGGCGGGGACCGGAGGATATGCCTTCTTCCTCTTGCAGATGCGGAATGCCACAGAAACCGGCTGAGTTATGCAAATCCGATCGGACTAATCGTGCTCACCGGTCGTCACCTTCGGTCCCGAGAACGGGCGAATCCGCCGGTACGCAGGGGTGATCGGACATACTGTCCGCGTGACGTCTGCTCTCCTCGCCCGAGTTCTCGCGGCGAAGGCACCCGTCGTCGTCCTCGCGGGCGGCCCCGGTTCCGGCCGCACCACGCTCCTCACCCGTGCCCGCGCGCGTTCCACCGAACCCGCCGTCTCGCTGCGCTTCACCCGGTCCGAGCAGCAGCGCCCCGGTTTCGCCGCCGCACGCCTCGTGCAGGAACTGAGCCTGCTGCACCCCGGCACCCCACCTGACCTGCGGCGCCTGTTCGCGACCGGCCCGCGCGTCTTCCTCGATGACGTGCAGTGGCTCGACGCCGAATCACTCGCCGTGGTGCTCACCGCCCTGCGCGGCACCCCCGCCCGCCTGGTGTGCACGTGCCGCCTGCCCGCGCCCGCCCCGCTGCGCAGCGCCTTCACCCGGCTGCGGGCCGACCGGCTCGCCGAGGTCGTCACCCTCCGGCCGCTCGACCGCGCCGGCACCGCGGCGCTGCTCACCGAGCTCCTGCAGGCCGAACCCGCCGCCGACCTCACCGCGGCGTTCCACCGCCTCACGCGCGGCACGCCCGGCGCGCTGCACGCGGCCGTCGAGGGCTACCGCCGGGCCGGTTCGCTGCGCGTCGTCGACCGGTACGCCTTCCTCGCCCCGCCCGACCAGCCGCCGACCGGGGACGTGCCGGAGCTGCGGGCGCTCGGCGAGCCGCTGTGGCCGATCGCGAAGGTGCTGGCGGTGCTGCACCCGCTCGGCGAGATCGCCCCCCGGCTCGCGGCCGAAGCGCTCGGCGTGGACGTCGCCGAGGTGCACGAGGGCATCCGCGCGTTGCGGGCCGAAGGCGTGCTGCGCCCCGCGGATCTCCGGTTCCGGCTGCCGCTGACGGCCGAGCTGCTGCTGTCCTGCCTGAACCCGTTCGAACGGCGGCGGCTCGCGCAGCTCGCGGTCACGGCCGTGTGGTCAGGTGAGGCCCAGCCTTCGGACCAGCACTACCTGCCCGAACGGCTCATCGACGCGGGCGGGCTCGTCGATCCGGAACGCAGCGGGCGCGAGCTGCTCGAAGCGGGCCGCGCGACGCTCATCGAGTTCGGCTACCTCGCCGAACGACGGCTGGCCGTCGCGGCGGAGCGGCTGGCCGATCCCACCGAAGCGCTGTTCCTCGCCGCCGCGGCGGGAGGCGTGCACCGCCGGTTCGAATCGGCGCTCGCCAACACCCGCGCCGGACTGGCCCGCCCGCTGCCGCCGGACCTCCAGCAGGAGCTGGGGATCGTGCACATGGTCTCACTGCTCGGCACCGGCGACACCGCCACGCTGCGGGCGCTCGCCGACGGCGAGGCCGCGCTCCCCGGCAACGCCGCCGTGCGGCTGGTGAACCGCGCCGCCGCGCTGGCCCTGCTCGACCGCTGGCGTGAAGCCGACGAACTCCTCGCGAACCGGCGCGAGGAGTGGGCGGACAGCAACGCGTCGACCGTCGCCTACGCGCTCGTGTTCGGCATCGGGGCCGCCGCCCTGCGCGGCAGGCTCGACGACTTCGAGCGGTCGCTGGCGGACCCCGTGCTGCAGTCCCTGCTGCGGACCGACGAACGGCACCGGATCGAGCAGATCCTGGCCCGCGTCAGGATGCTGCTGGTGTTCGGCGAGCTCGACAGGGCGAGGGCGCTGATGCTGGAGCTGCCCACGGACCTGGTCGCCCCGGCCGACCGCGCGCTCTACGCCGCGGTGTCCGGCCGGTGGGACGACGCGCTGCGGTTCGCGCGGTTCACCACCGCGGACGGCGCCGCCGACGGGTACCCGCCGGGAAACACCGTGCTGGCACGGGAAATCGCCCGCATCCTCGCCGCGAGGGGGCAGTTCGGGCGGGCCAGGACCGTCCTCGACCGCGCCCGCACCGCGCAGCCGCTGCTGACCCACCTGCTCGACCTGGCGCGCGCGGAGCTGGAGTACGGGCTCGGCAACGGGGAGCTGGCGCACGAGCTGATGACCGGTGCGCTCGACCGCGCGCGGCAGCAGGGCGTGGTGCTCGGGTGCGACGAGCTGTGGCTGCGGCGCGCGAAGATCGAGTTCTCCCGCGGCGACCTGGCCGAGGCGCGCCGGTGTGTCGAGGAGATCCGCCGCATCGCCGACCGGACCGGGACCGGCCGGGCCCGGTTGCTCCACCTGAGGGGCCTGATGGTCGTCGAGCACGACCAGGCCGCGGCGGACGCGGCGCTCGAACTGGCGCGGGAACGGAACGAACCGCACGAGCTCGCGACCACGTGCATCGCCGTCGTGCGCCAAGGTCTCGGCGACCCGAAACTGCTGTCGGAGGCCTACGAGCTGCTGGCCTCGCTCGACGCGCTCGTGCCCCGCGCCCACGTCCGGAACCTGATGCGGGAGCGGGACGTGCCGGTGCCGGGCCGCGCCGCCACCGTCGCGGAGAACGAGCGGCTGCTGGCCGTGCTGGTCGCGGAGGGACTCACGAACCGCGAGCTCGCGACGGTGCTGCAGACCACGGAGAAGAGCGTGGAGGGGAGGCTGACGCGGCTGTTCGCCCGCACCGGCTACCGGTCGCGGGTCGAACTCGCCGCCGCCCTGCTCACCGGGGCGCACCCGGGCTGAACCCGGGTGCGGCCACCTCAGTCGATGAAGATGTGCAGGCCCGGTCCGATGACCAGTTCGCCATGCCTCGGCACCATGTGCCGGACCCCCTTCCGTGCTGTTCCGACGGGTCGAGCCTGCCGGGCGGAGGGCGTGGCGAACGGGAGCGGGAAACTTCTTTCCGCTTCCGGCGGGTTTTCCCTCACCGGGTTGATCAGGCAGCCGGACCGAACCGGCCCTGCAGGCTGGCGGCGACCAGCTCGACCCGCGAGCGGCAGCCGGTGCGGGCGAACAGCCTGGTCAGGTGGTTCTCCACGGTCTTGACCGTGACGCCGAGCAGCGACGCGACACGCCGGTTCGTGTAGCCCTCACGCAGCAGTTCGATGATCCGCAGCTCCGTCTCGGACAGCTCGGTCCGCGCCGCCCGTGGCTGTGGTGCGGACAGCCCGGGCCGCTGGAAGATCCGCCGGAGCCCGACCGCGCCGCACCGGTCGACCAGTTCGTGCGCCTCCCGCAGCACCGGTTCCGGGTCCTCGGCGATCTCGGCCGCCACCAGGAGCGCGACGAGCTGGTCCGGCACGTCGCCGCGGGCGCGGGCGAGGTCGGCGGCCTCGGCGGCGAGCACCGGGTCGCGGTGCGCGAACGCGCGTCCCTGCAGGACGGCGAGACTGCGCGGCTGGCGTTCCAGCTCGGCCAGGAACCGTTGCGCCGCAGCGGTGTCCCCCGCCCGGTGGGCGAGCACGAGCGCACGGCGCAGCAACTGGTCCAGACCGTACCGGCTGCGCCCGGCGAGCCGGTCCAGCAGCCGCTGGACGATCCCCACCGCCTCCCGGTACTCGCCGAGGTGCAGCAGCAGTCCCACCTCGCCCCACACCCGCATCGCCTCCAGCGCACCGCCTTCCGGCACCGGGTCCAGCCAGCGGCGTGCGGCGGTGAGCTGCCCGCGAGCCGTGCAGATCTCGGCGGCGATGAGGTGGGCGATCTGGTGGCCGGCGCTGTCGGTTTCGTTGCCCGCGGCCAGTTCCCGGGCCGCCGACAACGCGGACGTCCAGTCCCCGGCGCGGTACTGCGCGAGCAGCCGCTGGTACACGGCGACCGGGCCGTGGGACGGCACCCGGTACCGCGGGCCCAGCAACAGTTCCAGCACCGTGGCGAGGTCGGCGAAGTTGCCCGCTTCGGCGAGCGCGTCGAGCGTCTCGGGCGCGATCCGGCGGCGCAGCCGCGCGGCTGTCCTGGCGCAGCCGTCCCGGTCGCCGAGCAGCGCGTGCCCGAGCAGGGTCAGCTCGCCGGGCGAGAGCACGGGCTGTGCCCGCAGCTGCCGGACCGGCGGCAGCCGCTCCCCGATGCGCGCGACGGCGGCGAACCACCACCGCTTCGCGTTGGGGGGCAGGCTGCCCAGGTGCGCGACGGCCAGCAGCTGGGCCACCAGCAGGTCGTGCCGCAGTTCGGCGGGCAGCGCGGCCGCGTCCAGGTCGGGCAGCAGCTCGTAGCGCCCGGTGGCCACGACGAGGCGCAGGAACTCCGCCAGTGCGGCGGGTTGCGCGGCCGCCGCGCCCGGCTGTTCCAAGGCCGCCGCGTACCAGCGCACCGCTCGCTCGGGTTCGCGTGCCGCGATCGCGTCGGCTTCCGCGACGAGCCAGGAAACCTCGCCGGGATCGAGCGGCGGGCGGGCGCGGCTGGCGTACTCGGCGAGCACGCGCGTGCGGTTTCCCGCCAGCAGACGGCGGGTGAACTCGGCGCACTCGGCGTGCACGGGCACCTGCTCGACCGCCGCCGCGGCGAGCGCGGGCGGCTCGCAGGTGAGGGAACCGTCCGGAGCCGCGGTCAGCATGCCCGCCTCGACGAGGCGGTCCACCAGCCGGCCGCACGGGTCGAGCCGTTCGCCCAGCACCTCCGCCAGCACGGGCAGGTCGTCGATCCGCAGCGAGCCGAGCGCGGAGACCACGGCGAGCAGCCGCAGGCCCGCCTCGCCGGCGCGGGCGGGCAGGTCGTGGCCAGGGGGCAGCGCGATCGGGCGGACCGGATCGGCCAGGCACAGCCGGTCGCCGACGCGGACGAGCCTGCCGCGGCGGCGCAGTTCCGCGACGGTGGCGATCGCCGCTCCCGGGTTGCCCGCGAGGGGGCCCAGTGCGGCGGCGAGCGCCTGCGGCACCGCTTCGTCGAGCAGTCCGCCGGCGGCGCGGGCCAGCAGGGGCGCCAGATCCGCTTCCGGCAACGGCCCCAGCTCGAGGACCTCGTCGGCGGCGGCGAGCAGCTCGGGCGCGTCCCGGCACGCGGCCACGACGAGGCAGCCGGGCCGGCGCGCGGCCCCCAGGACGGCCGCGGGCGCGTCGGCGTCGTCGGCGACCAGGACCGTCGGCCCGGTGCGGCCGATGCGGTCGAAGATCGCGGTGAGCGCGGGGAAGGCAGTGGGGCAGGGACCGGTTTCGCACCGGCGGGTGAGCGTGGCGATCCGTTCGGCCACGACCGCGTCCCCGACCTGCTCGAACTCGGCACGCACGGCGTCCACCAGCAGCCGCACGGGATCGGCACCGTCGGCGGGCGGCAGCCGGATGACGCGCGCGCCGTCGGCCTGCCAGGCGGCGGCAGCGGCACGCAGGAGCGCGGTCTTGCCGGTGCCGGCGGCGCCGCGCACGACGACGAGCCGGCCGCGGTCACCGCGCACGGCAGCCCGCAACGCGGCGAGCTCGGTGCGCCGTCCCCGTAGCCGATCGCGAGCCATGTCCCGGTGCCGTCCCCTTCCCGACCGTGCTGACGGAACGGTATGTCAACTGGTTTTCGCAAGCCATTTCGCTGGTCAGCCCGAAAATCGGGCGAAACACTGCCCGAACGCACACCGAACAGTGCCCTTCCGTTCAGCTCCGGTCGCGCTCGATCTACTCATAGTAGGCAACGCCCGTTTCCCTCCACTGTGGACAGCGCCGACGGGTACCGGGTGTCACCGACCGTGATGGTGGGGCGGCGCTACGATGGCCCAAAGCGAGAAAGGAACACCGCGGTGAGCCAACGGGGACCCGACGCCTTCCCGCCCGAAGGTGTGGACCTGGAGCACCCGAGCGTGGCCCGGGTGTACGACTACCTGCTCGGTGGTGACGCCAACTGGGCGATCGACCGCGCCTTCGGTGACAAGGTCCTGGCCGGCTTCCCGGTGCTGCAGTCGGTGGCGATCTCGAACCGGCTGTACCTGCACCGCGCGGTGCGGCACCTGATGCGCCTCGGCGTGCGGCAGTTCATCGACATCGGCTCGGGCATCCCGACGATGGGGAACACGCACCAGGTCGCGGACGAGGTGTCCCCGGACGCGCGGGTGGTCTACATCGACAACGAACCGGTCGCCGTCGCGCACTCGCGGTACCTGCTGGAAAAGCACGGCGATCCGAAGCGGCACGCCGTGGTGCAGGCCGACATGCGGGACCCGGACGGGCTGTGGGAGCGCGTCGCCGAGACCGGGGTGATCGACTTCGAGCAGCCGGTGGCCGTGTTGCTCGTGGCGGTGCTGCACGTCCAGCAGCCGGGGCACGACGGCACCGACATCGGGCCGCAGTGCGTCGCGCGGTACCGGGAGCTGATGCCGTCCGGTTCGTACCTGGTGATTTCGCAGGTGACCGACGAGGGTGTGCCGGACGAGCTGGCGGACAAGCTGGTCGAGCTCAAGGCGATGTACGACGCGTCGTCGAACCCCGTGGTGTGGCGCAAGCAGTCCGAGATCCGGGACCTGCTGGGCGATTTCGAGCTCGTGGAGCCCGGCATGACGTGGACGCCGCTGTGGCACCCGGAGGAGAGCAGCCCGAACTCGCCCGAGCTGGAGTTCAGCACGCCCGAGGAGTCCGTGATCTGGGTCGGCGTCGGCCGCAAGCCCTGACGCTCAGCTGACCCGCCGGCGCCTGGCCGTGATGATCGCGACCAGCAGGAGTGCCACCGGGAGTGCGGGCAGCGCCGTTCTGGACAGCGTCCGCAGGCCCGCGGCCGCCAGCGCGCCCAGTACCAGCGCCAGCAGCTGCCGGACCGCCGCGCGCCGGCTTCCGGCCCGGCCGCTCACGAGGTCGTGCAGCGCGTTGGTGAGCGCGCCGGTGAGGTAGGTGGTCGCGGCGCCGAGCCGCAGTGCGGCGATGCTCTGCCCGCCCATCGCGACGGCCGCGAGCGCGAGCAGGACCAGTGCGCCCGCGTGGCCAGGGGCCGCGCCCGTCGCGACCCACCAGGCCAGAACTCCCAGCAGCAGCACCAGTTCCGCGCACAGCGGCCCGAGCAGTCCGCGCCGCCACACCAGCGTCCAGGCGACCACACCCACGCCGAACGCGGCAACGGCCGTCACGGACGGGACGATGCGGGCGACGTCGGCCGTGCCGAGGCCGAAGCCGGTGTTGACGAGGTTGCCCGTCACGACGCTCGCGAAGGCGCCACCGAGTTCCGAGAGCGCGAACAGGTCCACCGCCCCGGCACACGCCGCGAGCGCGGTCGCCACCACCACCTCTGCTTTGACCACCGGCCCACCCTAACCGCGTTCTTGCGCCGCGCCTGGCCGGTGAACAGGTGATCATCGAGGACTACTTGCGGGGAACGGGTTTTCCGGCACCAGCGTCGGCCGGGCGGGGGGGTCTCCGGTTCGGTGCCGGCGCGCCTCCGTCCGCTGCGGGGTTCGAGCACGCCGGGGCGGAGGGGCGAGGGTGCGCCGGTGATAATGGCGGGGTGAGCACCGACGACACCGGATCCCTCCCGCTCGTCGAGGAGTACGGGCCCGCGTGGGCGCGGGGGCCGTTCGAGCGGGGGACGGATGGTCCGCAGCTGATCCTGGTGGGCGTCGACGGTTCGGCGACGGCGATGCGGGCGGGTGCGTACGCGGCCGGTCTCGCGCGGCGGCAGCGGTCGCGGCTGGTCGTGGTGTACGTGGTGGCGCCGTCGGTGTGGACCGGCATGTCGCCGAGTCTCCTCGCGGCCGCGCAGCAGCAGGCGCACGACGAGCTGATCACCGAACTACGCGCCCCGCTGGAGCGGCTCGCGGCGGAGGCGCGGATCCCGGTCACGCTGGAGGTCCGCCGCGGGGACGCCTACACGGAAATCCGCCGGGTCGCGACGGACCGGCAGGCGGACCTCGTGGTGGTCGGCGCATCGGAGAGCGCGGGCCACCGCCTGGTCGGCTCGGTCGCGACGCGCCTGGTGAAGGCGGGCCTGTGGCCGGTGACCGTAGTGCCCTGATTCCCTGGGGGTTCGGGGTGGGGCGGGGCGGCTGGGCTCCACGGCCGGGGGGCATCGTGCCGGGGGCGGGGCGGGGCGGGTGCCGGGGGCCGGAGGCCACCGAGCCGGGAGCGGCGGGTGGCAGGTGGTTCGGGACGGCTGCGGGTTGCTTGCGCCGCATGGCGAGGGCCACCGTGCGAGGCGGAGGCGATACGGGACGGTTGTAGGCGCGCGGTCGATTGCGGCGGCTGCCGGGTGCTTGGTCCCCACGGCCGAAGGCCATCGAGCGGGCAGCGGCGGTTCGGGACGGCTGCGGGGTGGGGTCGCGGGCACTTCGGATCGCAGCGGGAGCGCAGTGGTGCGGAACGGCTGCGGCGCGAGAATCCGGGCGGTGCCTGGGGTGGGCTAAGTTCGGGGCCACTTGGGCGCCACTGTCGAAGGCCGTCGTGCCGGGCCGGGAGGTGTTGATGCAGGGCGAGCGCTGGGCTGGGGTGGGGGCCGAGGCGATGCCTGCGGTGCGCGGCTTCGAGGTGCTTGGGTGCCACGGTCGAAGGCCATCGTGCGAGGCCGGGGATGGAGCCGGTGCGAGCACCGCTTCCGAGATGGGCGACCGGGATCTACTGTGCCAGTTCGGAAATCACCGTGCCGACTTCTGCGACGAGGTCTCTTGCCAGCAGGCCCGTCACTCCGGTGCGCGGGATGAGGCGTTGGCCCGCCAGTGCGTGGACGTGCGTCGCCCAGCAGGTTGCTTGTGGTGGGGTTGCCGAGCGGGTCAGGAAACCGCCGATCAGGCCTGCCAGTACGTCGCCGCTGCCGGAGGTGGCCAGGTGGATGTGGCCGCCGCCGTCGAACCAGCGTTCGCCGTCCGGTGTGGCGATCGCGCCCATCAGCGTGACCACCGCCTGGTAGCGGTCCGCGATTTCCGCTGCCGCGTCGGCGAAATCGGGCACCTCGTCCCGGCCGAGGAGGTACGCCGCCTCCTTGCTGTTCGGCGACAGCACCACCCGGCCCGCCCACGGCCGCACCAGTTCCGGCTTCCGGCTCAGCGCACCGAGCGCGTAGGCGTCCAGCACCAGCTTCGCGTCTTCGGCCACCAGCGACAGGACCCGTTCCAGCAAAGCGAACGTCTCGTCCACGTCCGTCAGCCCGGGGCCGATCACCACGGCCCTCGCGTTCGGCAGCGCGCCGGCGAGTGCCTCGGTGGCGTCTCGCGACACCGCGCCGTTTTCGGTCTCCGGCAGGCCGATCACCGAGGACTCCGGCACGGCCACCCCGAGCGCCGTCGCATGCCGTTCGCTCGCGCCCAGTTGCAGCGTGCCCGCGCCCGCCCGCAGCGCCGCCGTTCCGGTCAGCAGCACCGCGCCCGGCACCGTCCGCGCGCCGCCGAGCACGAACACCGTGCCGCGGTCGTCCGTCGGCACCGGCCAGTCCCGGAGCAGCGCCGGCGTGACCGGGGTTGGATCAGGTGAAGAGCGCTGCGGCATCGTCATCCTCCGTGGGCTCCGTTGCGGTGGCGCGTCTGCTTGTCGAGGAGTCGATACCCGCCGGGCGGCACCGCCCACCGCGACGGCGCCACCCAAGCCGGATCAGGTGAGGGATGCTGCGGCATCGTCGTCCTCGGTGGGTTCCGTTGCGGTGGCGTGCAGGTGCACCGTCTCCTGCTCCTCCGTCAGCCGGTACCGGCCATCGGGCTCCGCGCTCCAGCCCGTGATCGACCCGTTCGCCACCTCCGTCCGCGACGCGGCGCGCAGCAGCTCCGGCTCCGGCACGCCTTCGAGCAGGTACCGCAGCGTGAACACCGTCATCTCGTGCGCCACGAACAGCACCCGCTTGCCCGCCGCGTCCGCGTGCAGCTCACGCAGCAACGGCCGCACCCGCAGCACCACGTCCGCCCACGACTCACCGCCCGGCGGCCGGTAGTAGAACTTGCCCAGCCGCTGCTTCCGGCGCAGCTCATCGGGCCAGCGCTCCCGCACCCCCCGCGTGGTCAGCAGGTCGAGCACACCCAGCTCCCGATCCCGCAACCGCTCGTCGATCACGGGCTCCCTGGGCACCGGCGCGCCTTGCCGGGACGCGGCGGCAAGCGCTATCCGCGCCGTCTCCGCCGCCCGCCTGTACGGCGACGCGACGACGAGATCCACCGGGCTGCGCGCGAGCCACTCCCCCGCCGCCTCGGCCTGTTCCTCGCCCAGCGGCGTGAGCGGCACGTCCGCGTCACGCTCGGCGATGTCGATCACCTCGCGCCCGTCGGACTCCGCCTCCTCGCGTGCGACGTTGCCCGTGCTCTGCCCATGGCGGAGCAACCCCACCCATGCCATCCGCGTGCTCACGGCAGCAGGACTACCCAGGGCGCGGAGATCGTAAAAACGGCGCCCCCGCTACCGGCCCTGTTCGTCCCGCGGGGCGGCCTCCTGCGCACCCCGCCCCGCCTCGACGACCGTCCAGTTCCGCAGGCCGCCCGCGAACTGGGCCGCGTACTGCTCCGCGGCCGCCTGCGTCGGAAAGCGGACCTCCTGCGCGCGTGACCGGTGCTTGATCTTGTAAGCCATGGTGAACTCCCCTGCTTGCGACTCTCCCTGCGTCCGACCATAGAACAGACGTTCGAGCACGGCAAGGCGACTCGCCAGAGCGGGTGAAAACGGCCCGAACCCGACTAGTCCACTGTGGACGGTTATCCTCGACGGTGTGCGGGAGATCTTCGACACAGCCGGGGTCCAGGCCTGGGTGCACGTCCGCTGCCTGGACTGCGGCGCCGAAACCGGGCTGGACGCGGACGAACCGGTCGTGCTGGCGTCGGTGGTCAAGGTCCCGCTGGTGCTGGAGTTCGCCCGCCAGGTCGCGGCGGGCCAGCTCGACCCGGCCGACCGCGTCCGCGCGACCGCACCCACCCGCCTGGGTGGTGCCGCGATCGCCGGCTGCGCCGACGACGTCGAGCTGAGCCTGCGGGACGCCGCGCTGTTCGCGCTGACGTTGAGCGACAACACCGCCGCCGACCTGCTGTTCGACCGCGTCGGCCTGGACAACGTGCGCTCGCTGGTGCGCGAACTGGGGCTGACGGACACCCGGATCACCGGCGCGCCAAGGGATGTCGTGACCAGCATGGCCGAGGACATCGGAGCCCGCGACGCCGCGGACTTCGCGCGCAGGTTCCCCGCGCTGGGCCCCGAGGAGGTGTTCCGCACCCGCGCGCTCGACCCCTCGGCGACCAACGCCAGCACCCCGCGCGACCTCACCCGGCTCCTCGCCCTCATCGCCGACGACCGGGCCGGGCCGCCGGAGGCGTGCGCCTGGGTGCGGGACCTGATGAGCAGGCAGCTCAACTGGCACCGCCTCACCGCCGCCTTCCCGCCCGAGGTCGCGGTGTGGGGCAAGACGGGGTCGTTACCCGCGCTGCGCAACGAAATCGGCGTCGTCTCCTACCCGGGTGGCCCGCGGTACGCGGTGGCCGTGTTCACCCGCGCGGAGGTCCTCACCGGCCGCCTCCCGCACGTGGACCGGGCGATCGGCGAGGCGGCGCGGCAGGCCGTCGAGGACCTGGCTCACGACTGCCCGAACACCACGCTCCACGGCCGTCGCGGCGGTTCCCCCGGCGACGCGAGCGTCGAAATCCCGTCCCCCTGAACAATTTCCGCAACCAGCTCCGCCAGCACGCGCACCGCGGGATGAGGCGCCGCAGACGGCCATGCGAGCGACATGCGCCTGCTCAGCGCGCCCGGCGGCAACGGCCGCCAAACGACGCGGGGTTCCTTACGTGCCACCGTTCCCTCGTCGAACGCCACTCCGTGCCCCGCCAGCACGAGCCCCAGCACGAACTCGGGGCTGCGGGCGTGCCGCGTGCCCGCCGGGCGAAAACCGTGCTCCCAGCACGTCCGCAGGATCGCGTCGTAGAGCCCCGGCGCGGCGGCGCGGGGGAAGATCACCAGGCCGTGTCCGGCGAGGTCCGCGAGCGTGAGCTCCGCGCGCGCGGCCAGCGGCGAGTCGCGCGGGAGCACGACACCCAGCGGGGTTTCCACGACGGGACCCAGTTCGAGCCCGATCGCGTCGACCGGGTGCTGCAGCAGTCCCGCGTCGAGCTGCCGGTCGGCGAGCAGCCGCAGCTGTTCGGCCGTGGTCAGCTCCAGCAGGTCCAGCCGCACGTCGGGGTGCGGCTGCGCGAACGCGGACAGGATCGCGGCGAGCACTCGGCCCGGCACCTCAGGCGGCACACCCACGCGCAACGCGTCCAGCTCGCCCCGGCCGGCCTTGCCGACGAGCGTGACCAGCCGTTCCCAGCGGGCCAGCAGTTCCCGTGCCTCGCCGAGCAGCACCTGCCCCGCCTCGGTCAGCTCGACGCGCCTGCTGTCGCGGTCGAACAGCCGCGCGCCCAGGTCCTGTTCGAGCTTGCGGATGCGCTGGCTCAGCGGCGGCTGCGCGATGCCGAGCCGTTCGGCGGCGCGGCCGAAGTGTAGTTCTTCGGCCACGGCGACGAAGTACCGCAGCTGACGCAGGGGTTCCACGCTGGGACGATATCGGAACCGGTATCGCCAGAGAGGAGGCGCGGTCTTGGACACGGGCGGACGCGGTGTGCTCAGCTGCGCCCATGACAGTGACCCGACGAAGAATGCTCGGCGCGAGCGCGGCCGCCGCGGTGCTCGGCGGCGCCCTCCCCGCCGCGGCCGCTGCCGCGCCCGCGGGCGTGACGCTGCGCTGGTGGGGCAACAACAGCTGGGAAATCCGGGTGCCGGGCGGGAAAACCGTGCTGATCGACCCGTGGCTCACCCGCTTCCACACCGGCACCTACACCCCGGCGGGTGCCGATCCCCGCACCCCGCTGTCGGTGGACACCGCGCTGATCGACCGCTACGTCGACTCCGGTGAGCTGCGCGCGGACCACATCCTGGTCACCCACGGGCACTACGACCACCTCACCGACGTGCCCTACCTGGCACGGAAAACCGGCGCGACCGTGCTCGGCACCGAGACGCACCTGAACCTGATGGCCGCGCTGGGCGCGCCCGAGGACCAGCTCTCACTGGTCACCGGCGGTGAGTACCTGACGTTCGGCACCTACCGGATCCGGGTGCTGCGCTCGCTGCACTCGGCGAGCGGGGCACGGGCGAAGGTCGCTTTTCCCGGTACCAGGCCGAATTTCGGCCTGGAGAAACCGCCGGTGCCGACGCAGATCCAGCACCTCGTCGAGGGCGGCACGCTGGCGTACCAGGTCGAGGCGAACGGTGTGCGCGTGCTGGATTTCGGCGGTTCGAACTACGTCGAGTCGGAGCTGGCCGGGTTGCGCCCCGACGTCGTGCTCCTGCCCGCGGGCGGCGGCTCGATCGCCGACTACGCGGCACGCCTGCTGCGCACGCTGGGTTTCCCGCGCTACGTCCTCCCGACGCACTGGGACGACTTCGACTACCCGCTCGGCGAACCGGCCCGGGACTGGGGCGGGCTCGACGGCCTGCGCGAGGCCGTCGAGCAGGGCAGCCCGTCGAGCCGGTTCGTCGTGGTCGACCACCTGCGCACGTTCAGTCTGTGACGGCGTCCGCGGTGAGCGACAGGTACCAGGAGTCCCGCGGGTGGTTGGTCGCCGGGTAGTTGGCGAGGGGATCGGTCGCGAGGCTCGCGGAATCGAAGTCCCAGCCCCGCACCACGTACCCCGCCCGCCGCGCGTCGGCGATGAACGACGAGTGCGTGGCCGGGGCGGCGTAGAACACCGCGCCCTGCCGGAGTTCCGCGCTGTCGCCGTCCTGGTACTCGTCGAAGGCGACCTGCGGGTACTGGATCCGCGCGCCGCCGACCGAAGGCGTGGAGTACCGCAGGGTCTGGGCCGGGGTGGCACCGTCCGCACCGGTCCAGACCACCACGCCGCGGCTGGTCGTCTTGTCGTAGCGCGGGTCTGCCGTCTTCGCGTTGCCGCTCCACGTGACCGACGAACCGCTGAGCGTCCCCGTCCACTGCCAGTTCTGGGTGCCGCTCTGGCTCTGGTGGACCTCCCGGACCGTGCCGCTGCCGGTGAACGCCACGGTGGGCAGCACGCCGTTGTCGTACTGCTTGCTCGGCCCCCACGTGATCTCGCCGTCCGCGCCCAGCTTGCCGACGTGGGACCACAGCGTCGTCGCGGTCTGGGACTGGTGCACCTCGACGAGGTCACCGTTGTCGGCCAAGGCGATCGCGGGGGTCTTGCCGGTGTCGTACTTCCCGTGCCGCAGCCAGGTGATCCGGCCGTCCGCGCCGTAGGTCCCGGTCCAGTACCAGAGCGTGCCGCTGCCGGAGTCGTGCACCTCGACGACCTGGCCCTTGCCGTTGACGGCGATCGCCGGGCTGGCCCCGCCGTAGGTCCCGGTCCAGTACCAGAGCGTGCCGCTGCCGGAGTCGTGCACCTCGACGACCTGGCCCTTGCCGTTGACGGCGATCGCCGGGCTGGCCCCGGTGTCGCGGCGGTACGCGGCACGGGTCGTGCCGTTGCCGGACAACAGCGGCAACACGCGTCCGCGCAACGAATCGACGGACGGCAGCGACGGGTACTGCGCCGGTGTGGCGAGGCCGGCACCGAACACGTCGGTGAGTTCCTGGTTCACCGCGGCGAGATTGCCCGCGGCGTACGACGGGTTGTCCGTCAGGTCGTCCTTCAGGTCCAGCATGACGACGATCGGCGCGTGGGACGGGTGTGCGTCCGACCAGCTGTCGACCACGCGCAGCCAGTCACGCAGGGCGTTGGACGCGGGGTTTCCGTTGTGGTCCACCAGGTTCCCGGGCGAGTCGTGGCCGACCGCGTAGTCGTGCGACGTGCCGTAGTCGTTGTCGTGGATGTCGAACTCGACGAAGCGCACCCCCGAGTCGAGCTGCGCGGTGATGGATCCCTTGGCACCGTCGAAGTTCCCGGAGTAGCTGTTGTGCGTCGCGCGGAACACCGCGGACGCGAACGGTACGTCGGCCGAGGCGGGCGGGGCGGCGAGGACGGACGCCGCCAGCAGTCCGGCGGCCAGTGCGGTCTTCAGGCTCACCCCGGCAGCGTGGCAGCCGGAACACCGCCGCGGACCGGATTTCGGCGGAAGTTCAGGCCTGCGCCAGCAGGATTTCCGCGAGCTGCCCGGGCGCGGTCACCATCGCGTCGTGCCCGGTGTGCAGTTCCGTGCTGGGCCAGCCGAATTCGGCCGCCCACTTCGCGAAGGGCAGCCGCTTGTTGGGCACGCACAACACGGCGTGGCACGGCACGTCCTCGACGGCACCGGTGAGCCGCGTCGGTTCGCTGAACGTGCGGCGGGGCTGGGGACGGAGGTTCTCCTCCAGCCACGCGACGTCGGCTGGTTCGCGCACGCCGACCGTCGACGCCGGAGGCGTGGCGATCATGCCATCCGCGGTGAGCGAATCGACCCACTCGGGCGCGCGGCTGTCCATGGAGTCGCCGTCGCGGCCGTACCACGCGTCGACGAGCACGATCCGCCGGACGCGCTCCGGCATCCGGTCGGCCGCCTCGCGGACCACGAAACCCGAGTAGCTGTGCCCGACGAGCACCACGTCGTCCAGGCCTTCCAGCAACGCCGCGACCTCGTCGACGTGCGTGCGCAGCCCGATTCCCGGATCACCGGTGCTCAGCGTCGGCGTGTGCACGCGGTGCCCCCGTGCCCGCAGCGGCGCGGCCACCCGCTCCCAGCACCAGCCGCCGTGCCACGCCCCGTGCACCAGCACGTAGTCCACAGTAGACATCCCGTTACCCGTTCCGCCGCAGGAAGTCCTCGACGCGGCGGACTGCCGCGGCCCGCTCGTCACCGTTGAGCGCGAGCGCCCGCACCACCGGGTCGGAGTCGCCGCGCCGCGCGCGCAGCTCCGCCATGCGCTCGTCGAAGGACACCCGCGCCCCGTCCGGGCTGGTCGTCATGTCGCAGTACCACAGCGCGTCCCGCACCAGTGTCCGCTCGTCCTCGAACTCGCCCAGCTCACCGGCGAGCCCGTTCAGCTCCGCGACCCCCGCCGCACCCGCGTGGTGGGCGACCAGCGCGCACACCCGCCGCGGCACGCCGTGCCGCGCGAGGTAGCGGGCGCCGTCGAGCTGGTGGAACCCGGTGACCGTGACCTCGGCGGCGTACCCCACGTCGTGCAGCCAGGCCGACGCGACCAGCACCTGGCCCTCGTCCCGCGGCAGCAGGCGGGCGACCTCCTCCGCCCGGCCCGCGACGCCCCGCGTGTGCCGCCAGCGGCGCGGCAGTTCGCCCGCCAGCAGGCGTTTCGCCGTGGCGCGGGCGCCCGCCACCGAACCGGACTTCAGCTGCGCCCGCACCGCGCGCTCGACGAGGATCGGCACGAACGACGTCACGCGCGCGTCGGCGAACCGCTCGCGCGCGTCCTCGACCCAGCCGTGCAGCACCTGCGGCGGGACGTCCTGCTCCTGCCGCAGGCGGTCCTCCAGCCGCCGGATCTGCTCGTCGACGAACGGGTCGGCCGTCGAGATCATCACCGCCCCAGCGTAACTCCGGACCACCGTCCGGCGGGCACTTGCCTAGGCCGAGGCGTGGCTCCGCGCGCCGGTGGCGGAGTCGCTTCGGTCCTCCTCGTGGGCGCCCCAGTCGATGCGGTAGGCCTCGGGCCGGTCGACCACGATCTGCGGGCGGCGCCGGGTGCCGTAGTCCCAGAACCAGCTCACCAGCGCGCCGATCTTCTCCCGCACGCCGGACAGCAGGATCACGTGCACACCGAGCCACGCCAGGAACGCCAGCGGCCCGGCGAAGTGCATCCGCTTGCTGCCCAGCTCGGCGATCGCCGATCCGCGGCCGATCATCGCCATGATCCCCTTGTCTCGGTAGGCGAACGGACGGCGCTGCCCGCCACGCAGGTCGGCGAGGATGTTGCGGGCGGCCCACTCCCCCGACTGCATCGCGACCGCCCCGAGCTGCGGCAGCTTGTTGCCGTTGGCGTCGTCGGTGATGTTGGCCGAGTCACCCAGCGCGTACACGCCCTCGAACCCGGGCACGGTCAGGTCGGCGGCCACGTCGATCCGGCCGCCCTTGCCCTGCGGCAGCCCCGCGTCGCCGAGCAGGCTTCGCGCCTTGAGCCCACCCGCCCACACGACAGTGCGGGAGGGGATGAAACTGCCGTCCTTGAGCACCACGCCGTCCTTGCGGACCTCCGTCACGCTGATGCCGAGCTTCATCTCCACCCCGGCCGCGCGCAGCTGCTCCGCCGCGTACTTGCGGGACTTCTCGCTGAACGGCATCAGGATGTCGGGCAGCATGTCGACGAGGTAGACCTTGCCCGCCTTCGCGAGGTCCTTCGACAGGTAGGCGGGCACCACCTCGCGCATGCTCTCGGCCACCGCGCCCGCGGTCTCGACCCCGGTCGCCCCGCCGCCGACGACCACGACGTTCAGCGCGCCCTGCTCGATGTAGCGGGGGTCGCGGTCGGCGGCGTCGAGCACGCCGAGCAGCCGCGACCGCAGCCGCGTGGCGTCGTTGAGCGAGTACAGCGGGAACGAGTACTCGGCGGCGCCGGGGATGCCGAAGAAGTTGACCTCCGCGCCGGCGGCGATGACGAGGACGCGGCCGCGGAAGGTCAGCCCGTCCGCGGTGGTGACGGTCCGCGTGGCCGGGTCGATCCGGGTGATCTCGGCCGTGGTGACCCGGACCGACCGGTCGCGGCGGAAGATCGACCGCAGTGGCCGTGCCACGTCGCGGTTGGCCAGCTGGGCCGTCGCCACCTGGTAGATCAGCGGCTGGAACTGGTGGTAGTTGTTCTTGTCGAGCAGCAGCACGTCCACGCCGTGCGCGGCCAGCTCCTTCGCGGCGCTCACACCGGCGAACCCCGCGCCCAGGATCACTACCTCGTGCGTCCGCTCACGCACCGAATCCACCATCGTCGTCGCTCCCCTGTCGCTCCGGCTCCATCGAGGACCGGCTACCCGCGACCGGGGAGCACGACACGTCGCCGGCTCAGCCGCCCTGCAGCACCGCGCGGGTCAGCACCCGCCCACCGATGCCCCAGCCACCCTCGGCGACCTCGTCGACGAGCACCATCGTGTTCGCACGGGCGCGCTCGCCGAACGTCTCAACGTACAGCTCGGTGACGCGGCTGACCAGCTCCTGCTTCTGCTCGGCGGACAGCAGTCCCTCGGGCACCTTCAAATTGGCGAACGGCATGTTCTCCCCGCTTTCCCTCATCGGTTGCGACCTCCAGGCTCCCCGTCCCGGACGGCGCCTGCCAGGGGTTGCCGTCCCCAGGTTCGGCGGCGCGCCCGGGCGGATACTGGTCCGGTGAACCTCGCTGAGCTGGGCGTCTTCCTGCGCTCCCGCCGGGCCCGCATCCGGCCGGGTGAGGTGGGCCTGCCCGGGGGTCCCCGCCGCCGCGTGCCGGGGCTGCGGCGCGACGAGGTCGCGAACCTCGCGGGCGCCTCCGTGGACTACTACACGGAGCTGGAACGCGGCCGGGGCGCGCAGCCGTCCGCGCAGATGCTGGCCGCGCTCGCCAGGGCGCTGCGGCTGGACAGCGACGAGCGGGCCCACCTGTTCCACCTCGCCGGCCGTCCCGTGCCGCCGCCGCACGGGCACCTCGCCCACGTGCAGCCCGCGATGCTCGACCTGCTGGGCCGCCTCACCGGCACGCCCGCGCAGATCATCACCGACCTGCACGAGACGCTCGTGCAGAACCCGCTCGCCGTCGCGCTGCTGGGCGCGCACCCGCGCGGGGGCGGCTTCGAGGCGAGCTTCGCCTACCGCTGGTTCACCGATCCGGCGGCGAGGGCGGTGTACCCGCCGGAGGACCACCAGCACCAGTCGGAAGCCTTCGCGGCGGACCTGCGGGCCGCGCTCGGGCGCCGCGGCCGCGACCGGCACGCGGAGGAGCTGGTGGCGCGGCTGCGGCGGCTCAGCACCGAGTTCGAGGAGCTGTGGGCCCGTGGCGACGTCGCGGTGCGGCGCCGGGACAGCAAACGGATCGTGCATCCGGAGGTCGGCGTGCTCGACCTCGACTGCCTGACCCTGCTCAGCGAGGACGGCAGGCAGCGGCTGCTGTGGTTCGTCCCGCGGGCGGGTACCGACGCCGCCGACCGGCTGCGGTTGCTGGAGGTCGTCGGCAGCCAGGAACTGGGCAGTACGCGCTGAGGCCTCCGCTCAGGACGCGAGCTGCGGGTAGATCCCGGTGAGGTCGCCGGACAGCTTCGCCCGCAGCTGCCGGGTCACCTCGTCCGCGAGCACCTCGAGGCGCCCCTGCTCGATCCCGTCGAGCGCCTGGGCGGCGACGTCGGCGGGGTCCACCTTCGGGCCCTCCACGCGGGCGGCCATGTCGGTGTCCATGTAGCCGACGTGCAGGGCCGTGACGAGGGTGCCCTGGTCCTGCAGTTCGAGGCGCAGCCCGTTGGTGAGCTGGAGCTCGGCGGCCTTCGCCGCCGAGTAGCCGGCCGCCCGCGGGCCGGTGGTGAACCACGACAGGATGGACAGCACGTTGAGGATCGCCCCGCCACCGTTGCGGGCCAGCACGGGCGCGAAGGCACGGGCCATCGCGAGGGTGCCGAAGTAGTGCGTCTCCATCTCGAGGTGGAGCGCTTCGAGCGTGCCGCCGAGGAAGGACGAGCCCGTCGAGACCCCGGCGTTGTTCACCAGGAGCTGCACGTCCCCGGCCTGCTCCGCCGCGGCCCGCACCGCCGCGGGGTCGGTGATGTCGAGCGCCAGCGGGACGACCCCCGGCAGGTCGACGCTCTCCGGTTTCCGCGCCGCGGCGTACACCTTGGCGGCGCCGCGGTCGAGCAGCGCGGCCGCGAACTGCCGCCCCAGCCCGCGGTTGGCGCCCGTGACCAGCGCGACCGAGCCCTTGATGTCCATGGTCGTTCCCCTCCATCTGACTTTTGTTTTTCAAGTTAACCTGGTAACTGGAGAAACGCAAGCCAGAGGGGGTAACCTGGTGGCCGAGGAGGCGGGAACGATGCGGACTACGGGTTTCGAGCCGCTGCCGGAGTCGGTGGCGTGCTCGATCGAACGCGCGGTGAGCGTGCTCGGGGAGCGCTGGACGCCGCTGATCCTGCGGGAGCTGCACCTGGGTGTCGTGCGCTTCGCCGACATCCAGCAGCGGCTGGGCATCGCGACGAACCTGCTGACCACGCGGCTGGCGACGCTCGTGGGGGCGGGCGTCGTGGAGAAGCGGCCCTACCGCGAGGCAGGCGCCCGGACGCGCTACGAGTACCACCTGACGGACGCGGGCCGGGACGCGCTGGTGGTGCTCGGCGCGCTGCAGCAGTGGGGCGACCGGCACCTGCCGCGGGAGGCGGGCCCGTCGTTCACCCGCCACGACCGCCGCACCGGCGCCCGGCTCGACGTGTCCTTCACCGACCCCGACGGGCACGCGGTCCCGCTGGAGGCGGTGCGGATGGTGTACCACGGCGGTCCGCGACCGTCCTCAGTGGACTGATCCCTGCGTCCACGTGACCGGCAGTGCGTGCACCCCGTAGATGTTCATGTCCGTCCGCAGCCTCACCTCCGCCGCGGGGACCGCGAGGGCCAGCGACGGGAAACGCCGCAGCAGGCCACCGAAACCGGCGCGCATCTCGATCCTCGCGAGCTGCTGGCCCAGGCACTGGTGGACGCCGTGCCCGAAGGACAGGTGACCGCGCGCCTTCCGGTGGACGTCCAGCTCGTCCGGGTGCTCGAAACGCTCGGGATCCCGGTTGGCCGCCAGCAGCGACACCACGACCGTCGAGCCCTTGGCGATCTTCTCGCCGCCCAGTTCGAGGTCCTCCGAGGCGTAGCGGTAGAAGATGTCCGCGACCGACAGGTACCGCATGAGCTCCTCGACCGCGTTCGGCATCAGCTCCGGGTCGGCGCGCAGTTCGGCCAGCTGCGCCGGGTTTTCCAGCAGCGCGAACGTGCCCAGCGCCAGCATGTTCGCCGTCGTCTCGTGGCCGGCGAGCAGCAGCAGGAACGCGATGCCCGTCAGCTCCTCGATGCCGAGGTCGTCGTGGCGCGCCAGGTCGGACAGGATGTCCTCGCCGGGTTCGGCGCGCTTGCGCGTCACCAGTTCCGCGAGGTAGCCGCTCATCGCGCCGTACGCGCCGATCTTCTCCTCCAGCGTGATGTCCTTCTCCAGGAACTTCGCCGAGTTGACCTGGAACGTCGCCCGGTCCTCGTACGGGACGCCGAGCAGCTCGCAGATCACCAGCGACGGCACCGGCAGCGCGAACTCCTGCACCAGGTCCACCGGTGGCGTCAACCGGGCCAGGTGGTCCAGCTGCCGCTCCACGATCTCGACGATCTGCTCCTCCAGCAGCTGCATCCGGCGCACCGTGAAGGCGCCGGTGAGCTTGCGCCGCAACCGGGTGTGGTCCGGCGGGTCCATCGCGACGAACAGGCCCGGCGTCTGCGGGGACGGCTCGGTCTGCACGGGCATACCCGGCGTCTCGTACGGCACGTGGATGATGCCGAGGTCCTGCCGCGAGCTGAACCGGGTGTCCGCCATCATCTGCCGCACCGCCTCGTACCCGGTGACGAGCCAGCCTTCGTGGCCGTCGGGGAACAGCATCGGGCTGACCGGGCGCTCCGCGCGCAGCCGCGTGATCTCGCTCGGCGGCGCGAACGGTCCGGCGTCGCGCCGCATCGGCAGGCCGTGGGGGATGGCACTCATCGCGTTCGTCCTTCCGTGGTGGGGTGTGGTGACCACGGTCGCCGGGAGCGCTGACACGGGGCGGACACGGCTCTGACACCGGCCCATCCCCTGGTCAGGACCATGGCAGAATCGGCACGGTGCAGATCCGGCTGCTGGGACCGTTCGAGGTGCGCACGGACGACGGCGCCCCGGTCGACGTCCCGGGCGCCCGGCTGCGCGCCCTGCTGATCGCGCTCGCGCTGGAACCCGGCCACACGGTCCCCAAGGCGACCCTCGTCGACTGGATCTGGGGCGAGCAGCCGCCCGGGGAAGCGGCGAACGCCTTGCAGCGCCTGGTTTCCCGGCTGCGCAAGGCACTGCCGGAAGGCTCCGTCGAAGGACAGCCCGACGGCTACCGGCTCAAGATCGACCCGGACTCCGTCGACGCCGTGCGGTTCGAACGCCTCCTCGCCCGGACCCGCGACGGCGAGGACCCGCAGGTGGTCCGGCGGCTGCGGGAGGCGCTCGCCCTGTGGCGCGGCGCCGCGATGCAGGACGTCGGGTTGCAGGAGAGCGGGGCGTTCGACGCGGCCGCCACCCGGCTCGAAGCGTTGCGCCTGACGGCGATGGAGGACCGATTCGACGCGGAGCTCAGCCTCGGCCACGGTGCGGAGCTGGTCACGGAACTGACCGACCTGGTGGCCGCGCACCCGGTGCGGGAACGGCTCGTCGCCGCGTTGATGCGGGCGCTCGTCGCGACCGGCCGTGACACCGACGCACTGCTGGTGTACGAGCGCACTCGGGAGGCACTGGCCGACACGCTGGGCGTCGACCCCTCCCCCGAGCTGTCGGCGCTGCACGTCGCGTTGCTGCGGGGTGAGCTGGGGCGCCGGGAGGACAACCGCAAGACCAACCTGCGCGCCGAGCTGACCAGTTACGTGGGCAAGGACGGCGACGTGACGGCGGTCCGCGAGCTCGTCGCCGAACACCGGCTCACGACGCTGATCGGGCCGGGCGGTTCCGGGAAGACGAGGCTGGCGGCGGAAACCGCGCGCACCCTGCTCGGCGACCTGCCGGAGGGCGCGTGGCTCGTGGAGCTCGCGCCACTCGGCGCCGACGGGGACGGCAGCGGCAACGACGTCGCACAGGCCACGCTCGCCGCGCTCGGGCTGCGGGACGCGCTGCTCGGCGAAGCGTCGGACGCCGAGCCCACGGACCGGGTCATCGCCGCTATCCGCGACCGGACGATGGTGCTGGTGCTGGACAACTGCGAGCACGTGATCGCCTCCGCCGCGACGTTCGCGCACCGCGTGCTCGGCGAATGCCGCCGGCTGCGGATACTCGCGACGAGCAGGGAACCACTGGGCATCACCGGTGAGGCGCTGTGGCCGGTCGCGCCGCTGGCGCTGCCCCCGGAAGGCGCCGACCCCCGCGAGATCGAGGCGGCCCCCGCGGTCCGGCTGCTGCGGGACCGGGCGGCCGCGGTGCGCAAGGACCTCGCGGACGACGACGCCGCGTTGCCGACGCTGGCCCGCGTCTGCCGGGCGCTGGACGGGATGCCGCTGGCGATCGAACTCGCCGCGGCCCGGTTGCGCACGATGTCGCTCGACCAGCTCGCCCACCGCCTCGACGACCGTTTCCGCCTGCTGACCGGCGGCAGCAGGACGGCGTTGCCGCGGCACCGCACGCTGCGCGCGGTGATCGACTGGAGCTGGGAACTGCTCAGCGAAGCCGAACGCGTCGTCCTGCGCCGGCTTTCGGTGTTTTCCGGCGGGGCGAGCCTGGAAGCGGCCGAGCACGTCTGCGCGGGCGACGAGGTCGAGTCGTGGCAGGTGCTCGAACTGCTCACCGCGCTGACCGAGAAGTCGCTCGTGGTCAGCGGGGGCGAGGAGGCGCCGCGCTACCGGATGCTCGGCACGATCAAGGAGTACGCGCAGCAGCGCCTCGCGGAGGCGGGCGAAACGGAGTCTGCCCGCCTCGCGCACCTCGCGTATTTCACGCAGCTCGCCGAAACCGCGGAGCCGCACCTCCGCCGTGCGCGGCAACGGGAATGGCTCGCGATCCTCGAAGCCGAGCACGACAACATCGCGGCCGCGGCGCGGGGCGCGCTCGCGGCGGGCGAAGCGGCCGGGGCCATGCGGCTGGCCGCCGCCGCGGGCTGGTACTGGTGGCTCGCCGGGCACAAGGCCGAGGGCAGTGAGCTGATCCTGGCCGCCGCCGCGTTGCCGGGCGAAGTGGCTGACGAGATCCGTGGCGTGGTGTACGGGTTCGTCACGGGGTTCATGACCTCCGGGCGGGGCAGCGACCAGTACAACGCCGTGGACTGGATCCACAAGGCCTACGAGATCGGCCGCCGCGTGGTGAACCCGCACCCGGCGGTGAAGATGTCCGCCGCGCTGGAGCGGCTGCTGAACGGGCCGGACGAGTACCTGGCCGCGTTCGAACCGCTCGTCGACGACGAGGACCCGTGGGTGCGCGCCCTCGCCAGGCTGCAGCTCGGCAAGATGCGGATCCAGCTCGGCCACGGCGGCCGGGACGCGGACGAGCACCTCGAAGCGGCGCTCGCGGAGTTCCGCGCGCTCGGCGAGCGGTGGGGCATCTCGTTCGCGCTGACGGAGCTGGCGGAACGGGTCGCCGTCCGCGGGGAGTTCGCCGCCGCCGTCGAGTACTACGGGCAGGCGGTCACGGTAGTCACCGAGGTCGGCGCCGTCGAGGACGTCGTGCGGCTGCGGTCGAGGCAGGCCCAGTTGTACTGGCTGTCAGGCGACGAGGAGTCGAGCGCGACCGCGCTGGCGGAGGCGCAGCGGTACGCGGAACACCTCGCGTGGCCGGAGTCGCTCTCCGAGCTGGCGCTGGCGAAGGCGGAGCTGGCGCGCTGGCGCGGTGACGCCGAACAGGCGCGGCGGCAGCTCGACGTGGCGACGACGGCGATGGGCGAAGCCGCCGGGCGGGCGCACGTCCGCGCGATGCGGCACGACCTGCTCGGCTACCTCGCCGAGGAGCTCGACCAGTCCCGCGAACACCGCGCGAAGGCGTTCGAAGCCGCTTCCGAGGCGGGACACCCGCTCATGGTCGCCCAGGTGCTCGTCGGGATCGCGGACCTGGCGCTGCGCGCCGGACAGGACGAGCAGGCCGCGCGCCTGCTCGCGGCGAGCACCGCCGTGCGCGGGCTGCCCGACCGGTCCCACCCCGACGCCATCAGGATCGAGCGGACCACGCGAAGTCGCCTCGGTGACACGAAGTTCACCGAGGCGACGGACGAGGGAACGCGGGCGGACTGGCGCGAGCTGGCCGGGGTCACGCTCGCTTGCTGAACGTCGCACGGGCCCACAGGTAGCCGACGAGACCGATTCCGGCGCACCACGCGACGGCGGCGATCGCCTGGCCCGTCTGCGGTGTGCCCGTCAGCAGCCCGCGCAGGGTTTCGATGATCGGCGTGAAGGGCTGGTACTCGGCGAACTGCCGGATGCCCTGCCCCATCTTGTCCGCGGGCACGATCGCGCTGCTGAAGAACGGCAGCATGACCAGCGGCAGCGACGCCATGCCCGCGGTCTCCGGGGACTTCGCCGCCAGTCCCAGCGCGACCGTGAGCCAGGCCGCCGCGGTGGCGAGCAGGACCACGAGCCCGACCGCGCCGAGCCAGCCGGGGAAACCGGCCGACGGGCGGAAACCCAGCAGGAAGGCGACCCCGACGAGGGCCGCGATGGCGAGCAGGTTGGTCAGCACGCTGGTGACCACGTGCCCGGTCAGCACCGCGCCGCGGGAGACGTCCATGGCCTTGAAGCGGTTGATGATGCCCTTCGTCGCGTCGGAGTTCACCGAGATCGCGGTGGCGCCGAGCCCGTAGCAGACGGCCAGCAGCATCAGCCCCGGCGTGGCGTAGTCGACGTAGTCGACCCCGACGCTGAACGCGTCGCCGATGACGTAGACGAACATGAACATGAGCACGATGGGCATCAGCACGCCGTTGAACACCGAGGTCGGGTTCCTGGCGACGTGCTTGAGGTTGCGCCGCAACATGACGGCCGACTGGGATTTCATCGCGAAACCACCTCCGTGGCGTGGCCCGTGAGGGCGAGGAAGACGTCGTCGAGATCGGGGGTGTGGACGGAGAGCTCCTCGGCGGCGACCGCGTACTCGTCGAGCCGGTCGAGCAGTGCCCGCAACGACTTCGTGCCGCCGTCGCTGGGCACGCGCAGGGAAAGCGCTTCCTCGTCCTTTGTGGACTCGGGGAGGACGCGTGCCGCGGCGTCGAGTTCGGCGGCGGTGCCGAACCGGAGCCGGACGTGGGTGCCGGGGATCCGGCGCTTGAGCTCGCCGGGGGTGCCCTGGGCGACCAGGCGACCCTGGTCGAGCACGGCGATCCGGTCGGCGAGCTGGTCGGCCTCGTCGAGGTACTGGGGGGTGAGGAAGATGGTGACGCCGTCGGCCACCAGCTCGCGGATGATCGTCCACATCGTACGGCGGCTGCGCGGGTCCAGCCCCGTCGTCGGCTCGTCGAGGAAGATGATCCGCGGGTTCCCGACGAGCGTCATCGCGAGGTCGAGCTTCCGGCGCATACCGCCGGAGTAGCTCGCCGCGGGCTTCTGCGCCGCTTCGGTGAGGTCGAAGCGATCCAGCAACCCGGCGACGATCCGGTCGCCATCGCTCGTGACAGCCCGGTTCAGGTCCACCATCAGCTGGAGGTTCTCCTGCCCGGTCAGCAGTTCGTCGACCGCGGCGAACTGCCCCGTGACGCCGATCGCCGCCCGCACGGCCCTGGCGTCGGTCGCGACGTCGTGCCCGGCGACGTGCACCGTCCCGGCGTCGGCTTGCACGAGGGTGGTCAGGATGTTGACCGTCGTGGTCTTGCCCGCCCCGTTGGGCCCGAGCAGGGAGAACACGCTGCCCGCCTGGACGCTCAGGTCGATTCCGTCGAGGACGACCTTGTCCTGGTAGGCCTTCCGCAACCCGGAGGCCGCTATCGCTGTTTTCGTCATGCCGCCACTGTCATCGGGGGTGCTGACACGCACCTGACACCCGTCTGACGCGGGGTGGCGCCGGAGCCCGGGTGCGCGTCACCGCGAGCGAGCGCCAGGACACCGTCGTGCTTGCAGGCCCGGCCGGGCTCACCGCGTGCGCGTCAGGGCACCGTCGTGCTCGTCGAGCCGGGCGACCGCGCGGACGACGCCGACGTGGAGGTCGCCGAGCACGTCAAGGTCGAGTTCGCCGACGGCGCGCTGCGCGGCCGGTTCGGCGGCGACGTGGTCGTCAAGGTGGGCGACTGCCCATCCGGATCGGCCGGAGGACGCGGGGCCGGGCGGAGCTGGCCAACGCCTCCGGCGGCATCAGCGGCGGCACCGCCCGCGTGGATGCCAAGAGCACCAAGGGATCCGTGCGCAGCTCCATGTCCACACGGGACGCAGCCGCGACCACGACCCGCCCCGGCAGGCCCGGCCGGGCCCTACCGCGTGCCCGTCAGCCCGTCCAGCATGAGGTTGAGGGTGAAGTCGAAACGGTCGTGCCCGGTGCCGGCGGTCAGCTCGGCGGCGTGGCGCTTGGTGTGGGGGAACGTGTCGGGCAGTGCGGCGAACCGGCGCAGCAGCTCCTCGCGGCTGACGACCCACGTGTCGTCGCTGCGGTCGATGCGCGTGTTCACCAGCGACACCTCGAGGCTGTAGGCGTTGACGTAGAGCATCAGCGAGTCGATCGCCCAGGCCGCGACCTGCGGCTCCACCCCGCCGGCGAGCACGATGCCGAGCATCCCCTCGCTCACCCGCAGGGTGTCCAGATTGGACGGTGCGGCGGCGAACGCGGCCTGCGAGATCCCCGGGTAGCGCAGGTACTGGTCACGCAGCTGCGCGCAGACGTCGACGAGCTGCTCGCGCCACCGGGCCGGGTCCGGCTCCGGGAGGGTGATCTCGGCGCAGAGCCTGCCGATGAGCAGCTCGTCGAGGTCCTCCTTGTTGACCACGTGCGCGTAGAGCGACGAGGGCCCGGTCTCCAGCGCCGTGGCCACGCGGCGCATCGTCAGCGCCCCGTACCCCTCCCGCGCCACGATGCCGAACGCGGTGTCGATGATCGCGTCGACCGTGATCGGCTGTTTGCGCCCGCCGGACGAGCCACGGCGGCCCGCCGGGACGTCCGTGGCCAGCTGGTGCCGCGCCGCGCGCCGTTGCCGTGGAGTCGGTGACATGCGGGCAGTCTAACCCAGCCGACGAACAGTGTTCCCGCACACTTCGAACGCCGTTCGTCTCGTCACGAACACTGTTCTGATGTAGAACGGTGTTCGTGACTACTGACCAGCGCACCTCCGGCGCACCCTCCTCGCTCACCCTGCCGCTGCGCACCGCGTGGCTCGTCCTCGTCGTCGTGTTCCTCGCCGACCTCATGGACCTCGTCGACTCCAGCATCGCCAACCTCGCGGGCCCCTCCATCCGCGCCGACCTCGGCGGACGCCAGGTCACCGTGCAGTGGGTGCTGTCCGCCTACACCGCCGCCTTCGCACTCGGCCTCGTCACCTCGGGACGGCTCGGGGACCTGCTCGGCCGCCGGCGGCTGTTCCTGCTCGGCATGACCGGCTTCACCCTGACCTCGCTGGCGTGCGGCCTCGCTCCCGACGCCGTGTTCCTGATCGTCGCCCGCACGCTCCAGGGCCTGTTCGGATCGGTCATGATCCCGCAGGGGCTGGCCCTGATGAAGGTCGTGTTCCCGCCCCAGCACCTGCGCAGGGCGCTGATGCCGATCGGCCCGCTGATGGGCGTGGCCACCGTGGCAGGCCCGGTGCTGGCGGGCTGGCTGCTCCACCTCGACCTGTTCGGCAGCCAGTGGCGCGCCATCTTCCTGATCAACGTCCCCATCGGCGTGCTCGCCGCCGCACTCGCGTGGCGCGTGCTGCCCCGGCGTGGCGGCGAGGACCCGTCCGCCCGCCTCGACCTCACCGGCGTCGGCCTGCTCACCGCCGCCTCGGCCCTGCTCATCGTCCCGCTCATCCAGGGCCGCGAACTCGGCTGGCCCGCGTGGACGTACGTGATGATGGGCGCCGCAGTCGCCGTGTTCGCGCTGTTCGTGGTCTCCGAACGACGCAGCGGCCACCCGGTCATCACGCCGTCGCTGTTCCGCAAGCGCAGCTTCGTCGTCGGGCTGGCGGTCGTGGCCGGGTTCTACGCCTCGCTGAGCGCGTTCGTCCTGGTCATCAACCTGCTGCTGCAGACGGGCCTGGGCTGGGACCCGCTGCGGACGGGCCTCGCGCTGATCCCCTGGGCGCTCGGCACCGCCGTCGCGGTCCTGCTCTCCGGCGCCGTGCTCGCCGAGAAACTGGGCCGCGCGAGCCTGCACCTGGGGCTGGGCATCGCCGTCGTGGGCCTGCTGGGCCTGTGGTGGTCCACCGCCCACTGGGGCGCCGACGTGACCGTCGCGAAGCTGGCGCCCGCGTTGCTGCTCACCGGGTTCGGCTCGGGGCTGGTCTTCGTCCCGCTGGTCGACTTCATCCTCGGCGACGCCACCACCGAGGAGGTCGGCACCGGCGCGGGCCTGCTCAACGCCGTGCAGCAGTTCGCCGGGGCGCTGGGTGTCGCCGCGCTCGGCACGGTGTTCTTCACCAAGGCGGGGCACTCGTCCTTCGCGGCCGCCGAACTGGTCTTCGGCATCACCGCGGGCCTGAACGTCCTCACGCTGCTGCTGGTGGGACTACTGCCCAGGCACGCGCAGCAGACCCACGGCTGAGCGGTTCAGCCCGTGCGCTTGCGCTTGGCCGTGGTCTTGCGGCGCGTCGTCTTGGCGGGCGGCGTGGCCCACACGTCGGGGAGGTTCTTGTCGACCAGTGCGGCCAGCGACTGCAGCGACGCTTCGAGGTCGACCCCCTCGGGGTCGATGAGGGCCTGCAGGTGGATCCCGATCGCGGCACCGTTGAGCGCGACCGCGGTCGCCCGCTCCTGCGCCGCGGCGACGTCCGGGTCGGCGCCCTCCGGGCGCTGCGCCCGCAGCCACAGCTCCACGCCGTCGCGGCGGTCCCTGAGGAACTCCAGGTACTGGTCGTGCACCCCGCCGGTGCTGCTCATGGCCTCGGTGAGCACCATGAACATCAGCGCGGAGTTGCCGCTGCGCACCCAGGCGGCGTAGTCGGCCAGCAGCTTGGCCAGCGAGGGCAGGGTCCGGTACTGCTCCGAGCCCATGAACCGGTCGATCGCCCGCATGAGCACGGCCATCAGGAGGCCGTCCTTGTTCTTGAAGTGCCACGGGATGCTGCCCCGGCTGATCCCGGACCGCTCGGCGATGTCCACGAACGACGTGCGGTCGAAGCCGCGCTCGGCGAACAGCTCCTCCGCCGCGTCGAGGATGCGCCGGCGACTCTCGTCGCCGATCTCGTCGATGCGGCGCCGCCCTGGAGAACTCACACGCGTCATCCTAGGCCGACAACCCCACCGACTCTATGCCGGCTGTTATAAAGCAGGACATGACGACGGTGGAGGCGCAGGGGTCCGGCAGCACGGTCCGGACGGAGGTACGTGACGGCGTGGGGCGGGTGACGCTGACCAGACCGGAGCGGCTGAACGCGATCACCCACCGGCTGCTGGCCGAGCTGCGGGACGCGCTGCTCGGCCTCGGCGAGCGGCGCGACGTCGGCGCGGTGGTGCTTTCCGGTGAGGGGCGGGCGTTCTGCGCGGGGCTCGACCTCGACGCGGGCCTCGCCGACCCGGCGATCGACGACCCGGTCGAGGCGATGCAGGCGGGCATGGCGGCGGGGGCGGCGGTCACGCTGGCGATGCGCACGATCCCGCAGCCGGTCGTCGCCGCGGTCCAGGGGCACGCCGTCGGAGCGGGGTTCGCGTTCGCCGCCGCGGCCGACGTCCGCTTCGTCGCCCCCGATGCCCGGTTCTCCGCCCCGTTCCTGCGACTGGGCATGACGGTCGGCGATTTCGGGCTTTCGTGGCTACTGCCGCGCATCATCGGGCACGGTCGCGCCTCGCACCTGTTCTACTCGGCGGGCACGCTCGACGCGGAGCAAGCGGTCGCGTGCGGGCTGGCCGCGGAGGTCGTCGAGGATCCGCTCGCCGCAGCGACGGCGTTCGCCACGGAACTGGCCGCGCAGCCGCCGTACGGGGTGCGGGTGAGCAAGGAACTGCTCGAAGCCGGCGTGGGCTCGTCCCTGCGCGACCACCTCGAAGCGGAAGCCCGGGCACAGACCATCGGCGCGCTGACCGGATCGGCGCAGGCCGCCATGGCCGCGGCCCTGGCGGCGACGAAGCGGCGGAAGGGTTGATCATCCTTTGTAGACGGTGAGCACGTCGGACCTCGTCATCATGGTGACCACGCCGGGCGCCAGCCGGACCCGCATGGTCGCCGGCATCCCGGTCCCAATGGCGCCGCCGACCTTGCCGAGGACCTGGTCGACATCCGGCCCTGGCCTACCTGACCCCGCCGCTCGCGTGACAGATGGTGCAACGGTACTGACCGATCGGTCACCCCAGCGGCCGGGCACCAGGCTCGCGAACGTGGCGCGGGCTAGCGTCGGTGGCATGGAAAATCCCGTGGTCAAGCGGCTGCTCGACGCCATCAACGCGCACGACCCCGACGCGATCGCCGCCAACTTCGCCGAGGACGTGGACACCTCGCACCCCGCTCACCCCGCGCGGGCGTTCGTCGGCAGGGAGAACGTCCGGAAGAACTGGGTCATGATCCTCAAGGCGTTCCCGGACATCCACGTCGAGGTCGTCGACTCGGTCACCGCAGGCGACGACTTCTGGGGCGAGTTCCACTACGTCCGGCCCGGCGCGACCGACATGCGCGGCGTCATCGTGATCACGGTGCGCGGCGACGAGATCGTGCGATCCCGCTTCTTCATGGAAGAAGTCGAACAGGCGCCCAGCGAGCACCCGATGCCGAGCGTGCCGGCCACGAGCGGCTGACCGCTCACCGCCCCGTCGAACCGTCGATCCACTCGCGCAGGATGTCGGCGTGGCCGGCGTGGCGGGCGGTCTCCTCGATCAGGTGCGTCAGCGCCCACCGGAGGCCGGGCCCGCCCCGCCGCACCGGAGCACCGAGATCGGCGCACCCGTCCAGCACCTCGTTCGCCCGCTTGACCGCCGAGCGGTACCGATCGACCACCTCGGCCACGCTGTCCTCCGGCGCGGCGCGGAACGTCGCCTGCCAGTCGGTCACCTTGTCGCCGAGGAACATCGCCCGCTCGACGAACGTCAGGTGGTTGAGCAGGCCCAGCAGGTTCGTGCCCGACGGCACCGCCGCCGTCCGGACCTCGGGCTCGGGCGCCCCCTCGACCTTCGCGGCGATCGACGTCCGCAGGTAGTCCAGGAACCCGCGCAGCACCTCGGCTTCGCTGCTTCCGGTGCGGGGCGGTGGCGTGTCGCGGCGACGAGGCATCACGCGGCCCGCCGGATGAGCAGGACGTGATCGGTGACCTCGGCGGTGGTCCCGTCCGGTCCGGTCGCGATCCGGCGGGGCGCGTCGGCCCGCTCGACCGTCCACTCCGGACTTAGATTGAGGTTCGCGGCGATCTCCTGGGGCGACAGGAAGCGAGCGTTCTGGTCCCAGGACCAAGGTGCGACCGAACCGTGGTCGACGACCAGCAGGTGCCCGCCCGGGCGCAACGCGTGTGCTGCCGCGCGGAAGACCGTGGTCCGGTCCAGTTCGAACGGCGTGTGCAGGTAGTGGGCGCTGATCAGGTCGAACTCGCCGGGCGGGAAGCCGTCGCCGAGATCGTGCTGGAACGCGGTGATGCGGGCATCGAGAGCGCGGACCTTCGAGACCGCCACGGCCGAGATGTCCACCGCGGTGACCTTCCACCCCCGGTCGGCGAGCCACAGCGCGTCACCTCCGCCGCCGCAGCCGAGGTCCAGCGCGTCGCCCGGCGGTAGGTCGGCGACGACTTCGGTGAGGCGGACGTTCGGGTTGGTGGCCGCCGGCAGGGACGCGTGCAGGTCGTCCCAGAACTGGACGTTCATGGCTACTCCTCGGGTCGGTGTCGGCTCCAGTCTGTCCAGCCGCCCGCGAATCCGGCACGAGATCTTGCCGTTCTGGCAAGCTGGACGCGTGAACACGGACGAAGTGCTCGCCTCCGTCGGGCCGCGGCTGCGGGCGCTGCGGCGCCAACGGGGCATCACGCTCGCCGAACTCGCGCGGATCACCGGCGTCTCCGAGAGCACCCTGTCGCGCCTGGAAAGCGGGCAGCGCCGGGCGACGCTCGAACTGCTGCTCCCGCTGGCCCACACCTACGGCGTACCGCTGGACGACCTCGTCGGCGCACCACCGACCGGCGATCCCCGCATCCACCTCACCCCGATCCACCGGTTCGGGATGACCTTCGTGCCCCTGTCCCGGCGGCCCGGCGGGGTGCACGCGTTCAAGATGGTCATCCCCTCCTCCCCGGAACCACTCGAACCGACCCCGCAGACCCACGCCGGGTTCGAATGGCTGTATGTCCTCAGTGGACACCTGCGGCTGCTCGTCGGCGACCGGGACCTGGTCGTGCCGCCGGGTGAAGCGGCCGAGTTCGACACGTCCTCGCCGCACTGGCTGGGCAGCGCCGACGGCGGGGCCGTCGAGCTCCTCATCCTGTTCGACCCGCAGGGCGTCCGCACCCACATCCCCGGCAGCTGACCGTCAGCCAACCGTCAGGTTCGCGGGCACCGGGCCGTCAGGCTCGGGCGGTGTGCTGGAGGGGCATTGGTCCACCGCCCCTTGGGAGTTCACCGTCATGGCCGCACTGCTCCACCGGCTCGGTGCCTGGGCGCACCGGCACCGCCGGATCGTCCTGGTCGCCTGGCTGGCCGTCCTCGCCGGCATCGGCGCGCTGTCCGCCACCGCAGGCGGCTCGTACGAGGACGACTTCTCGATCCCGGGCTCGCGTGCCCAGCAGACGCTGGACACCGTGTCGCACGAGTTCGCCGCCGCTTCGGGCGCCTCCGCACAAGTCGTGTTCGTGGCACCCGAAGGACTCGAGGTCGCCGGGCAGAAACCCGTCATCGAACAGACGCTCGCCGCCGCCGCGAAGGCACCGCAGGTCGCCGGGGTGGTGGACCCGTTCGCCGCGAAGATGATCTCGCCGGACGGTCGCACCGCGCTGGCGAACGTCAACTACGCCGAGAAGAGCGCCCAGCTCGCGGACGGCACGCTGGACGCGCTGGAGGACGCGTTCCAGCCCGCCCGCGACGCCGGGCTGCGGGTGGAGCTCGGCGGTTCCGCCTACGCGAACAGCTCCGACGACAGCGGCCAGGGCGCCGAGGTGCTGGGGTTGCTGATCGCGCTGGCCGTCCTCGTGATCACGTTCGGCTCCCTGATGGCGGCCGGGTTGCCCCTGCTCACCGCGCTGCTCGGGGTCGGCGCGACCGTCACCGGGCTGGCCGCCGCCTCCGGTGCGCTCACGCTGCCGACGACCGCGCCCGCCATGGCCCTCATGCTCGGACTGGCGGTCGGCATCGACTACGCGTTGTTCATCGTGGCGCGGCACCGGTCGCAGCTGGCGGCAGGCATGCCCGTGGCGGAGTCGGCCGCCCGCGCGATCGGCACGGCGGGCACCGCCGTCGTGTTCGCCGGGCTCACCGTGGTGATCGCGCTGGCCGGGCTGGCGGTCGTCCGGATCCCGTTCCTGACCGCGATGGGCCTGTCCGCAGCCGGCTCGGTGGTCGTCGCGGTGCTGATGGCGGTCACCCTGATCCCGGCGCTGCTGGGCTTCGCCGGGGAACGGCTGCGGCCGAAGCCCGGTTCGCGTGCCGCCCGGCGTGAGGCCGGACGGCCGAGCCTGGGTTCGCGCTGGGTCCGGTTGATCACCCGCCGGCCGCTGGTCACGGTGGTCACCGTCGTCGTGGCGCTCGGCGTCATGGCGGCGCCCGCGCTGGGGTTGCGGCTCGCGCTCACCGACAACGGTTCCGCTCCGGTCGCCAGCACACAGCGCCAGGCGTACGACCTCACGGCGGCCGCGTTCGGCCCCGGCTTCAACGGCCCGTTGCTGGTACTGGCCGATCTACGCGACAACGGCGACCCCACCGCCCTGACCGGGAAGCTCGGCGCAGTCGACGGCGTGGCCGCCGTGAGCGCCCCGCAGCTGTCCGCGGACGGCCGGTACGCGCTCCTGCGCGTGATCCCCGAGACCGGGCCGCAGGACGAACGCACCGAACAGGTCGTGGCCGACCTGGAGGCGGCGGGCGGGCCGTCCGTCGCGGTCACCGGCTCGACCGCCATCGCACTCGACATCTCCGACCTGGTGAGCGCGTCACTGGTGCCCTTCGCCCTGATCGTCGTGGGACTCGCGGTCCTGTTGCTGCTGCTGGCCTTCCGGTCGATCGTGGTGCCGCTGAAGGCGGCGCTGGGCTTCCTGCTCTCGGTCGGCGCGGCGCTGGGCGCGGTGGTCGCGGTGTTCCAGTGGGGCTGGTTCGCCGACCTCATCGGGGTTTCGCACACCGGGCCGGTGATCACCTTCATGCCGGTCATCCTCATGGCGGTCCTGTTCGGACTCGCCATGGACTACGAGGTCTTCCTGGTCAGCCGCATGCACGAGGTGTACGCCCGGAGCGGGGACCCGCGCCGCGCGGTCACCCGGGGCTTCGGCGCCTCGGCCCGGGTCGTGGCGGCCGCCGCGCTGATCATGGTCGCGGTCTTCGCGAGCTTCGTCCCGGCCGGTGACGCCACGTTGAAACCCATCGCCTTCGCGCTGGCGATCGGTGTGCTGCTGGACGCGTTCCTGGTCCGGATGACGCTCGTGCCCGCGGTGCTGGCCCTGGCCGGGCACCGGGCGTGGCGGCTGCCGCGGTCACTCGACCGGGTGCTGCCGAACCTGGACGTCGAGGGCGCGCGGCTCGCCGAGCCCGCGAAGACGCGTCGTGCCGTCCCCGTCGAGGTGGTGAGATAGGGGACGTGGACCGCATCCTGGTGGTGGACGACGACCCTGGCCTGCGGGAGCTGCTGTTGTCCGCGCTGAAGTTCGCGGGGTTCGAGGTCGAGGCGGCCGGCGACGTGCCGGCCGCGCTCGCCGCGATCGACGCCCGGCCGCCGGACGCGATCGTGCTGGACGTGATGCTGCCCGGCACCGACGGTTTCGACCTGGTGCAGCTGCTGCGGTCGCGGGAGGTCCACGTGCCCGTCATGTTCCTGACCGCGCGCGACGAGCTGGACGACCGCGTGCGCGGGCTGCGGCTCGGCGGCGACGACTACCTCACCAAACCGTTCAACGTCGTGGAGGTCGCCGCGCGGCTGGAGGCGCTGCTGCGGCGGGCCCGCCGCGTGCCGCCGGACGTGCCGGAGGGCGTGCTGCGCTGCGACGACCTGGAAATGGACGAGGCACGGCACGTGGTGACCCGCGGCGGGCAGCCGGTCGAGCTCTCCCCCACCGAGTTCCGGCTGCTGCGGTACCTGCTCCTCAACGCCGGGCGGGTGGTCTCCAAGGCGCAGATCCTCGAACACGTCTGGCAGTACGACTTCGGCGGCGACGCGGGCGTGGTGGAACGGTTCGTCTCCAACCTCCGCCGCAAGATCGACCTGGGAGGTCCGTCGTTGATCCACACCGTGCGGGGGTTCGGGTACAGCCTGCGGCCGGTGCGGCGGTGAAGCGGCTATCGCGGTGGCAGCTGACGCTCGTCGGGCTGCTCGCCGGGCCGGAGGCCGCCGCCGTCACCGCCTCCGTCCAGAAGGCTTTCGACGCCCAGCGGCGGGCCGAGGAACTGTTGCGCAGCTTCGTCGCCGACGCCAGCCACGAACTGCGCACACCGCTCGCGACCATGCACGGCTGGATCGACCTCTACGCCCAGGGCGGCCTCACCGATCCCGAGCAGCTCGACCACGCGATGGAACGGATGCAGGCCGAGGTGGACCGGATGCGGCTGCTCGTCGACGAGCTGGGCCTGCTGGCCCACCTGACCACGTCGAGGCCGCTGAACCGCGAGCCGGTGGACGTGGTGGCGCTGGCGGGCGAGGTGGTCGACGACGCGAGGGTGGTCAGCGCGGACCGCGTGATCACCCTGCGCGGGGCGGCGCGGGCGGTCGTCGACGGGGACGGGCCGCGCATCCAGCAGGTGCTGCGCAACCTCGTCGGCAACGCGGTGCAGCACACTCGCCCTGGCACGCCGGTCACCGTGACCGTCACCGCCGCCGACGACGAAGTGGCGATCGCGGTGAGCGACGAGGGCGAGGGGATCGCACCTGAGCACCTGCCGCACGTGTTCGAACGCTTCTACCGCGCCGATCCCAGCCGCAGCCGCGACGGCGGTGGCTCGACGGGCCTGGGACTGGCCATCGTGGAGGCGATCGTGACCGCGCACGGCGGCACGGCCGGGGTGACCTCCACGGTCGGCCAGGGCACCACGGTCCGGGTCACCTTCCCCACCACGGCACCCGCCGAGGACTGAGCGCTCACGACGTCCTGCTGTCGTACTCCCGTTGGCTCGCCTCGATTTCCGCGCTGCGCTCGACGGTCCAGTCGTAGAGGTGTCCAAACGGGACACGCAGTGACTCGCCCAACGGGGTCAGCGAGTACTCAACCCCGACGGGCGAGGTCGGCAGGACGGTGCGCCGGACCATCCCGTTGCGTTCGAGGCGGCGCAGGGTCTGCGTCAGCACCCGCTGCGTGATCCCGTCGAGACACCGCTTCAGCTCGTTGAAGCGCGCCGGGCGCTCCAGCACCGCCATGACCATCATGGACCACTTGTCGGCGATCTGGTCCAGGATCGGCCGGCTCGGGCAGTCGGCGCTGAAGAACGGTCGCGGCTCCCCCATGGTGTCCTCCAGGATCCTAGGTGCCTTGGAAGTGCGTTCTTGACCAGGCTAGCAGCGGAACCGAGGCTAGGTATGCATCGAATACCTGGATGCCTGTCAAGAACGGAGCACACCTCGTGCCTTTCTCCACCCTCCACACGAGCACCGACGACGGCGTGCTGACCGTCGTGTTCGACAACCCGCCCGTCAACGTCCTCGGTGCCACCACGATGCGGGAACTCCGTGATCTGCTGCTGCCCCTGCGCGAGGACCCTTCGGTGAAGGTCATCGTGTTCGAGAGCGCGAACCCGGAGTTCTTCCTCGCCCACGTGGACATGAACATCCTCGATCAGAGGGACGTGCTGGAGGAGCTCGCCGCGGCCGCGCCCGAGGGCGTGAACGTGTTCCAGGCCGTCGGCGAGCTGCTCCGGCACCAGCCGCAGGTCTCCATCGTCAAGCTGGCCGGCAAGGCCCGCGGCGGTGGTGCCGAGTTCGTCGCCGCGGCGGATATGGCTTTCGCCGCAACGGAAACCGCCGGACTGGGCCAGGTCGAGGCGTTGATGGGGATCACGCCGGGCGGCGGCGCCACCCAGTACCTGCGGGACCGGGTGGGCCGCAACCGCGCGCTCGAAATCGTGCTCACCGGGCAGTTGTTCGACGCCCCGACCGCCGCGGCCTACGGCTGGATCAACCGCGCCGTACCCGCCGCACAGCTCGACGAGTACGTGGCAGAAGTCGCCCGCACCATCGCCGCACTCGCCCCCGGCGTGGTCGCGGCGGCGAAGCGCGCCTTGCCTCCCACCGATTTCGGTTCCGCGCTGGTGGTCGAGGACGAGGCGTGGGCGTCCTTGGTCGGGCTCCCCGCCGCGCAACAGCTGATGGCCGCCGCGCTCGAAGCCGGCGCGCAGACACCGGAGGGCGAACGCGACATCGAATCGTTGCTGCGCAAGGTGAGCGCATCGGTCCTCAATGGACAGTAGGGACATCGTGACGTGGCGGCTCAGTCGCTCGACGTCGAGCGCGCCCCCTCCCACGCCCGCCGCTCGTCGGCCGCCGGGTCGGTCTCCTCGCGCACGTCCTTTCCGAGCACCCCGACGCGGCGGCTGCCGAGCCGGTAGGTGGACCAGCCCGGATCGCCGTCGCGGATGAAGCGGACCCACGTGCCGTGCACGGTGTCGGCCACTTCACGCGAGGGCGAGTCGCCGATGAGCGGGTGGGTGGGCTCCTGGTCGATCGTGTCGAAGACGTACGGCAGCTCGGTGGCGTGCGCCGGGCCGAACCCGTTGTTCGAGCGGTCCTCGGGGTGGTCGAACCGGTACACCCACGTGGACGCGGCCGGTTCCCTGGCCTCGGCCACCCGGATCGCCGGCATGGCGAACATCCAGTCACCGAAGACGGCGGCCAGGACGTCGCCCGCCGAGGCCCCGAACCGGTTGCGGCGGTACAACTCCAGACCGCTCCCCGACAACCCGTACCCCTCCGCGGAGGCGGCCAGCGCCGCGTCGTCCACCGCGTCGATCGCCCCGCCCGCCACGAGGAAGAACCGCCCTTCGTCGCGGTTCCAGCCGGTGAGCAACGGCACCGAAGCGCCCGCGCCCGACCGGAACGCGGTGAGCGGGTGGCTTTCCAGCACCTCACCGTCGACGCTGGGCGCGAACGGGGTCAACGTCAACGCCAGGAACCCCCACCGAACCGGATCAGGTATCCCCTGCACGTCCCGCACCAGGTCGTCCACGGCGCGGGAGAGCACCGCGGGCGCGATCCGGGCGAACGCGGCGCGAGCCGGCTCGATGTCCAGGCGTTCGGCGAGGCGCCTGCTGACCATCCGCCCCAGCTCGTCGGTGAGGATGTGCAGCGCGCTGCCGCTCTGCGCGATGGCCCTGGCGAACAGACCCCGGCTCCGCTCCATGGACAGCAGCGTGGTCACGCTCATCGCACCCGCGGACTCCCCGGCGAGCGTGACCCGCTCCGGGTCACCGCCGAACGCGGCGATGTTGTCCCGCACCCATTCCAGCGCCGCGAGCTGGTCCAGCAGGCCCAGGTTCGCCCCGCCGTAGCCGAGGTGGAGGAAACCCTCGGCCCCCAGCCGGTAGTTGATCGTCACGCACACGACCCCGTCACGGGCGAACGCCGAACCGTCGTACTGCGCCACCGAACCGGAGCCGGCCACGAACGCGCCGCCGTGGATGAACACCAGCACCGGCAGGCCTTCCGCACCGGGGTCGGGCGTCCAGACGTTGAGGTTCAGGCACTCCTCCCCCGGGATGTCGACCTCCGGCAGGAAAGCCCGGTACTGCGGCGGGTAGGGCTCCTTGGGCACCGTCGGCCCGTACTCGACCGCGGGCCGCACCCCCTCCCACGGCTCGACCGGCTGCGGCGGCCGCAGCCGGTTGGCGCCGAACGGAGCCGCGGCGAAGGGCACGCCGAGGAACCGTGAAACACCTCCCTCGGACGTTCCTTCCACGATCCCGGCACGCACCTTCGTGCGTACCCGCGTTGGCGCCGTTGCCATGGTTCCTCCCGCTGTCGTCCGGTTTCAGCTCCCTGCGCGCAGGGTGGTCTCCGCCCACCGGCGGAACGTCGTCACCGGCAGCCCCAGCCGCGTGGCGAATTCGGGCCGCGCGGGTGCCGGGTGCGCACTCATGTGCTGCTGCCCCTGCAAGAGCGCCGCCAGCGGACCTTCCGCCGGCACCGGGCTCGCGGGCAGCTCGATGGTCGTCCCGAGTACCTCGGACAGGATCCGGGCCGCCTCCCGGAAGCTCAGCACGTCACCGGCGAGTTCGAGTTCGGCACCGTGGAACCGGTGCGGTCGGGCGAAAACCGCGGCCGCGGCGGCACCGATGTCGGCGACCGCGACGAAGGGGAGCCGGACGTCGAGGTCGGCGGCGACGTGGAGCCGGTCCGACGTCAACTCGGCGAAGTAGACCGACGGGCGCACGAAGTTCTCCATGAACGTCGCGGGGCGCAGGACCGTCCACTGTGGAAAACCCGCACCGCGCACGAGGTCCTCGACCGCGGCCTTGCTGCGGTAGTAGGCCCGCATGGGCGCACCCCAGCGCGACTCGTCGAAGTTCTCGAGGTCGACCGTGCCCGTGCCCGAGACGGAGGTGTGCACGAACTGCTCGACACCGGCGGCGAGGGCGGCGTCGACGAGGTTGCGCCCGCGGCGGACTTCGGCATCACTCGCCGGATCGGTGAGATCGGGCGTCTGCACCGAAAACACCGCGCGAGCGCCGTCGAGGGCGTCCTTCAGCGACGGGAGGTCGTCGAGGTCACCCCGGACGAGCGTGGCGCCCAGCTCACCGAGTGCAGCGGCACGCTCGGCGCCGGGGTCCCGGACCAGGGCGCGCACCGGGACGCCGGCGGCCAGCAGCGCGCGGGCGACGGCGCCGCCCTGCTTGCCGGTCGCTCCGGTGATCAGCACGAAAGACGGTGGCGTGGGCACGGCGATCCTCTCCGGGAGCTAAGTGGGGTGGCACCCCGTTTTCCGCCCGCTACGATATGGGGTGCCCCTCCGTTTGTCCAGAAGAAAGGTCGTGCCGTGGTGAAGTCCGAGGCCAGGCCCCGCGCGGACTGGCAGCGCAACCACGAACGGCTCGTCGCGGCGGCCGCGGCGCTGGTGGCGCGGGACGGCGCGCAGGTCTCGCTCGAGGAGGTCGCCCGCGAGGCCGGGGTCGGGTCCGCCACCCTGCACCGGCACTTCGCCTCCCGGCACGCCCTGCTCGAAGAGGTCTTCCAGGGTTCACTGGAGCACCTCCGCCGGAGAGCCGGGGAGCTGGCGGGCGGAGATCCCCGGACCGGACTGGTCACCTGGCTGGAAGAACTGACCGTCGCCGCCGCGGACACCCGCGGCCTGGCGGCCTCGCTGGGCGCCGGCGAAACCTGCCACGCCCTCATCCGCGACGCGACGACGGACCTGGTGAACCGCGCGCGCACCGCGGCCGCGGTCCGCCCCGAGGTGTCTCCGGACGACCTGCTCACGCTGGTGACGGCCGTGTCCCTCGCCACGGAAGGCGACGCGGCGACGGCTCGCCGCCTGCTCGGGCTCGCGCTGGTGGGCGTGCTGCCCGAGCGTCAGCCGTAGGCGGCACGGAGGTGGTCGCCGATCATGGTGATCGCCGTGCGGGGCGTGTCCTGGTGCTTGAAGTGGGTGAAACCGTGGTCGACGCCGGGGAACTCGTGGTAGGTGACGTCGGCGCCGTGCGCGCGGGCTCGCTCGGCGAAGGCGCGCATGTCGTGGCGGAGGGTGTCGAAGCCGCCGGTGAGGATCAGCAGCGGCGGGAAGTCACCCGGTTCCGGGTACCGGGCCGGTGACACCACCGGATCGGTCAGGTCGGAACCGAGGAGGTAGGTGTCGCGGATCATCCGCAGCAGCCAGGGTCCGATGACCGGGACCCGCCGCGGGGAGGTGCGGCTCTCGTCGGGCAGGGAGAAGTCCGACGCGCCGTATTCCAGGCTGGCGGCCACCGGCGCGGGTTTCCCGTCCTGCAGCGCCTGCACGAGCACGCTCAGCGCGAGCTTCGCACCCGCGCTGCCCCCACCGACGGACACCCGGTCCGCGTCCCAGCCCCGGTTCCCCGCCTGGTCGAGGATCCACGAGTAGGCGTCGTAACACTCCTGCTCCGCGACGGGGAACCGGACCTGCGGGGCCACGTCGTAGTCGGGCAGGACCACGTAGCAGGACAGTTCGCTGGCCAGGTACCTGGCGACGTTGTCCTCCTGCTCCGGACGGCGCACCGCGAACGCGCCGCCGTGGAGGAGCAGGTGCACCGGCGGGCGGCGCCCCGCCTCCAGGTCCGCCGGGACCGGTGAGTACAGCAGGGCGCGGATCTCACCGTGGCGGGTGGGGATCGCGATCCTCGCCGGTGCGGCAACGGGTTTCGTGGCGAACTGCAGGTCCCGCGATTCGAGCAGGAGCCTGCCCAGTAGCGGGAAGAACACCTGGAACGCGCGGGCGAGCAGCGCGGGCCGCCAGGCGATGGCGGGATCTTTGAAGGGCATCAGGCGTTCCCGGCGACGGTGACGGTCATCTCGGCTGGCTCCTGAACTTTGTTAACGTAGCCCCCGTGGCGAAGGGCATCACGCGGGAACGGATCGTGACGGCGGCACTCGAACTGCTCGACGAGAAGGGCATGGACGCCCTCACCGTGCGCGCGCTCGCGTCCCGGCTCGACGTGGCGGCACCCGCACTGTATTGGCACGTGCGCAACAAGCAGGAGCTGCTCGACGAGATGAGCACTTTCGTCATGCGCCGCGTCACGGACGCGCTCTCGTCGATTCCCGCAGGGGCAGACTGGCGGGACGACCTCGCCACGTACGGCCGGGTGCTGCGCACGGAGTACCTCCGCCACCGGGACGGCGCACGCATCTTCAGCGGCACGCGCTTCTCCGACCCCGAAGTGGTGAAGGCCAAGGAATCCTGGCTCGCGCGCCTGGCCGAAGCCGGGTTCTCGCTCGCCGAAGCCGACGACGCCATCGAGCTGGTCACCGCGTTCGTCGTCGGCTTCGTCATCGAGGAGCAGGAGCGCAGCCAGTCCGCCGGCATCGACCCGGCCCGCTATTCGCTGGCCGACCGCGACGCTTGGCTGGGTGAGGGCGCCGAACTGGTCAAGGCCGCAGGCCACCTCCGCGACGAAGGCGACCAGCGGTTCGAACGACACCTCGCCGTCCTCCTCGACGGGCTCGCGGCGCAGTCACGCTGACGGCGGAACGACTCAGGCCGTGGCGTCCAGGTCCAGTGTCGTGCCGCCACCTTCGGCGGCGTGCTGCGCCATGCGCCGCTCCAGCGCCTTGCGGCTGAGGTCGAGCAGGTCCTCCGTCGTGTTGTACGTGACCAGTTCGGCGAGCTCGGGCGAGTACCGTGCCACGATCTGCCGCACCCGGATCGCCGCCAGGGAACCCAGCGTGTTGTAGACCTCGACGAAGACCTCGTACGCCTCGCGGCGCGGCCACTTCGCGGGCAGGAGGTTCGACGGCAGGTCCGGGTCGATGCCGGGGAAGCTCCGCCAGCTGTCCATGATGTGCGTGCGCGACAACAGCGCCTGGCTCGCACCCACGTCCCCGTCGCGGACCTGCGTGCGCAGGCGCCCGTACGTGGTGATGAACTCGTGGTACCGCGCGGCGATCTCGTCGAGGTCCCAGGCGTCGATCGCGCGCCGCGCGGACGGCGGGTGCTCCGTGGCGCGGAAGATGGTGACCTCCCGCAGGCCCAGTTCGTCGAACTCCTGCCGGGCCTGTTCGGCGACCGGCCGGGCGGACACCCACGTGCCGTCGTAGAGCGGGGCGAACCCCAGCCACCGCAGGCGCGAGTAGACCGAGTAGCGCGAATCGCGCTCGCGCTCCGACAGCGAGAACATCGCCACCGTCCACCGACCGTCCCAGGACTCGTTCTCCTGCCCGAACGAGATGAACCGGTAACCCCGCGCCAGCAGCATGTCCGACGCGCCGGGCGCGAGACCGTAGTAGGAGTTGCGGCCCACCTTGGACGAGACGACGACACCCCGCCGGGCCAGCCGGTTGAGTGCCGCGCGCGCCGCGGTGAGGCCGATGTCGAACTCGCCCAGCAGCGCGACGAGCGCGGCGGAGGGCAGGTGCTCGTCGCGCAGCACCCAGTAGTCGCCGAGCAACGTGGTCAGCAGGTGCTGTGAGGAAGTACCCGCCTGCGACCTCGGCAGCTGCGGCGGCTGCGTGCCGGTCATCCGATCACCCCGTTACCTTTTTCGTGGTTCCTGATCAAGGAGCTGTGGTCGCCAGGTTCGGTATGACTGATGCCCCC
>NZ_BAABIB010000170.1:0-47058 GCF_039542405.1 Amycolatopsis dongchuanensis
TGAACAGAGCCTCCGGTAACGCCCTGACCAGGTAAAACGTACTAACTTAGCGGTATTGGGCCGGCGGGCAGGCTCCAGGATGATCGGGGCCCAAAGGGATCTCACCTGGGGTGGGTGTTCGAGTTGAGTGATCATCCCGTCGCCTGCGGTTTGTGCATGGACCACCGGTATCAGGCGACGGGATGATCACCCAACTCTAGGGTGCGAAAACCCCGCCGCACCTGGCGGTGCGACGGCCTTTCCCTCTCAACAATGCGGCGCCACAGGCCCATCCGACCCGGTGTACAGATAGGCGTCCGAAACGTACTGACCCGGCCCGATACGGTCCCAGATCGCGCTCGTTCCGTAAGTCCCTGTCACCGAATCGCCTTCGACGTAGCATTCTATGGTCACCTTGGCGTAGTTCGCGGCCAGGCCCTTGACGCTCGCCGTCGTGCTCGGGGCGGAACGGACGTTCATCGGGCCACCCGCGGTCTTCACCTTGCCGGTCGGGCCGGTGCCGGTCCACAGGTACGTCACGTCGACCCAGCCGTTGTCCGGCATCTGCAGCCCGTCCCAGAAAGTGCCGTCCGCGAGGTCGATCCCGGCCGGGTTGGCCACCTTGCGTCCGTACTGGTCCTTGCCCCCGTTGTTTGTACCCGTCCTGGTACGCGGCCTGCGCCTCCGGTTCACCCTGCGGCAGGTCCGTCCACATCTGACGGTCCGCGTTCCAGTAATCGTCCTGGGTGTTCCACGGGCCCTTGTCCCACACCGGCGCGTACTCGCAGCGGCTGTTGTCCGTCTTGCAGACCCGCACGGTGTAGTCGCCGGTGCCCTTCGGCGACATGCTCCTCCCCGAAGGCAGCGCCACGAAGTGGTCCCGGCCGGTGATCACGTGCCCGTTCGCCGTCTGGTTGCCCGTCAGGCCCTCGCGGGTGGCGAAGACCCGGTACGTCAACGGCGTCGCCGCGGCGGTGACCAGGATCCGTGCGACTTCATCCGCCGTGAGCCGGACGCCGGTGACGGCCGAGCGCTGGTCGGCGACCTCGACCCGGACCTGCACGGTGGTCACCTCGGCGGGCAGCACGGCCGCTCCCCCGCTCGCCGGAATCCACTCGGTCCAGTCATGGCCGTCGAGCCGGCCGCGCACGTCCACCTCGAACCCGCCGCTGCCACGGGCTTCGGCGACCACCCGGTTCACGCGGCGGTCCAGCTTCCGCGCCGGCAGCACGAGGTACCCGGACTCGGTGCCGGTCGCGCGCAGTGCGCCCCCCATGTAAGCCACCCCGGCGTCATCATCGTCCACAGTCGACAGATCGGCCTGCCAGCTGACCCCGCCCGGCACGGCCTGCGCAGGCGCGGCGAGCGCGAGCGGCACGGACAACACGGCCGCGACGGCCAGCGCGATTCTCCGGTTCATCCCAGCCACGGTGTAGTGCTTACCCCGCGGAGTCTCGAAAACCCCTGTACACGATCCATACAATCGCAAGGGTGAACGAGCCGCTCACCCCGTTCCGCATCGACGTGCCGCAGGAGCAGCTGGACGACCTGCGAGAGCGCCTGCGCCGCACCCGCTGGCCCGACCCCGAACCCGTGGCCGACTGGTCGCAGGGCGTGCCGCTGTCCTACGTCCGGGACCTGTGCCGCTACTGGGCGGAGGAGTACGACTGGCGCACGACCGAGGCGCGGCTGAACGCGCTTCCCCAGTACATCACCGAGATCGACGGTGTCCGCGTCCACTTCGCACACGTGCGCTCGCCGCACCCGGACGCGCTGCCGCTCGTGCTCACCAACGGCTGGCCCGGCTCGCTCACCGAGTACCTGAAAGTGGTCGAACCGCTCACGAACCCACCGGACCCCGCCGACGCGTTCCACCTCGTCCTGCCGACCCTGCCGGGCTACGGGTTCAGCGGCAAGCCCACGACCACGGGCTGGGGTGTGCAGCGCATCGCCCGCGCCTGGGCGGAACTGATGGCGCGCCTGGGTTACGCGCGTTACGGCGCCGCGGGCAGCGACTGGGGCACGAGCGTCACGACGAGCCTTGGCCAGCAGGACGCCGCGCACCTCGCGGGCATCCACGTCATCCCGCCGATCGCCGCGCCGGACCCCGCGACGTTCGACGACCTCACCGACGACGAGCGCGCCACGCTGGAGGCGCTCGAGCACGCCGGGGAGCACGAGTCCGGCTACTCGGCGGAACAGTCGACGAAACCGCAGACCCTCGGCTACGGGCTGGTGGACTCACCGGCGGCGCTGTGCGCGTGGATCGTGGAAAAGTTCCGCTCCTGGACCGAACGGCCGGACGTGCTGACCCGCGACGAGCTGCTGGACAACGTGATGCTGTACTGGCTGCCGGGCACGGGCGCGTCCTCCGCGCGGCTGTACTGGGAGAGCTTCCGGCAGGTCTCGGAGTGGTTCACGCGCACCACCGACGACACGATCGACGTGCCGGCGGGCTGCTCGGTCTTCCCGCGCGAGGTGCCGAGGCCCTCCCGCCGGTGGGCGGCGCGCCGCTACACCGACATCCGCTGGTGGCACGAGCCGCCCCGCGGCGGGCACTTCGCCGCGCTGGAGGAGCCGGAGCTGTTCGCCGAGGAGCTGCGCTCGTTCTTCCGGCTGGTCCGCTGACGCGACCCAGCATCTGGACGTCGTTGCGCGCACGGGCGTGCGGCGGTGCACTCGGACAGCCGGCCGAACCGAGGAGCACCCATGTCAGTCACCGACGAACTGCTCGCGAACAACGCCCGCTACGCCGAAACCTTCACCTGCCCGCTCCCCCTCCCGCCGGCGAAGCACGTCGCCGTGGTCGCTTGCATGGACGCCCGGATCAACGTCTACGGCGTGCTGGGCCTGGCCGAGGGCGAGGCGCACGTGATCCGCAACGCGGGCGGCGTGGTCACCGACGACGAGATCCGCTCGCTCGCCATCAGCCAGCGGCTGCTCGGCACCGAGGAGATCATCCTCATCCACCACACCGACTGCGGCATGCTCACGTTCACCGACGACGGCTTCCGCAAGTCCATTGAGGACGAAACGGCCGTGCGGGGCTTCGTGTTCGACGTGGCCACCGGCAAGCTCGCCGAGGTGGTCTGACGCCTCACCAGTCCGACAGGACGGTTTCGAAGGCGAGCTCCGCGGCGCCGAGCAGCTTGGCGTCCGAGCCCAGTGACGACGTCACCACGTCGGTGCCGCCGAGGGCCCGGCTGACGAGGCTGCGGCCGCGCATGGTCTCCTGGATCCTCGCCACCAGCGGGGCGGGCAGGGCCGTGAACAGGTCCCCCAGCACGACGAGCTGCGGGCACAGCAGGTTCACGACGTTGCCGAGCCCCAACGCGAGCCACTCGACGAACTCGTCGAGCCGCTCCAGTGCCTGGTCTCCCTGGGCGGCCAGCGCCCGCAGCTCCGCGACGATCGCACCGACCGGTGAGTCCTCGTCGATGCCCAGCGCCCGGCACAGCGCCCGCTCGCCGACCTCGGTCTCCCAGCAGCCGCGCGACCCGCAGTAGCAGGGCAGCCCGCCGGGCTTGACCACCATGTGGCCGACCTCGCCGATGTGGTGCCCGCCGACACCCCGCAGCGACCGGCCGTTGGAGATCACCCCGCCGCCGACGCCCACCTCGGCGCTGATGTACACGACGTCGTCGGCCCGCCGCGCCGCACCCCGCAGGTGCTCGGCCAGCGCGCCCAGCTCGGCGTCGTTGCCCATGTGCACCGGCAGCTTCAGCGCGTGCGACAGCCAGGCGCCCAGCGGCACGTCTTTCCAGTGCAGGTTCGGCGCCTCGTGCACGAACCCGTCGGCCCGCCGCACCACGCCGGGCACGGACACGCCGACCGCGACCGGCCCGACCTCCTGCTCGGCGACCAGCGGGCCGACGTAGTCCATGATCTTCGTGAAGACCTCGCGGGGCTCGTTGCTGCCGCGCACGCGCCAGCTGTCCCTGCCGAGGATCTGCCCGCCGATGCCCACGAGCGCCATCGCCGCGCGCTCCACGCGGATGTCGATCGCCAGCACCACCGCGGCCTGCGGCTGCGGCAGCACCAGCAGCGACGGGCGGCCCGCCCCGCTGCGCTGGGCGGGCACCCGTTCCTCGACCACGCCGTCCTCGGCGAGACCGTCCACCAGCGCCTTGATGGTGCTGCGGTTGAGCCCGAGCGCCGTCGCGAGCGTGGCCCTGGTGGAGGGCCCGTCGACGTGGAGGCGGCGCAGCAGGGCCGCCCGGTTGTGGCGACGGACGTCGTCCGGGCGCGTCCCGGAGGTCGAAGTCGTCGTCACCTAAGGCTTCCCTGCTGCTGTCGTCTCCTCTTCGGACGCCACCGAGCTCAGCGTGCCGCCGCGGCACGCCTGCGGGACAGGGCGTCCACGGCCGCCGCCACCAGCAGCACCAGTCCGGTGATGATGTTAACCGTGTCCGCCTGGTAGCCGAGCAGGCCGAGTCCGTTCTGGACGGTCGCCAGCACCAGGCCACCGATCACGGCGTCCCGGATCCGGCCACGGCCACCGAACAGCGACGTGCCACCGATGACCGCGGCGCCGACGGCGAACAGCAGCGTGTTGCCGTTACCGGCGTTGCCGTCCACCGAACCGACCTTGGAGCTGTAGACGATCGCGCCGATCGCCGCGACCGACGAGCAGATCACGAACACGCTCATCCGGATCTTGTCGACCTTCACACCGGCGCGGCGCGCGGCCTCCTTGTTGCCGCCGACCGCGTAGACGTGCCTGCCGTAGCGGGTGCGGTCGAGCACGAACGTGCCCGCGACCAGGAGCACCAGGATGATCGGCACCACCCACGGCACACCCGAGATCGTCGTGAGGTCGGGGTTGGGCGAGCGGTTGATCGTCAGCAGGTAGGTCGCCACGGCGCCCAGCACCACCACGGCGCCAACCTTGATCGCGATGAGCGTGGTCGGCTGGGCCACGAGACCGTTCCGCAGCCGCGAGAAGTGGCGGAACAGCACCACGACCGCGTACCCGCCACCGGCCACGATGAACAGCACCCAGCTGGCCACGGTCCCGAGGTTGCCGTTCGCGACGTCGTAGAGCACCTTGCTGTCGCGGATCGTGATCGTGCCGCCCTCACCGACGAGCGCGAGCACGACGCCGTACCAGGCGATGAACAACGCCAGCGTCACGACGAACGACGGGATGCCGATCTTGGACACGAGCGCGCCGGTGATGGAACCGATCACGCCGCCGATCGTGATCGCGAGGACGATCTCGACCCACGGGTTGTTCGTGAACCCGACCAGCAGCACCAGCAGCGCGACGGCGGACAGCGCCGCGCCGATCCAGATCCGCATCCACGCGCACAGCGCGATCGCGACCACGGCACCGATGACGAAGCCGTAGAACATCGTCGGCCCCATGGCGCCGAGCAGGTTGCCGTGCTGCGTCCAGTGCAGCGCGAGGATGGAGGCGCACACTCCGGACGCGGTACCCGCCGACAGGTCGATCTCGCCGAGCAGCAGCACCGGCACGATGCCCATCGCGATGATCGTCTGGCCGCCGCCCTGCGCGAACAGGTTGGCGATGTTGTTGAGCGTCAGGAACGAGTCCGACAGCCCGGTGAACACCAGCACCAGCACCAGCAGGCCGAGCAGCGCGGGCACGGCGCCCAGCTCGCCGCCGCGCAGGCGGCGGAAGTAGTCGCCGATCGCCTCGCCGGTGGTGCGGGAGGTGGTGTCGATCCCGAAGTCGGCGATCGCCGAGTCGGGCTCGGAAGACTTGATGGGTGTCTCAGTCATTTCGGTTTCCTGCCCTTACACGGCCGCGACTTCGGGCCGGGCCAGTCCGAGGTCACCGGACCGGCCGGCGGTGATCAGCTCGACCACCTGGTTGTTGGTGACGTCCTTGGTCGCCACGTCGGCGGCGAGCCTGCCGAGGTAGAGCACCGCGATGCGGTCGGCGACCTCGAAGACGTCGTTCATGTTGTGGCTGATCAGGACCACGCCGAGGCCCTGCTCCGCGAGCCGGCGCACGAGGTCGAGCACCTGGCGGGTCTGGGCGACGCCCAGCGCCGCGGTGGGCTCGTCGAGCAGCACCACCTTGCTGTTCCACAGCACGGCCTTGGCGATCGCGACGGTCTGCCGCTGCCCACCGGACAGCGCGGACACGGGCGTGCGCACCGACTTCACCGTCCGGACCGACAGCGAGGCCAGCGTCTTGCGCGCGGCGAGCTCCATCGAGGCCTCGTCGAGCAGGCCGCGCGCCGTGCGCTCGCGGCCGAGGAACATGTTCTGCACGATGTCCAGGTTGTCGGCCAGCGCGAGGTCCTGGTAGACGACCTCGATGCCCAGCGCGGCGGCGTCGCGCGGGTTGTGGATCTGCACGGGCTCGCCGTCGAAGAGCACCTCACCGCTGTCGATGCCGTGGATGCCCGCGATGCACTTGACGAGCGTCGACTTGCCGGCCCCGTTGTCACCGACGAGTGCGGTCACCTCCCCCGGGCGCACCGTGAGGTCCACGTCGTGCAGCACGTGGACCGGGCCGAAACTCTTGTTCACACCGCGCAGCGCGAGGATCGGCTCGTTCACCGCGGTACCTCCACATCATCGGGGGCAGCAGGCGCGGGGAAGCGCCGAGGGGCGGCGCTTCCCCGCTGGTCCCGCTGCGCAGGGATCAGGAAATGCCCAGCTGGGTGCACACGGCGGCGGCGCTGTCGGTGCAGATCTCGCTGGCCTTCACGTAACCCTGGTCGATCACGGTCTTGACGTTGTCCTTGGTGATCGACTGCGGGGTGAGCAGCACGGACTTCACGGTACGACCGTTCTTCGGGTCCTGCGAGGACGCGGTCGCGATCTTGTCGGCGGCGGCGGTGTCACCCTTGGCCAGCGCGGCGGCCAGCTGCGCGGCGGCGTCGGCCTCCTGCTGGATCGGCTTGAACACGGTCGAGTACTGCAGGCCCTGCAGGATGGCCTTCAGGCCGGCCGCGCTCGCGTCCTGCCCGGTCACCGGCACCTTGCCGGCCAGCCCGGCCCGCTGCAGCACGGTGATGATCGCGCCCGCGAGACCGTCGTTGGCGGCGAGCACGCCGTCCACCTTGCCGCCGTTGGCCGACAGCAGCTGCTCGAAGGTGGTGCCGCCCTTCTGGTTGTCCCAGCCGTCGATGGCCTGGCTGGCGACCTTCTTCAGCGCACCGGAGGTGTACAGCGGGCCGACGATGTTCTCCTGCCCGTTGTGGAACAGGGTCGCGTTGTTGTCGGTCGGCGAGCCTTCGATCTCGATGACCTGCGCGCCCGGCTTGTCCTTCAGCGAGTCCGCGAGCGCCTGGCCCTGCAGCTCACCGACGCGGGTGTTGTCGAAGCTGACGTAGTAGTTGGCGCTGCCGCCCAGGTTGAGCCGGTCGTAGTCGATGACCGGGACACCCTGCTGCGCGGCCTTCTGCTCGACGGTGGCGCCGACGTCACCGCTGGGCGCACCGATGATCAGCACCTTCACGCCCTGGCTGAGCATGCTGTCGGCGTACTGCGAGAACTTCTGGTTGTCGCCCTGGGCGTTCTCGATGATCGGGTTGAGCCCGGCCTTGGTGAGCGCCGCCTGCAGCATGGGCTGGTCGAACGCGGCCCATCGTGCGGAAGTCGCGGTCTCGGGGAGGATGACGCCCACCTTCGGGCCGCCGTTGTTGCTGCTCCCTTGGTCGCCGCTGCCCGAGCCGCCGCTGGAACTGTTCGCCCCGCAGGCCGTCAGCGCCAGGGCCACGCCCGTCCCGGCGGCCAGCAGGGCAAGGGTCTTTCTCCGCTTCATTGCGTCCCCTAGAGGAAATGTTGTGGTCGGCAACATTTGAATGTTGTGTGCGACAACATACGTCCGGAGACGGCGGAAGTGGAAGATCTCCGGATCGATTCAGTCACGAAGAGTTCTCACGTTCTGGTAACGGTCGCCCGATCGGCCCCCGGGAGCGCGATGTCGAGGAAGGCCCGGGTGGCCGGGGTGACCTTGCCCGCCCGGTGCACGAGCCACTGCGGCAGCCGCTCCGGCGGGTCGAAGCGGCAGACCTCCGCACCCGCACGCAGCGCCAGCTCGGCCCAGCCGTCGGGCATCAGACCGGCCCCGATACCCCGCAGCACCATGGGCAGCACGACGCTGCGGTCCCCCACCTCCGCGGCCACGGCGAGACCGGGCACCGCCTCGGCGAGCCGGTCGAACAGCGCCCGCACGGCTGTCGCGGGTTTGGTCACGACGAACCGCATGTCCGTCAGATCGCGGAGAGTCACCACGCCGTCGCGGCCGGCACCCGTCCCCGGCGGGGCCACGAGCAGGAACTCCTCGTCACGCAGGTGGTGCGCCACGAGCCCCTGCCCCGCCGGGCGTTCGGCGCTGCCGCACACCCCGACCTCACACCGCCCCTGCGCGACCATCGCGACGACCTCAGCGGCCGACACCGCCGACGACGTGCTGACCAGGACACCCGGGTGCCGTTGGCGCAGCCGCGCCACGATGCTGATCACCGGCTCCAGCGCGGAGGACGACGTCGCGGCGACGTCCACCCGGCCCACCGGCCCGTCCCCCACGGCCCGCGCGGCGGCACGCAGGGCGTCGAAGTCCCGCAGCACCAGCCGCGCCCGGTCGGCCAGCAGCTCCCCCGCACTGGAGAGCACCGCGTGCCGGCCGACCCGGTGGAACAGGGCGACGCCCAGCTCGTGCTCCAGTTTCGCGATGGCCCGCGACAGCGAGGGCTGCGCCACCCGGAGCGCCTTGGCGGCGTGCGTGAACCCGCCGTGCTCGACGATCGCGACGAAGTACTCCAGCTGACGGCGTTCCATAGCCGGACGCTATCGAAGTAGTGCCACACATGTCTTGGACGACCGGCGCCCTGACGCGGGACACTGCGAGGATGTTCCAGACCCGCCCCACGCTGCAGGGCACCTTCGGCATGGTGTCGTCCACCCACTGGCTCGCCTCGGCCACCGCGATGGCGGTGCTGGAGGACGACGGGAACGCCTTCGACGCGGCCGTCGCCGCCGCCTTCGTGCTGCACGTGGCCGAACCGCACCTCAACGGCCCCGGCGGCGAGGTGCCGATCATCGTGGCGCCGGCGGGCGGGGCACCGCGGGTGCTGTGCGGGCAGGGGCCCGCCCCGGCGGGCGCGACCATCGAGCACTACACGTCCCTCGGGCTGGACCTCGTGCCCGGCACCGGCCCGCTCGCGGCCGCCGTGCCCGGCGCGGTCGACGCGTGGCTGCTGCTCCTCCGCGACCACGGCACGAAGTCCCTGCGCGAGGTGCTGCGCTACGCCATCGGTTACGCCGAGCACGGCGTGCCCGCGGTCGAGCGCATCGGCGCGACCGTCGAGACCGTGCGTGAGCTGTTCGAGACCGAGTGGACCACCTCGGCGGAGGTCTACCTGCGCGGCGGGCGGGCGCCGAAGCCCGGTGAGCTGCTGAAAAACCCCGCGCTCGCGGAGACGTGGCGGCGGCTGCTCGCCGAGGCGGAAGCCGCTGCGGGTGATCGTGAGAACCAGATCGAGGCCGCACGCCGGGTGTGGCGTGAGGGCTTCATCGCCGATGCGATCGCCGAGTTCGCCGCCAGGTCCACAATGGACACTTCCGGGCAACGGCACGCCGGTACGCTCACCGGCGACGACCTCGCCGCGTTCTCCGCCACGTACGAGGACCCGGTGACCGCAGACTGGAACGGCTGGACGATCGCGAAACCGGGGCTGTGGAGCCAGGGACCGGTGTTCCTCCAGCAGCTCACGCTCCTGCCCGGCGAACTCGACTATGGCACGCCGGACTACTACCACACGCTCATCGAGGGCACCAAGCTCGCGATGGCCGACCGCGAGGCGTGGTACGGGGACAGCACTGATGTACCTGTCGAGGCGCTGCTTTCCCGTGAATACAACGATTCCCGTCGCGCGCTGATCGGCGAGAAGGCGTCGCACGAGCTGCGCCCCGGCCGCCCGGGAGGCCGTGAACCGCGGCTGAGCAAGCACGCCGAGTTCGTCGCGGCGGGCGGCACGATCCTGACCCCCGCCGGAGCGGGCGAGCCGACCGTCGCGAAGGACGGCGCGACGCGCGGGGACACCTGCCACGTCGACGTCGCCGACCGCTGGGGCAACCTCGTCGCGGCCACCCCGAGCGGCGGCTGGCTGCAGTCCAACCCCGTCATCCCGAGCCTGGGCTTCCCGCTCGGCACCCGCCTGCAGATGGCGTGGCTCGACCCCGGCCTGCCGAACTCGCTCGCTCCCGGCAAGCGCCCGCGCACGACGCTCACGCCGTCGCTCGCCCTGCGTGACGGGGTGCCGGTCATGGCGTTCGGCACCCCCGGCGGCGACCAGCAGGACCAGTGGAACTTCCACTTCTTCCTCGCCGTGGCGCTGCGGGAGCAGGTGCGTGGCGGACTCGACCTGCAGGGCGCCATCGACGCCCCGAACTGGCACACCGACAGTTTTCCGGGGTCGTTCTACCCGCGTGGCATGGTGCCCGGCGGCGTCACGGTCGAATCGCGCATCGGCGACGACGTGATCGGGGCGCTGCGGGAACGCGGGCACGTGGTGACCGTGGGCGGCCCCTGGTCTGAAGGGCGGTTGTGCGCCGTGGCACGCGACCCGGAGACCGGCGTGCTTTCGGCCGCCGCGAACCCCCGGGGAATGCAGGGCTACGCCGCCGGGCGATGACGCCCGGTCCCTTGTGCCCGGAAGGTACAAAACCGCGATTCCGCTCACTCTGCGCGTTGTGCGAATTCGACGATGGGTGAGCGTTACCCGCTGCCCGTACTGGAAAGCGCTTCCGTGACTTTTTCCCGGCGGCCGCAACCCCTTGAATGCAAATTGCGCGGCACCTACCCTTCTCCGCACCAGCTCACCGTTTTTCCGAAGGGATGCAGGATCTCCGGTGGACACCGCTCGGCTGCGCAGCAGCTGGAACACCGTCGCGGGTTTCGGCGGCGGAGTCCCGTTGTTCTTCTATTCGACCTTGTTCCTGACCCGGCCGCACCTGCGTGAATTGTTTCCGGCGGGTATGTCCGCCCAGCGCGACAAACTGGTGCGCGCACTGGGCCGGGTCGTCGCCTCGGTCGACGAACTCGACGCCGCGGTCCCGTTCCTGCGGCAGCTCGGCCGCGACCACCGCAAGTTCGCGGTGACCGCGGACCACTACCCCGCGGTCGGCCAGGCACTGCTGACCACGCTCGAACACTTCCTCGGCGAGGAGTGGACACCCGAACTGGCCGCGGACTGGGCCGCGGCGTACAAGATCGTGGCCGACGTGATGACGGCCGCCGCCAAGGAAAGCGCGCACACCACACCGGCGTGGTGGAACGGTGAGGTCCTGCGGCACGAGCGCCGCGGCCTCGACGTCGCGGTGCTCACGATCCGGACCGACCGCCCGCTGGGTTACCGGGCCGGGCAGAGCGTTTCGGTGGAAACCGCGCTGCGGCCCCGGATCTGGCGGTACTACTCACCGGCGACGGCGCCGCGTGAGGACAACCTGGTGGAGCTGCACGTCCGCATGGTCGACGGCGGCACGGTCAGCTCGGCGCTCGTCCAGGCGGTCCGGCCCGGCGACGTGCTGCGGCTCGGCGCCCCGGTCGGCTCGCGGCTCACGATCGAGCACGAGCAGGACGTCGTGCTGATCGCGGGAGGCACCGGGCTCGCGCCGTTCAAGGCGCTGCTCGGCCAGATCGCGAACGAGTCGCTGCCCTCCCGGCGGGTGGAGCTGTACGTGGGTGCCCGCACGGCGCGGGAGCTGTACGACCTGCCCGCGTTGCGCGCGCTGGCCTCGGCGCTGCCGGAGCTGCGCGTGGTGCCGGTGGTGTCGGACGATCCGCGGTTCGGCGGGCCCCGTGGCACGGTCGGCGAGGTGGCGGTGCGCCACGGGCCGTGGCCGGGACGGGAGGTCTACGTGTGCGGCTCGCCCGCGATGGTGTCGGCCACGCGGAACCTGCTGGCGGGCGCGGGGGTCGCGGCCGAGCACGTGCACTGGGAGGACTTCTCCGGTTACCAGGACCCGGCGGAGGCCGGGGTCGGCTTCTTGACGAGGGGATGAGGACTTCCCGCGATGACAGTGCAGGCCAACGAATCCCGGCAGCCCGCCGCCCGGCGGATCCTGACCCCCGAGCGGATCCGCAGCATCACCTTCAGCAAGTCGCCGCTGGGCAGGCGGGGGATCGACCCGGACGAGGTGGAGTTGTTCCAGCGGCGGCTGGCGGAGGAGATCGCGGCCGGTGAGGCCGAGAACGCGCGGCTGCGCGCGGAGGTCGAGCGGTTGCGCGACTGGTACCGCAGCCACGGCGAGAACGTGGACCCGGTGCTACTGCCCGCGCAAGTGGACGTCGAGGCGGTGACCCTGCTGTCCGAGGCGCAGTTGCAGGCGGAGGCCTACATCGCGCAGGCGGAGGCGCACTGCCGTCGGCTCACCGGTGACGCGCGGCGGCAGGCGACCACGCTGCTGCGGGACGCGGAGCAGCGGGCCGAGGTGGCGGCGCGGGAGGCGGTGCGCGCGTACCGCGCCGACGCCGGGCCCGACCACACGGCGGAGCTCGAGGAGATGGAGCGGCGGATGGCGTGGCTGCGGGCGTTCTGCCACGCGGTGCAGGTCCAGCTGCACGCGGCCTCGGACGCGTTCGCGGAGGAGATCGACAAGCTCACCCAGTTCAGCCCACCGGAGCGGAGGCGGCCATGAGCAGCATCTACGAGCAGATCGGCGGCGAGGAGGCGTTGAGCGCGGTCGTGGAGGACTTCTACGACCGGGTGCTGGCGGATCCGGAGCTGCGGGTCTTCTTCGCCGGTGCCAACCTGAACCGGTTGAAGGGCAGGCAGGTCGAGTTCTTCTCCGGCGCGCTCGGTGGTCCGGACCACTACGAGGGGCTGAGCATGAAGGAGGCGCACCGCGGGCGCGGCATCGGCCAGGACCACTTCGACCGCGTGGCCACCCTGCTCGCCGCTTCCCTGCGCGACGCCGGGGTGCCGCCCGAACTGGTGGACCGGATCCTCGCGGCGGTCGCCCCGCTCGCGACGGACATCGTGTCCCCGGCGGCGGCCCCCACCCCGCGCGGCTGAAAGCCGGGGGACGCCCTACCCCGGACCGCGCCGCCCGCCTCCACGGGCGGCGCGGTTTTTCGGGGGTGGTGCGTGGGTGTGGCGGGGGTGTTGCGGGGTGGGCTGCGAGCGTCGTTCCCGGCCCCGCGTCGTTCCCGGCGACGGTGAGCCGCGTCGGTGGGCCCGACTGCGGGGTCGTCGCAGTTCGGCTCGGCAGCCGCGGGTGCCCCTGTGGCCACCATCGTCGCCTCCCAGCGGCGACAGCGGGCCCGACCACGAGGCCACCGCAACTCGCCCCGCCAGTGACGAATGCGGCCGACCCTCCCCTGCAGCCACGATCACCGGTTCCCACCGGCGCCCGTCCACGAGACGACCGCAACTCGCCCCGCCGGATACGGCCAGCCCTCCCCGCGCGGTCCCCATCACCGGTTCCCAGCGGCGCCGGTCCACGAAGCCACCACAACTCGCCCGCCGGACCGACCCTCCCCCGTGCGGCCACCGCTTGCTCGCGCTGCCCCGGCGGTCGCCGTTCCGCCCCGGCCCCGTCAGCCGTGGATGGCGGAGAGCCCGGCCGCGGCGAGGAGCTCGCGCACCTCGGCCTGCTCGCGTTCGCCGAGCGGGTGCATGGGCAGGCTCGTGGTGCCGTGGGCCAGGATCCCGCGGGCGACGAGCGCGTGTTTGAACGCGCCGATCGCGGAGGCGTAGGGCCCGAGGTCCGCGCCGCCGACGGTGATCATCCGGAACAGGGCGCGCAGGCGGCGTTGTTCGGTCGCGGCCTCGGCCCAGTCGCCCCGGCTGGCGGCGTTCCAGAGCCGGAGGTAGCCGTGGGGGTCGACGTTGCCGAGGCCGGGGACGAGCCCGTGCGCACCGAGGAACACGGCGACGTCTGCCATGGTCTCGGAGCCGGTGAAGACCCGGAAACGCGTGGTGTCGACGAGTTCGAGCACGGCGCGGAGGCCGTCGAGGTCCCCGCTGGAGTCCTTGAGCCCGTCGAGGGTGCCGTCGGCGGCCAGTTCGGCGACGGTGTGCGCGGGCAGTTTGGCGTGCACCGAGCCGGGGATGTCGTAGGCGACGAGCGGCAGGTCGACGGCGGCGCGGATGGCGCGGAAGTGCGTGCCGAACTCGACGGGCGCGGTGGGCGCGTAGAACGGTGCCGTCGCGACGACGGCGTCCGCCCCGTGTGCCTGGGCGGCACGGGCCTGCGCGATGACGCGGGGCGTGGTGGTGTCCACGACGCCGGCCAGCACGGGCACCTGCCCGGCCGCGACGGAGGTGACGACGTCGAGCACCCGGTGGCGGACGTCGTCGGTCAGGTAGGCCACCTCGCCCGTCGAACCGGTGACGAAGAGCCCGTGCACGCCCGCGTCGAGCAAGAAGCCGGTGAGCCGTTCCAGCGAGGGAACGTCCAGCTCGCGCCCTGGCGTGAGCGGCGTGCACAGCGGCGGGATGACGCCGTGGTCGGGGACGGGGGCAGGCATGAAACTCCGATCAGGACATAGGACGTTGGACGTCCTATGTTGCCGCTGGAGCGGGCCGGGGTCAAGGGGCGAAGTGGCAGCGGAGGGGCTACGGCGAGACAAGGCAAGGAACAAGGGCAAGCCAGCCTGAGCGGCCGCGGCGAGGAGGGCTTCCACGCCATGCGGCGATGAGCGGCGGGAAGGCAGCGGAGCCGGTTTCCGCCTGGGAATTTCGTCCTGATCACGTCGAAATCCTCATTCCTTCTGGCGCGGAAGCTGGATTCCCATCCACTCCGAACCGTCGGACGTCCTGGCAATCGGGAGAGCGCCGCCTAGAAAATCGGGAAGGGCGCCAGCCTAATTCTGCGAAGGCGCCATTTGCCCGATTTCACGGCATGCCTCGACGGCTGGCGGAATTGACCTTTCCTTGCTTCCGGAACGGGAGCAAGGAACCGATCCTGAATTCACCCACACCAAGACCGCCTTGGCCAGACCGCGCCACCAGTGCCGGAGGCCGAACACCATCCAGGCCCAACCAGCTCGAGCCGTCAGCCCCAACCCCCACGCAGCAAACCGCAAGCCCAACCCCACCCCGCCTCAACCCACGCCGGAGCCCCAAACCCAGCAGCCCAACCCCACCCCGGCCTCACCCCGCCGCGATGCGCTGCCGGATCTCGTCGAAGTGGCGGCTCACGGCTTCGCCGATCGCGCGGGGGTCGGCGGCCGCTATGGCCTCCAGGATCTCCTGGTGCTTGGCCACCAGGCCCTCCGGCTGCGACGTCGGCGCGCCCACGTGCGACTCGGTCTGCCGGTAGACGTCCCAGAACAGGCGGATCAGCTCCAGCGCCAGCTCGTTGCCCGCGGCCTCGCCGATCAGCTCGTGGAAACGGCGGTCGGCGGCGGGCGCGGTCGCCGGGTCGGCCATCCGGTCGACACACTCCCCCAGCGCGCTCAGCAGCTTCCCGTCCCCCACCACGCGCCGCGTCAGCTCCGTCTCCAGTATCTGCCGCACCTCCAGCAGATCACTGAGCCCCCGCAGATCGTCCCTCGACCGCGCCCTCGTGCGGAACAGCAGCGACGGGCTCAGCGCCGCCATGCTGGCCTCCCCCACGAACGTGCCGTACCCGTGCCGGATCTCCACGATCCCCAGCGCCTGCAACGTCCGCAGCGCCTCCCGCACCGAGTTCCGCGCCACCCCGAACTCCTCCATCAGCCGCGGCTCCGGCGGCAGCGGGTCACCCGGCCGCAGCTGCCGCCGGTCGATCAGCTCGACGATGGAATCGACCAGCTCCTGGCTGCGTGTGGTGCGCACTCTTGCCTCACTTCGACGTTCTGGGCTAGCGTACCGGCGCATCATATGACGTCCAACGTCCTACCACTCCTCGACGAAGAGGTGACCATGAGTTCCCCCCGCATCCCCTGGTACCGCCAGCTCGGACCAGGGCGGTGGAAGGCGTTCGGCGCCGCCTGGCTGGGCTACCTGCTCGACGGCTTCGACTTCGTGATCATCACGCTGGTCCTCACCGAGATCCGCACCGAGTTCCACCTGTCGCTGGCCGGCGCCGCGACGCTCGTGTCCGCCGCGTTCGTGTCGCGCTGGTTCGGCGGGCTCGCGCTCGGCGCCTTCGGCGACCGCTTCGGCCGCCGCCCCGCCATGATCCTCAGCATCGTCTGCTACGCCGTGGGCACCGCGCTCTGCGGCTTCGCCTGGAGCTACTGGTCCCTGTTCGTCTTCCGGGCGATCGTGGGCATCGGCATGGCGGGCGAGTACGGCTCCAGCAGCACCTACGTCCTGGAGAGCTGGCCGAAGCACCTGCGCAACCGCGCGAGCGGCTTCCTGCTGTCCGCCTACCCCGTCGGCACGATCCTCGCCGCCCGCGCGTACGACCTCGTCGTCCCGCACCTGGGCTGGCGGTGGCTGTTCTGGATCGGCATCGTGCCCGTGCTCGTCGCGCTGTGGCTGCGCCGCGCCCTGCCCGAGGCGCAGGACTGGACCGAGGAGGTCGCCGCACGCCGGGAAGGCAGCACGAGCGCCACGGCGCTGCTGAACCGCCGGTGGACCGCCGTCAACGTCGTCATCGGCGTGGTGATCGCCGTCTGCCTCGTGCTCATCTTCTCCGGGCACGCCGGCTCGCTCTACCCGCTGTACATCGCGCTCTGCGTCGCCGGGTTCGTCGCGTTCGCCGTGCAGGTCGCGGGCCGCTCGTGGGCGATGGCCGTCGGCCTCATGGCCACCGTGTTCTGCGCCTTCCTCTACTCCTGGCCGATCCAGTCGCTGCTGCCCACCTACCTCAAGACCGCGCTGCACTACGACGCCGGGCAGGTCGCCAACGCGCTGACCTGGGCCGGGCTCGGCTACGCGGCGGGCTCGTGCCTCGCGGGGATCGTCGGCGACCGGTTCGGCACGCGCACCACCTACGTCGGCGGGCTCGTGCTGTCGCTGGCGTTCGTGTTCCCCGCGTTCGCGCTCGGCGGGGGCAACGTCGTCGCCGTGTGGGTGCTGTTGTTCGCGCTGCAGGCCACCAGCTCCGGCATCTCCGGCCTGCTGCCGAAGTACATCGGCGACCACTTCCCGGTCCGGGTGCGCGCGGCGAGCCTCGGCTTCACCTACAACGTCGGCGCGCTCGGCGGCGCCGTGGCCCCGCTCGCCGGTGCCCAGGTTTCGGCGCACATCGGGCTCGGCCCGGCACTGGTGTGGCTCGCGGGCGGCCTGACGCTGGTCACGGCGCTGCTGGTCGGGTTCAACGTCCCGGCCAGGCTGGACCGGGCGCGCCGCGAGGAGGCCTCCGCCGCCGCAGGGTGAACCCCAGCAGCGCGCCGACGAGGAACCCGGCGACGTGCGCGGCGTAGGCGACCGAGCCCGCCTGCGCCGTGCCGTAGCCGGTCGCGTAGAACGCCTGCAGGACGAACCACATGCCGAGCATCAGCCACGCCGGCACGCGCAACGGCAGGAAGAACAGCACCGGGATCAGCCCCCACACGCGGGCACGGGGGTAGATCACCAGGTACGCGCCGAGCACGCCCGCGATCGCGCCGGACGCCCCGACGAGCGGCTGCGTCGAAGACGGGTCGGTGAGCGCGAAGCCGTAGCCCGCGGCGTACCCGCACACGAGGTAGAACAGCAGGAACCGCACGCGGCCGAGCCGGTCCTCGATGTTGTTGCCGAAGATCGCGAGGAACAGCATGTTGCCGAGCAGGTGCGTCCAGCTGGAGTGCAGGAACATCGACGTCAGCACCGACAACACGGGCGACTTGCCGTAGCCGGGCGGGCCGAGCAGGCAGCCCGCGCCCTGCGGGGTGAGCACGGCGCGGCCGGTGGGCACGAGCGCGGGTCCCTGGTTGCGCAGCAGCTCGGCGGGGACGGCACCCCACCGTTCCACGAACGCCTGCAGGTCGCACAGCTGTGCCAGGCCGGGGTTGCCGACGAGCGTGTGCGCCGCGGCGGGCATCAGCAGGAACACCACCACGTTCGCCGCGACGAGGGCGTAGGTCAGCCAGGGCGTGCGGCGCAGCGGGTTGACGTCGTGGACGGGGATCACGCGTCAGGCATACCCCACGAAAGCCCGGGTAGCATTCCGGGCGTGCGCGAGATCGCCGTTTTCAGCGGTAGTGCCCATCCCGAGCTGGCCGAGGAGATCTGTGCCCACCTCGGCGTCGACCTGCACCCGGTGAGCGTGCGGCGGTTCGCCAACGACTGCCTCGAGGTGCAGCTGCAGGCCAACTGCCGCGAGCGGGACGTGTTCCTCATCCAGCCCATCGTCGCCCCGGTGCAGGAGCACCTCGTCGAGCTGCTGCTCATGCTCGACGCCGCGCGGGGCGCCTCGGCGGCCCGTACGACCGTGGTGATGCCGCACTACGCGTACGCGCGGTCGGACAAGAAGGACGCGCCGCGGATCTCGATCGGCGGGCGGCTGGTGGCGGACCTGCTGGTGACGGCCGGCGCCAACCGGGTGCTCGCGATGACGCTGCATTCGCCGCAGGTGCACGGGTTCTTCAGCGTGCCGGTCGACCACCTGCACGCGCTGCGGGAGCTGGCCCGGCACTTCCGCCGCCACGACCTGGGCAACACCACCGTCGTCTCCCCCGACCTCGGCAACGCCAAGCCCGCGTCGCACTTCGCGCGCCTGCTCGGCGTGCCCGTCGCGGCCGGGGCGAAGGAACGCTTCGCCGACGACCGGGTGAGCATCACGTCGATCATCGGCGAGGTCGCCGGGCGGGACGTGATCGTGCTCGACGACGAGATCGCCAAGGGCAGCACGGTGCTGGAGCTGCTCGCGCGGCTGCGGGAGATGGGTGTGCGGTCGATCCGGGTGGCGTGCACGCACGGGCTGTTCGCGGACGGGGCGCTCAAGCGCATCGCGGACCAGCCCGACGTGGTGGAGATCGTCTGCACGAACACCGTGCCGGTGCGCCCCGACGAGACCACGCCGAAGCTGACCGTGCTGTCCATCGCGCCCGCGCTGGCGGAGGCGATGCGCCGCATCCACAACGGTGAGTCGGTCAGCGCCCTGTTCGACGCGCAGTGATCACGTCAGCCGCTGCCTGCTCAGGAAGTCCCACATCACCGTCGCCGCCGCGGCCTGCTCGCTGACGGCCGTGGTGTAGGGCGCGGAGATGTGGCCCGCGGTGGGCCAGTAGTGCGTCAGTCCGTTGTAGACGGCCGACGCCAGCTGCGTGCCCGCCGCGCACCCGGTCCACGTCGACAGCGTCAGCGGGCCGGTGTGGCTCGTGCTCGGCGCGCCCGGGCAGCTGTCGCGGCGTTGCCACTGCGAGATCGCCTGGGCGAGCGCCGCGGTGGCGCTGGGCGAACCGTGTTCGGCGCGCACCAGCGGGTCGGCCGTGCCCGCGGCGAGCAGTGCCGAGACCGGTTCGCCGCCGGGGCAGTCGGCGAGCGGAACGGCCCCGTAGGTCGCGATTCCGGCGAAGATCCCTGGATGTGCGCAAACCTCCTCGAACGACAGTTTCGCCCCATTGCTGTAGCCCACCAGGTAGACCCGGCGCGGATCGCTCGCGAAGTACCGGGAAGCGTCGGAAACCACGGCGGTCACGAACGCGGTGTCGGGCACGCCTTCCCGGCCCGCCACCCCGCAGCAGCCGTGCCCTGCGTTCCACGACTGGGAGATCCCGGAGGGGTAGACGATGTCCGCCAGCCCGCGCTGGGCGTAGGGCAGGAACCCGGTCCGCGCCGACTCCTGCTGCGCGGTGATGCCGCGGCCGTGCAGCACGACGAGCAGGGGAAGTCCCTTGTGGTGCAAGGAAGGACCGACTGCGAGGTACGTCCGCTTCGTCCCCGCCACGGTGAGGTGGCGCTGCACCGTCGTGGTGGCGGCGGTGACGGCCGGCTGCGCCGGCGCCGTGTGGGCGGCGGGCGCGGACGGCGCGCTCGCGGCGGGGGCGGCGCAGGCGGCCAGTGTGACGAACGCGGCGAGGCACGCCACCAACAGTCCTGTTTGTCCAGTTGCGCGCGGAAACCGCCGGTAGCGCCGCCTTTTCATGACCACCAGTGTGCCGGAACGACCGCGAAAAAAGCGTGAGCCGCGGGCGTTCTCAGCTCCCTCTCATCCGCCTGCCAGCGGGCTCCTAGGAACACGGACGAAACTCGCTCCGTGTCCGGCGGAACGCGCGAGGAGGTTTTCATGACGGTGTCCCGGTTGTTGTCCACCCGGGCGGGCGAGCGGCCGGAGGAGGCCGCGTTCCTGTCCGGCGAGGACGGACGGGCACTGACCTGGCGTGCGGTGGCCGGGCACGCCTCCCGGTGGCACGGTCTCGCCCCGCCCGGCAGCCGGGTCGGGCTCGTCGTCGCCGACCCGCTGGCCTTCACCGCCGCCTACCTCGGCTGCCTGTCCGCGGGCCTCACCGCTGCCCCCGTCGACCCGCGGCTCACCGCGGCCGAGCTGTCCGACGTGCTGGCGCGGCTGCGGGTGGACGTGCTCGCCACCGACGCCGCGGACCCCGTCATCCGGCCCGAGGTGGACACCGTGCTGGTGGACCTCGCCGGCCCGCGGCGGATCTGGTCCGCCACCACGGCGGCCCTGCCCAGCGACGACGCCGCGCTGCGGCCGGCAGTCCTGCTCACCAGCTCCGGGACCACGGGGCGCCCCAAGGGCATTCCGCTCACCGAGCGGCAGCTGCTGCACGCCGCCGCCCGCGTCGCGCGGCACCACCGCTTCGGCCCCGGCGAGCGCGGGTACACGCCGCTGCCGTTGTTCCACGTCAACGCCCAGGTGATGGGCCTGCTCGCGACCGTGGTCAGCGGGGCGTCGCTGGTGCTGGACCGGCGGTTCGACGCGGGCGAGTACTGGGCGCGCGTGGAACGCCACTCCCCCACGTGGCTCAACGCGGTTCCCGCCGTGCTGGCGTCGCTCGCGGCACGCCCGGCCCCGCCCGAGCACGTCACCGACCGCATCCGGTTCGCGCGCTCGGCGTCCGCTCCACTGCCGCCCGCGACCGCGACGGCCTTCGCCGAGCGGACCGGGATCGGCGTGCTGGAGACCTACGGCATGTCCGAGGCGGCCGGGCAGATCACGGCGAACCCGCTCGACCCGGCGCGGCGCCGGGCCGGGTCGGTGGGCCTGCCGGTCGAGCTGGACCTCGTCGTCGCCGGCCCGGACGGCCGCGAAGCCGGACCGGGCGAGGAAGGCGAGGTGCTGCTGCGCGGCCCGCAGATCGTGTCGCGGTACCTGGAGCTGACCGAGCGGGGGCCGGAACGGACCCGCCCCGCCCGTGACGACGACGGCTGGCTGCACACCGGCGACGTCGGCATCCGTGACGAGGCCGGGTTCCTGCGGCTGGCGGGCCGCGCGGACGACGTGATCAACCGGGGCGGCGAGAAGATCTACCCGCAGGAAGTGGAAAACGTGCTGCTCGCGCATCCCGGGGTCGCCGCGGTGGCGGTGGTCGGCGCGCCGCACGAGCGCCTCGGTCAGGTGCCGGTCGCGTTCGTGACCACCCGCGAACCGGACGCCGACGCCCTCAAAAGGCAACTGGGCACCTGGTGCGAGCAGCGGCTGGCGCGCTACAAGCGGCCCACCGTCGTCGAGGTCACCGACGCGCTGCCGCTCGGGCCGACGGGCAAGGTGCTGCGGCGGGCCCTGCGCGCGGAGCTGGCGGGCAAGGCGTGAGCGCCCGCGGCGAGCACCTGCACTACGTCGACCTGATCCGGGTGCTGACCGTCGGCCTGGTCATCGGCACGCACGTGCTGGCGCTCGCGCCCGTGCCGCCGACGGTGCTCGACGGCGCGCTGGGCATGGTCTTCCACGTCAGCCGCGAGGTGTTCTTCCTGCTCACCGCGTTCGTGCTGACCTACAGCACGGGCCGGAAGCAGGTGCGCTGGCCGCGGTTCTGGCGGCGGCGCTACCTGTTCGTCGTGGTGCCCTACGTGGTGTGGACGGTGCTGTACTTCCTCGCCGACGGTGGCCCGTTCCTCGGCGAGAACCTGCTGCACCAGCTGCTCACCGGCACCGCGCGGTACCACCTGTACTTCCTGCTCGTCTCGATGCAGATCTACCTGGTGTTCCCGCTGATCAGGGCACTGCTGCGGGCGACGGAGCGGTGGCACGGCGCGTTGCTCGCGGGTGCGGCGGTGTTCCAGCTGACCTTCACCTACGCCGTGCAGCAGCAGTGGGACCTCGGCCCGCTGACGGGCTGGGTCCGCACGCCCGACGCGCTGCTGCCCAGCTACCTCGGGTACGTCCTCGCGGGCTCGATCGCCGCGTGGCACCGGGACGCGCTCGTGACCTGGACCCGGCGGCACGCACGGGCGGTGTTCGCCGCGTGCGCGGCCATGATCACGCTGAGCGTGGCCGTCTACCTGGTGCACGTGTACGCGCTGGGTCAGCCGCCGTTGCAGGCGAGCGTGGTGTTCCAGCCCGTCGTCGCGGCCGAGAGCGTGGCGATCGCGTGGGCGTTCCTCGCCGCCGGGCTGCGGTGGCAGGAAAGCGGCCGCTTCGGGGAAAAGCTCGTCACCGCGACGTCGGACGCCTCGTTCGGCATCTACCTGCTGCACCCGCTGGTCCTGCAGGGCGCGCTGCTCGGCGCCACCTCGATCGGGCTCGTCGGCTTCGCCCAGACGGTGCCGAACGCCGTCGTGCTCGGCGTGCTCGTGGTCGTCGCGCTACCCCTGCTCTACCTCGTCTCCGGGGTCGTCACCGCCGCCGCCCGGCGCACCCCGGCGAGCCTCGCGCTCACCGGCCGCGCCCGCGCACGGGCGTCCCGGCCCGCCCCCGCCCCCGAACTCGCGCTCGTGAACTCAGGAGGAGCCCGATGAGCCGCACCACGATGATGATCGACACCGGCCTGCCGACGGGACTGTTCACCGACGTGATCGCCAGCCACGGCGAGCTCGTCGGGCTGGTCAAGTTCGGCTGGGGCACCGCGCTCGTCACCAGGGAACTCCACCGCAAGATCGCCGTGCTGCGAGAGGCCGGGATCGGCTTCTACTTCGGCGGCACGCTGTTCGAGTGGTACCTCGTGCAGGACCGGGTCGACGACTACCTGGCACTCGTCGAGCGCACCGGCGCCACCCACGTCGAGGTGTCCAACGGGACTATTCCCCTTGACCAGCAAGGCAAAGCGGAGTGGGTGCGGCGGATGTCCCGGTACCGGCCGGTGCTGGCGGAGGTCGGCTACAAGGACGCCGAACGCTCCGCGCGGCTGTCCCCCGCCGACTGGGCCGGTGCGATCCGGGAGGACCTGGACGCCGGGGCCGAACTGGTGATCACCGAGACGCGCGAGAGCGGCCGCAGCGGGATGGCCACGCCCGACGGGCACCTGCGTGACGACGTGCTGCGTGCCGTGCTGGCGCGGATCGACGCCGGGCGGCTGCTGTTCGAGGCCCCCACGAAGGACCTGCAGGTCGAGCTGATCCGCGCACTCGGGCCCGACGTGAACCTCGGCAACATCGCGCCCGCCGACCTGGTCGGCGTGGAGACCCTGCGGCGCGGGCTGCGCGGCGACACGCTGCTGCAGCTCACCCCCGTCGCCGTGCCCGCCTGAACCGTCCACAAAGGAGAGAGAATGCGCAACACCCACGACGCCTGCCACATCGCCGTCCCGGCGAAGGACCTCGACGAGGCGGTGGAGTTCTACGTCTTCGGCCTCGGCGCGAAGCTCGCCCGCCGCTACGACGACCGCGTCACCTTCGACTTCTTCGGCGACCAGCTCGTGTGCCACCTGTCCGACGACGTGCCCGAGGAGCCCGTGATGTACCCGCGGCACTTCGGCGTGAGCTTCGCCGCGGCCGAGGACTTCGACCGGTTGCTGCGGCTCGTCGAGCACCGCAAGCTGCGCGTGCTGGCCGGTCCCGCGCTCCGCTTCGAGGGCACGGCCGAGCAGCACCGCACGATCGCGCTCGCCGACCCGTCGAACAACGTGATCGAGTTCAAGAACTACGACGACCCGCGGCTGCAGTTCTGATGGCGGTGCTGCACCTGGTGCGCCACGGCGAAAGCGAATGGAACCTCGCCGGGCGCGCGCAGGGACAGTCCGCCGAGGCCGGTTCGCTCACCGCGCGTGGGCTGCGGCAAGCGGCGGAGACGGCGGAGTTGCTCGTGCGGCGGCCCGTCTCGGCGATCTTCAGCAGCGACCTGCCCCGCGCCAGGGCGACCGCCGACGTCATCGCCCGGGCGCTCGGGCTGCCCGTCCGGGAAGACCCGGCACTGCGGGAACAGCACCTGGGCCACCTGGAGGGACGTCGCTTCACCGACCGGCTCGGTGAAGGCACCGTGCAGGACGAGATCGACCGCCTGTGGCGCGAACCGTGGCGGCGGCCCGAAGGCGGCGAGAGCATCGCGGAGCTCTACGAACGCATCCACACGACACTGAACCGCTACGCCGCGCACGACGGCGAACTGGTCCTCGTCGCCCACGGCGGGCCCGTCCGCGTGGCCACCACCAGCGCCGATCCCCGGCTGCGTGAACCCGTGCCGCGCGTCGCTGTCGGTAACGCCTCGGTGACCACTCTGGACCGCTCGCGCTGTTGCTGAACAGACATCCGCGGACCGCACCGGCTATGGGAAAGTTACCGCGATGTCGTTCGAGTCCGGAAGCAGAGCATGGCGCCTCGTCGGTGCGGGCGCCGCCGCCGCGGTGGCCGTCGCCGCGGGGTTGCTCACGAGCGGGGGCACGCTCCCCGGCACCGTCGGGTGGACGATCGAGGTGGTCGCCGCGGCGGTGACCGGTCTGCTGGTGCTGCTCGCGTTCCGGCCGCCCCGGCGCGCGCCGCGCCCCGATCCGCCACCGCCGGTGCCGGCGCGGCCGGCGTCCGCCCCGGCGAGGGCGATCCGGACCCTGCGGATCGGCGAACTGGACCCGGTGGCGCTCGGCGTCCACCCCGCGTGGCTCCTGCCGGGCGGGGCACCCCTCCCCCCGTACGTCCCGCGCACCGCCGACGCCGAACTCGACCGCGCCCTCGCGCGCGGCGGGCTGGTGCTCGTCCAGGGCGACGCGGCGACGGGCAAGACCCGCACCGCGTACGAGGCCGTGCTGCGCAACGCGGAGCGCCTCGGCTGGGAGAACGTGCTCGTGCTCGCCGACGCGGGTGCGCTGCGGGAGCTGGCGCGCGCGCTGCCGCCGAAGACGGTGGTGTGGCTGGACGACCTCGAGCGCTACCTCGCGACCGACAGCCTCGACGACCGGGTCCTGACCACCCTGTGCACCCGCGGCCCGTCGGACACGGTGATCCTCGCGACGCTGCGGTCCCGCGCCAGGGAAGCGCTCGGCGTCGACACCGACGGTCCCGGCGGCCGGGCCCGGCGGGTGCTGACGCGGGTCACGCCGGTGGAACTGGAGCGGGCGCTGGACCGGACGGAAACCGCCGCGGCACACCAGTTCCAGTCGGATCCGCGGATCGCGGGCGCGTTGCTCGACGAGACGCGGCCCGGGTTCGGGGCGCACATCGCCGCCGGCCCGGAGGCGGTGCGACGGTGGCGCGAGGCCGAGAACGAGCGGGGCGCCGCGCTGGTGAGCGCCGCGGTCGACCTGCGGCGTGCCGGGTACCTCGAGCCGGTGCCGCTGGACTGGCTGGTGGCGCTGCACCCGCACTACCTGTCGCCGCGGTTCCGCAACCGCCTCGGCGAGCCGGACCTGGCGGGGGCACTGGAGTGGGCGACGCAGCCGGTGCGCGGCGCGAGCCCGTGCCTCAAGCCCGCCGGGCCGGACCGCTACGTCGCGTTCGACTACCTCGTGGACGCCGCCGAGACCGGTGGTGACGTGCCGGAGCCGGTGTGGCAGCGGCTGCTGGGCGCGCACGCGCTGACGCCGGACCAGACGTTCCGCATCGCCAGGGCGGCGGTCCGGTTCGGGCGGCTGTCGGAGGCGGCGAACCTGTGGCAGCGGCTCGCGCAGCGGGGCGACCAGCACGCGTTGTTCGACCTCGGGTGGGCGGCGCAGGCGGCCGGGGACCAGGCGGTGGCGGAGCAGTGGTACCTCCGGGCCGCCGAGGCGGGCAACGGCTGGGCGATGTCCAACCTCGGCACGCTCGCCGAGAACCGGGGCGAAGTGCAGGTCGCCGAGCAGTGGTACCAGCGGGCCGCCGAGGCCGGGGACACCACGGGCATGACCAACCTCGGCGGGCTGCTGGCGCAGACGGGGCGGATCGACCAGGCCCGCGCGGCCTACCAGCGGGCCGCCGCGGCGGGTGATCCGAACGGGCTGCGCAAGGAGGCCGTGCTGGAGTTGCTGCACGGGGACCGCAAGCGCGGGGCGGCGTTGTTGCGCAAGGTCGCGCTGTCCGGGGATCCGGCCGCGGTGCGGTTGATGGGGCTGTTGTCGCAGACCGAGGAGAACGCGCCGCACCGCCCGGACGTGGAGGCGCTGCGCCGGCTGGCGGCCGAGATGGGTGACGGCCAGGCGGCGCTCGACCTCGCGCGGAACCTGTGGAACCAGGGCGATCTCGACGCGGCGGAGACGTGGTTCCGCCGGGCGGCGGAGACGGAGAACGGCAGGGTCGCGGAGTTCGGGCTGGCGGTGCTGCTGGAGCAGCGGGGGCGGCCGGGTGACGCCGAGGTGTGGTACCGCCGGTCCGCCGAGCACGGCCTGCCGGAGGCGATGCTGAACCTGGGCACGCTGCTGCAGGACCGGGGTGTGTTCGCGGAGGCCGAGCGCTGGTACCACCGGGCGCTGGAGGCCGGGCACCTGCCCGCGGAGGTGAACCTGGGGGCGCTGCACTGGCGGCGCGGGAACCTCGCGGAGGGCCGGGCGTGGTACCAGCGGGCCGCCGACCGCGGGGACGAGCTGGCGAAACAGGCGCTGGAGAACCTCGAACCACGCCGGTGAGCGGCGTTCCCGGGCCGGGAGCGCGCTTCCCCAACGACCACCGCCGGCCGTCCAGCCGGGCAGGACGGGCGCGCCGGACCCCCGAATGCTTGTAGCATCCCCTTGATACAAGGAGGTGCCCGATGGCGCTCGACAACATCCTGGCCGTGGCGGTGCTGCTGGGCCTGTTCGGCCTGGTGCTCCTCGTCGTGCTGTGGCCGGGGCCCAAGCAAGGCCGCCGCCTGCTCGTGCGCTGGGGCGTGCCCGAACCGTCCGAAGTGGACACCGCGGAAGCGGTCCGCTACCTCAAGCGCCGCAGGTTCTGGTACCCCTGGCTGTTCCTGGCACTGCCCCTGCTCGGCGACGCCGCCGGCCTCGCGCGGGCGGACGACTGGACTCTCGTGTGGACGGTCCTGGTGGGCGGCCTGCTCGGCGAACTGCTCGGCTGGCGGCCTCCGGCCGGTCCCCGCCGCGAGGCGATGTTGCGGCACCGCGGCGTCAGCGACCTCGTGCCCGTCTGGGCGCTCGTCCTGCTCGCGCTCGCCGTCGCCGGGGGCGTGGTCCGCGCCGTGCTCGCGCGGGACTGGGCGTGGCTGGGCGTGGACGCCGGCTGCACGCTCATCGTGGCCGCGGTGGTGCTGCTCGCCCTGCGCCGGCCCGCCGCCGGGGACGCCGCGGTCGACCTCGTGCTGCGGGCCCGCAGCGCACGCGTCGCCACCGGGCTCGCCATCCTCGTCCCGGCCGCGCTGCCCCAGGCCTCCCAGACGCTGAGCCTGGGCCCGGTGCTGGTGTTCGTCGTGAGCCTGGCCGCCACGATCGCCGTGCTGGGGCCGGACCGGCACGTCGCGGCCGCCGCGGTGGCATGACCGCGCTCCGGGTCGTCGTCGACGTGGGCAGCGGGCTCGCGCCGTGGCGCCAGGTGCAGGACCAGATCGTCCGGCTCATCACGCGCGGGGCGCTCACGCCGGGCACCCGCCTGCCGCCGATCCGCCAGCTGGCGGGCGACCTCGGTCTCGCGTCGGGCACGATCGCCCGCGTCTACCGCGAACTGGAGGCGGCGGGCTGGGTCCGCACGGCACGCGCGCGCGGCACGGTCGTCGCGGACACCGCACCCCGTGCGGACGCGGCGGCGTTGCTGAGGGCGGCGGCCGCGGAGTTCGCCGCCACCGCGAAGGACCTCGGCGTCGACGCGGAAACAGCCGTCGCGGCGGTGCGCGAGGCCTACGGCCCGGGCTAGCCTGCCCGGCATGGTGCTGGAGTGGCTGCTCGACGCCGACCCCGGTCTGCGGTGGCAGGTGCTGCGTGACCTGACCGGCGCGCCGCCCGAGGAGGTGGCCGCCGAGCGCTCCCGCGTCGCGCACGAGGGCTGGGGTGCGCGCCTCCTCGCACTGCGCGACGACGGGCAGTGGGCGGGCGGGGCGTGCTTCCCGGCGGGGTTCGGCCGCGACTTCTCCGCCGGGCAGCCGTGGACGTCGACCCTGCCGACCCTGACCCTGCTGCGGGAACTCGGCGTCGATCCCGCGGACGCCCGTGTGCGCGAGACCATCGCGCTGGTGCGGGAGAACTGCCGGTGGGAGCACGCCGGGCAGCCGTTCTTCGCCGGCGAGGTCGAACCGTGCATCAACGGGCGGACCGTCGCGGTCGGCGCCTACTTCGGTGTCGATGTCGACGGGATCGTCGAGCGGCTGGTCGGCGAGCAGCTCCCCGACGGCGGCTGGAACTGCGAGGCCGAGAACGGGTCGGTCCGCTCTTCCTTCCACTCGACGATCTGCGTCCTCGAAGGGCTGCTGGAGCACGAGCGGGCGACCGGCGGCTCGCCCGCCTCCCTCGCCGCCCGGCAGCGCGGCGAGGAATACCTGTTGCGGCGGCGGCTGTTCCGGCGGGCGAGCACCGGCGAGGTGGTCGAGCCGGACTGGCTGCGCTTCTCCTTCCCCACCTGGTGGCACTACGACGTGCTGCGCGCCCTGGACCACTTCCGCGCCGCCGGCGGCGCACCCGATCCCCGCCAGGAGGAGGCGATCGCCGTCGTGACCAAGGCGCGCACGCCCGACGGACGGTGGCTGCTGGAGAACACGCACCCCGGCGCGGTCCACTTCCCACTGGAGGACGGCGACGGCGCGCCGAGCCGGTGGAACACGCTGCGTGCCCTGCGCGTCCTGAACTGGTACGACGGTGGCCGCCCGCCCGGCCCGGCCGGTCTCTAAGCTCACGGCATGGCGAAGTACTTCGACGTCCATCCCGAGAACCCCCAGCGCCGCGCGATCGACCAGGTCGTCGGGATCGTCCGGGACGGCGGGCTCATCGCGTACCCGACGGACTCGTGCTTCGCGCTGGGCTGCCGGCTCGACAACAAGGACGGGCTCGACCGCATCCGCGAGGTCCGGCACCTCGACGACCGGCACCACTTCACCCTGGTGTGCTCGGATTTCGCGCAGCTCGGCCAGTTCGTCCACCTCAGCAACACCGTGTTCCGCGCCCTCAAGGCCGCCACCCCGGGCAGCTACACCTTCATCCTCCCGGCCACCAAGGAGGTGCCGCGGCGGCTGCTGCACCCGAAGAAAAAGACCGTAGGCGTGCGCATCCCGGACCACGTCGTCGCGCAGGCGCTCGTCGCCGCGCTCGGGGAGCCGCTGGTGTCGAGCACCCTCCTGCTGCCGGACCACGAGGAGCCGCTGACGCAGGGCTGGGAGATCAAGGACGAGCTGGACCACGCGCTCGACGCCGTGATCGACTCCGGGGACTGCGGCACCGAGCCGACGACCGTGGTCGACTTCTCCGAGGACGAGCCGGTGATCGTGCGCCGCGGCGCGGGTGACCCGGCGCGGTTCGAGTCCTGACGGGCGCGGGCGTGGACGCCGGCATCGTCCGCGGCACCCCGGCCTGGCGGTACTTCGGGGACTTCCGCGGCATCCTGCTCGCCGGTTCGACGCTCGTGCTGCAGACCGCGCACCCGGTGGTGGCCGCCGGGGTGCGCGACCACTCCGACTACACGCGCGACCCGTGGACCCGCCTGATGCGGACGGCCGCCTCGCTGTCGATCTACGTCTACGGCGGCCCCGAGGGCGCGGCGTTCGAGGCACGGCGCCTCCGCCGCCTGCACCGGGCGTTCACTGGGATCCGCGAGGACGGGAGGCGCTACTCGGCGCTAGACCCGCACGCCTACGCCTGGGTGCACGCGACCCTCGTCCAGCTGCCCGTGGACACGCAGCGTTTCTTCGGGCGCCCGCTCAGCGCCGCCGAGCTGGCGGAGTACTACGCGCAGATGCGCCGCGTCGGCCTGCTGCTCGGCGTCCGCGACCAGGACCTGCCACCGGACTGGCCCGCCTTCCGGGCCTACTACGACGACATGGTCGAGTCGTTGCGGCCGAACGACACCATCACGGCGCTGTTCGACACGATCCGCACCGTGCCCAAACCGGTCCGCCCGCTGCCGGACGCCGCGTGGCCCTGGCTGCGGGACCGGCAGGCCACGCTGCAGCTGTTCCTCATCGCCGCGACCCTGCCGCCCGTGTTCCGCGACCGGCTCGGCCTGGACTGGTCACCGGCACGCCGGCGGCGGTTCGACCGGTTCCGCCGCGCCGTGCGCCTCGTGGCCACCGCGGTGCCGCCGCCGCTGCGGGCCGCCCACATCCGGGCCGTGGCGCGGCTCAACGTCTGGTACCGGCAGCGGGCGTGAGGTTCAGTTCAGCGTGGGATTGGGCGGCAGGCACACGGCGAGCCGGGACCACGGCGGCGCCTGACGCGCGGCGGACGGCGAAGGCAGCGTCAGGTACGCCCAGACGCTCATGCCCTCCTCGCGGTACACCACGCCCCAGCCCGCCGAACCCTGCGGGCCGTGGCCGTCCATGAACCCGGGCCGGGTGGGCGGGACGAGCTGGGGCCCTTCCACGTCGATGCGCAGGTAGTGCGGGTCGGTGCCGCGGACGAGGCAGACCTCGATGGGGAACTTGTCGGCCTCCGGCGCGCCGCACAACTCGTCGACGAACGACAGGACGCTGACGACCGTCTGGGCCGCGCAGTCGAAGAGCAGCCCGCAGATGGCGTTGCGGAGCCGCCCGAGGTCGGCGAACCCTCGGACACGCCTCCACACGATCTGCTCTCCGCAGGGTCGTTCGAGCGACATGAGCGGTTCCTCCGCTGTCGGTCTCAACGGTCGGTCCCGGCGAGTACCCCGCGCGCCGCGGTTAAACCACACCTTCGGAGGTTGTGCTGGCGTCCCGTCCGCGCGTGGGCGAGACTGAGCCGATGACGGACCGGACAGCCCCGCCGAAGCAGCCGTCCGGCGACGATCTGACCCTCGCCGAACTCCTCGGTGACGTGGTGCGCACGCTCGAAGCCGAGCCCGATGTCGAAAGCACGGTCGAGCGCGTGGTGCACGCCGTCCTCGGTACCGTACCCGGCGTCGAGGAAGCCGGGGTGTCGCTACTGGAGCGGGACGACGTCAAATCGGTCGCGCCGAGCAGTTCCCTGGTGGCCCGGCTCGACCGACTGCAGCACGAGCTGCGGGAAGGGCCCTGCGTGGGCGCGGTGTTCGACGACCCGGTCTACCGCACCGACCAGATCGGCTCCGACACCCGCTGGCCCCGCTTCGGCGCCGCGGCCTTCGACCTGGGCATCCGCTCGATGCTCAGCGTCCGGCTGTTCACCACGTCGGCGAACCTGGGTGCGCTGAACCTCTACGCCACGCGCGAGAAGGCGTTCGACGCCGACGCCGCGCACCTGGCGGGGCTGTTCGCGGCACACGCGGCGGTGGCGCTGGCCGGGTCCCGGCGGCAGGAGCAGCTGCGGGAGGCGCTGCGCACCCGCGACGTCATCGCCACCGCGAAGGGCATCCTCATGCAACGCCACTCGATCGGGGAAGACGCGGCCTTCCACCTGCTGGTCCGCGTGTCGCAGCAGACGAACCGCAAGCTGCACGACGTGGCGGCGCTGCTGGTCCGCCAGGTTTCCGGCGGCGACGCCGGGGACTGAGCGCGGTGCCCTCAGGCCGCCTCCTCCTCGGCGAGCCGGGCCAGCACCTGCTCCGAGATGGCCGCCAGCGCCTTGACCTGCTCCGGCGTCAGCGCGTCGAACACCAGGCGGCGCACGGTCTCCACGTGCCGGGGCGCGGCGTTCTCGATGGCCGCCCGGCCTTGCGGCGTGAGCACGATGAAGGCGCCCCTGGCGTCCGACGGGCACTCCTCACGGGCGATGAGCCCCCGCTTCTGCATGCGCGCGAGGTGGTGCGACACCCGGCTCTTCTCCCACTCCAGCGCCCTGGCCAGCTCGAACACCCGCACCCGCTCCTCCGGCGTGTCGGTGAGCTGCACGAGCACGGCGAAGTCCGCGTGGGACAGCTCCGAGTCCGCCTGCAGCTGTTTGCTCAGCCGCGCGTTCAGCTGGGTCTGCATGGACACGTAGGAGCGCCAGGCGTGCTGCTCGGCGTCGGTCAGCCATCGGGTACCGGTCACGAGATCGAGTATAGCGGGAATAGTTGACACGTCACCGAGGTTGGTCCAGGCTAGATGACACATCATCAAACCGGAAGGAACCTCATGACCGCCCCGACGAACTACGCCCAGCTGACCGGGACCTACACCCTCGACCCCACGCACACCCGCATCGGGTTCGTCGCGCGGCACGCGATGGTGACGAAGGTCCGCGGCGCGTTCAACGAGTTCACCGGCACCGCCCAGATCGACGGGGAGAACCCGGAGAAGTCGAGCGCCACGGTGAGCATCAAGGCGAACAGCATCGACACCCGCAACGCCGACCGCGACGCCCACCTGCGCAGCAACGACTTCCTGCAGATGGACGAGCACCCGGAGATCACCTTCACGTCCACCGAGGTCAAGCAGACCGGCGAGGACACCTTCGACGTCACCGGCGACCTGACGATCAAGGGCGTGACCAAGCAGGTGACCATCCCGTTCACCTACGAGGGCACCGCGCAGGACCCGTTCGGCAACACCCGCGTCGGCTTCGAGGGCTCGACGGTGATCAACCGCAAGGACTACGGCATCACCTGGAACGCCGCGCTCGAGACGGGCGGCGTGCTCGTGAGCGACAAGGTGACGCTCGAGTTCGAGGTCTCGGCCGTCAAGAACGCCTGACCTGCGGCCAGGATGGCGTGAAGAAGGCCCCCGCCGCGGCGGGGGCCTTCTCGCACGATGCGGGGACTACCCCGCGGCTGTGGTCAGCGCACGCTTGGTGAGCACGCGCGCCAGGTGCTCGCGGAACTCCGCGCTCGCGTGCGGCTCCGACACCGGGCTGGTGCCCTCCGCCGCGACCGCGGCCGCGTCCTCGATCGACGCGCCCGAGGCCAGCGCCTGCTCCGTGGCACTCGCCCGCAGCGGCGTGCCACCCATGTTGATCAGCCCGACCCTGCCGCCGACGACGGCGACGCCGACGATGGCCCAGTCGATGCTGCGGCGCGTGAACTTCTCGAAGCCCCAGCCCCGCCCGGTCTGCACCGGCACCCGGATCTCGGTGACCAGCTCGTCCGGCTCCAGCGGCGTGGTGAACGGGCCGAGGAAGAACTCCGCGGCCGGGATCTCCTTGCGCCCCTGCGGGCCCTGCACGACGAGCACGCCGTCGGACGCCAGCAGCGCCGCCGGCAGGTCGGCCGCCGCGTCGGCGTGCACCAGCGAGCCGCCGATGGTGCCGCGGTGGCGCACCTGCTGGTCGCCGATCGCGCCGGCCACGTGGGCCAGCAGCGGCGCGTGCTCACGCAGCACCGCGTCGGTGTGCAGGTCGTGGTAGCGCGACAGGGCACCGATCGCGACCGTGCCGTCCTCGACGCGCACGTACCGCAGCTCGTCGACCGGCGCGATGTCGACCAGCAGCTCCGGCGTGGCGAAGCGCAGTTTCATCAGCGGCAGCAGGGAATGCCCGCCCGCCAGGACCTTCGCGTCCTCGCCGTGCTCGCCGAGCACGCTCAGCGCTTCGTCCACAGTGGACACCCGGCGGTAGGTGAACGGGGCCGGGATCACCGGTCGACCTCCTGTCCGGACGCGTCGATCACCGCGTTGACGATGTTGTGGTAACCCGTGCAGCGGCACAGGTTGCCCTCCAGCCCCTCGCGCACCTCTTCACGCGTGGGCTTCGGGTTCTGCGCCAGCAGCGACACCGACGCCATGATCATGCCCGGCGTGCAGAAGCCGCACTGCAGCCCGTGCTGCTCGCGGAACGCCCGCTGCACGGGGTGCAGCTCGCCGTCACCGGAAGCCAGGCCTTCGACGGTGGTGACGCGGTGCCCGTCGGCCTGCGCCGCGAGCACCGTGCACGACTTCACCGCCTCGCCGTCGAGCAGCACCGTGCACGCCCCGCAGGACGTGGTGTCGCAGCCGATGTTCGTGCCCGTCAGCCCCGCCGTGTCGCGCAGGTAGTGCACGAGCAGCGTGCGGTCCTCGACCTCCTCGGCCACGGTGGAGCCGTTGACCTCGATGGAGACCTTCACTTCGCCTCACCCTTCACAGAAAGCGCTTCCCACACCCGTTGCGGGGTCGTGGGCATGTCCAGGTGGCGCACGCCGAGGTGCGCCAGTGCGTCGACCACCGCGTTGTGCACCGCCGGGGTCGAGCCGATCGTCGCGGCCTCACCGATCCCCTTGACGCCCAAGGGGTTGCGGTCCGTCGGCGTGACCGAGTCGACCAGCTCGAAGTCCGGCAGCTCCGTCGCGGTGATGAACGAGTAGTCGGCCAGCGTGGCCGTGGTCGGGTTGCCGTCCTCGTCGTAGCTCATGACCTCCAGCAGCGCCTGCGCGATGCCCTGGCCGAGCCCGCCGTGCCGCTGCCCGCGGAACACCAGCGGGTTGACCACCGGGCCCGCGTCGTCCGCGGCGATGATCCGCTTCACCACGACCTTGCCGGTCTCGGTGTCCACCTCGACGACCGCGAGGTGCGCGCCGAACGGGAACGTCGGCGTGCCCTCACCGAACCAGACGTCCGCCGACAGCGCGCCTTCCTCCGCGCGGGCCGCCAGCTGGACCCAGTCCACCGCGCCGCTCGACGGCGCGCCCTTGACCCGCCACGCGCCCTCGTCCACGTCGAGCTCGAGGTCGTCGGGCGAGGCTTCGAGCAGGTCCGCGGCGATCTCGCGCGCGTTGGCGATGACCTTGTCCGCGGCCTGGCGGATCGCCGAGCCGCCCAGCTGCAGCGAGCGCGAGCCGAACGTGCCGATGGCCCTGGGGATCTCGTCGGTGTCGCCGTGCTTGACGGTGATCCGGTCCATCGGGATGCCGAGCTGGTCGGACAGCAGCATCGCCAGCGACGTGTGCAGGCCCTGGCCGTGCGGGGAGCTGCCGGTGTACGCGGTGACCGTGCCGTCGGGGTTGATGTCGACGCGGCCGCTTTCGCCACCGCCGTCGCCACCGGTGATCTCGACGTAGCTCGCGATGCCCAGGCCCAGCGCGACCGGGTCACCGGCCTCGCGCCGCCGCCGCTGCTCGGCCCGCAGCTCCTCGTACCCGGCGGCCTCCAGCACCTTGTCCAGCGCCTTGGCGTACTCGCCGCTGTCGTAGTTCGCCCCGGACTTGGTGGTGAACGGGAACTCCTCCGGGCGGATGAAGTTGACCTTGCGCACCTGCGCGGGGTCCATGCCGATCTCGGCGGCGAACAGGTCCATCGCCCGCTCGACCGCGGCGGTCGCCTCGGGGCGGCCGGCCCCGCGGTAGGCGGCGACCGGGGTGGTGTTGGTGACGACGCCGCGGCTGCGCGTCTCCACCTTCGGGAAGTGGTAGACGCCTGAAGCCATCAGCTCCGTCAGCGTCGGCAGGAACAGGGTGCGCGGGTAGGCGCCCGCGTCCTGCACCACGTCGAGGCGGAACACCTCGACGGTGCCGTCGCGGCGGCCGCCGATGGTGACGGTGTTCTGCTGCGCGCGGCCGTGCGTCATCGAGGTGAAGTTCTCGCTGCGCGATTCCGTCCACCGCACCGGCCTGCCGCTGCGGCGCGCGGCCCAGCCCAGCACGATCGGCTCGGGGTCGGAGCCGATCTTGGCGCCGAACCCGCCGCCCACGTCGGGCGCGATCACCCGCACCTGCTCCTCGGGCACGCCGAGGCCGGCCGCGATGGCGCCGCGGCCCAGCTGCGCGTTCTGCGTCGACAGCCAGACCGTGAGCCTGCCGTCCTCGCCCCACACGCACGACGCGCCGCGCACCTCCAGCGGCGCGGGGGCGACGCGCTGGTTCACGATCGTCTGCGTCACCACGACTTCGCAGCCGGCGAAGCTGTCCTCCGGGAACTCCTCGATCCCGTGGACCTGCATGACGTTGCCGCCGGACTCGGGGAACAGCACGGTTTCGCCCGACAGCGCCGCGTCGATGCTCGCCACCGCGTCCAGCGGGTCGTAGTCCACGTCGACGAGCTCGGCCGCGTCGGCGAGCTGGTAGCGCTGCTCGGTGAGCACCAGCGCCACCGGTTCGCCGACGTAGCGCACGACGTCCGACGCGAGCCACGGCTCGGTGACCGGTCCCGCCTGCCGCGGCGCCAGGTCCAGGTCGGCCGCGGTGTAGACGGCGACCACGCCGGGCGCGGCGAGGGCGGCGGAGGTGTCGATCGACGTGATCCGCGCGTGGGCGATGGGGCTTCGTACGAACGTCGCGAACACAGCACCCGTGAGCGCCGGTTCACGCAGGTCGTCGACGTACGTGCCACCCGTGGTGATGAGCTTCTGGTCCTCGATCCGGACCACTCTGGTCCCGACAATGCTCAACTCTGGGCCTCCAACTGATGGGTACGTCCGAGATCATGCCTCACCGGTGGCCCAACTTCCCAGCACCCGCCCCGTGTTCCGCCTTGTCTTCCGCAGCGCGGAAATCGCCTTTACGCGGCGAAGGCCTGCCAGGCAAGGGTTCCGGCGAGGCCCAGGCCCGCCAGCCCGATCCCGATCCGCAGCGGGGTCGCGGGCAGCCGCCGCACGACGGCCGGGCCGACCCACGATCCGAGCACGGAGCCGAGGCACAGCGCGACGACCGAGGGCCAGTCGACCTCGCCGGTGAACGCGAAGACCACGGCGGCGATGAGGTTGGCCGCACCGGTGGCGATGTTCTTGGCGGCGTTGGAGCGGGCGAGCGACTGCGCCCACACCGTCGACAGCAGCGCGAGCATCAGAACTCCCGCCGCCGCGCCGAAGTAGCCGCCGTAGATGGCGACGGCGAACGCCGCGGCTCCCGTGACGGGGCCGAGGCCGGACGAGTTCGCGCTCACCTTCCGCAGTTTGGGTGCGACGAACAGCAGGATCGACGCACCCGCGATGAGGAAGGGGACGATGAAGGTGAACGTGTCGGACGGGGTCCACAGCAGGAGGGCGGCGCCGAGCGCGCCCCCGGCGGCGGTGATGGAGCACAGCACCTTCAGCCGGCCGCGCTGCCCGGCGAGCTCCGGCCGCGAGCCCGCGGCGGCGCCGATGGTCGTGCCGAGCATCGCGACGGTGTTGGTGACGTTGGCCGAAACCGGCGACAACCCGACGGCCAGCAGTGCCGGGTAGGACACGAGGGACGCCAGCCCGGCGATGGACCCGGTGAGGCCGGCCCCCACGCCGGCGGCGAACAGGAACAGCAGTGCCAGGGGGTCGAAGCTCACGACGAGGCATTATCTCCGGCGCACCGGCCGGGAGCGGCGGTGGGAGGCGGAGGGGAGACGGGGCTCACGGGAGGTGCGGGCGGTCGTGGGTGGGGCGGGGCGGTTGGGGCGCCGGGTGGGTTCAGGGGCTGTGGGTTCGGTGGTGGCAGGTTTCGCCGGTGGCAGGGCGGTCGGGGCGGAGAGTGCGGAAACGGCTGGGGTTTGGGCGGGGAGCCAGGCGGGCTCGGCGGTAGGGCGGCTGGGCCCGGGGTGCGGGGACGGCTGAGGTTGGGGCGCCGGGTGGGTTCAGGGGCTGGTGGGTTCGGTGGTGGCGGCTTCGGCCGGTGGCGGGGTCGGGACGCCAGGTGGATTGAGCGGTGGCGGGCAGCTGCGCGTGGGGATGCGGGGACGACTGCTGAGGTTTGGGCAGGCAGGTTCCGCGGTGGGATGCCTGAGCCTGGAGCTGCTGGGGCGACTGGCGGCTTCGGCCGGTGGCGGGGCGGCGGGGGCCTGGCGGGGGTCGGGGGCGCCAGGCGGCTCCCCTCAAAACTGGCCTCCCCGGATCCGGCACGGCCTCCGTGCCGAATCCGGTTCGCCACGTCCGGTCCGCCATCCGCGCCGGAATCGAGCCGCCACGCCCGACTCGGCGGCGGCGGCCGAACCCAGTTCTACCGAACCCCACGGCTTTCCCCTCCCCGCGCAGGGCGCTGCGCCGTTCGGGGCACGGACGTCCGATGTCGGAAAATACCTACCCAAGTCTCTTGAAGGTCTGGACCACTGCGCCCATACTTTGTTCCCGCTCACAACAAACGAGCCGACCGAGAGGCAGTGATGTCGATGAAGACTCGCACCCGCCTGTCCCGCCTCCTGCGGCTGAGCGTGCCCGCGCTCGCCGTCGCCGCCGTACTGGTGGCACCGGGGAACGCCAGCGCAGCCACGGTGTTCAACGACGACTTCGACGGCCCCGCCGGAGCCGCCGCCGACGCCTCGAAGTGGACCAACGAGACGGGCGACAACGTCAACAACCACGAGCTGCAGTGGTACACCCCCGGCGCGCAGAACGCCGCGCTCGACGGGCAGGGCCACCTCGTGATCACCGCGCGCCAGGAGGGTGGCCACAACTGCTGGTACGGCCCCTGCACCTACACCTCGGCACGCCTCAACACCGCGGGCAAGTTCACCCAGACCTACGGCCACTTCGAGGCCCGCATGAAACTGCCGCGCGGGCAGGGCATGTGGCCCGCGTTCTGGGCGCTGGGCAACGACATCGGCAGCAACGGCTGGCCCAACTGCGGCGAGATCGACTTCATGGAGAACGTCGGGTTCGAGCCCAACACCGTGCACGGCACCATCCACGGCCCCGGCTACTCGGGCTCCGGCGGCATCGGCGCGGCCTACAGCGGGCCGAACTTCTCCGACGACTTCCACACCTTCGCCGTGGACTGGGCGCCGAACAGCATCAAGTGGTACGTCGACGGGAACCTGTACCAGACCCGCACGCCGGCCGACCTCGGCGGCAACCGCTGGGTCTTCGACCACCCGTTCTTCATCATCCTCAACCTCGCCGTCGGCGGCTACTGGCCCGGCAACCCCGATGGCAGCACACAGTTCCCGCAGCAACTGGTCGTCGACTACGTGCGCGTGACGGCCTGACCCACCAGATCCCCGGGCGCCACCCGGCGCCCGGGGACTGGCCTCCAGCAGTAGAACGTGTTCTAATTCCAGGCATGCGCCACGGCATCGTGCTGTTCACCAGCGACCGCGGGATCTCCCCCGCCGACGCGGCGCGAGCCGCCGAGCGGGCCGGGTTCTCCTCCTTCGCCGTCCCCGAGCACACCCACATCCCCGTGCGGCGCCAGGCCGCCCACCCCCGTACCGGCGACGCCTCCCTGCCCGACGACCGCTACCTGCGCACGCTCGACCCGTGGGTGGCGCTCGCGACCGCCGCCTCGGTCACCGAGCGGATCCGGCTGTCCACCGCCGTCGCGCTACCCGTCGAGCACGACCCGATCACCCTCGCGAAGACGATCGCCTCACTCGACCACCTCTCCGGCGGCCGCGTCACGCTCGGCGTCGGCTTCGGCTGGAACACCGACGAACTGGCCGACCACGGCGTGCCCGCGAACCGGCGCCGCACCGCGCTGCGCGAGTACCTCGAGGCGATGCGTGCACTGTGGACGGACGAAGAGGCTTCCTACGCCGGGGAATTCGTCGAGTTCGGGCCCAGCTGGGCGTACCCGAAACCGGCCGGGGCGGTACCGGTCGTCGTCGGCGCGGCGGGTACCGAGAAGACGTTCCGCTGGCTCGCCCGGTCCGCCGACGGCTGGCTCACCACGCCCATGGAAGCCGGCCTGGACGACAAAATCGCGTTGCTGCACCGGATCTGGCAGGAGGCGGGACGCGCGGGCTCACCGGAAATCGTGGTGCTGGCCGGAAAACCGGAGCCGGGACTACTGGAGCGGTACGAGGAACTGGGCGTGACGGAAGTCCTCTTCGGACTTCCCGACCGGTCCGCCGAGGAGGTCACCGCCTACCTCGGCAGACTGGCCGGGAAGCTCGGCATTCACTCCGAAGCCTGCTCCGTGACCGGCAGCAGCGTCTGAAACCGCGTGTCCCCCGGCACCGACTTCACGCGCAGGTCCCCGTGGTGACGCTCCACCACGATGCGCCACGAGATGTCCAGCCCCAGCCCGGTGCCCTCGCCGACCGCCTTCGTCGTGAAGAACGGCTCGAAGATCCGCTGCCGGTTCTCCTCGGGCACGCCGGGCCCGGTGTCGCCGATCTCGACGCACACCTGGTCCTCGACCAGCGCCGTGTGGAGGGTCAGCGTGCCGCTGCCGCCCATCGCACCCAGCGCGTTGTCGATCAGGTTGGTCCACACCTGGTTCAGCTCGCCGGGGTAGGCGGGGATCCGCGGCAGGGTGCGGTCGTAGTCCTTGACGACCTTCACCCCCGGCCCGATCTTGCTGCCCAGCATGACGAGCGTCGAGTCGAGCCCGTCGTGCACGTCGATCCACTGGTGCGGCGCGCGGTCCATCTGCGAGTACTGCTTCGCCGCGCCGACGAGCGCCGAGATGCGGGTGGTCGAGTCCTCGATCTCCCCCATCAGCATCTCGGTCTCCAGCGCATACGCCAGCCAGCGCACGGCGCTGTCGATCAGCTCGTCGCCGACCGAGTCCAGCACGTCGTCGAGGCTCGCGGCGCTCAGCCCGGCGCTGACGAAGATCGGCGCGAGGTCCCAGCCCTGCTCCAGCCCGTGGTCGGAGAGCCAGTCGCCGATCTCGTCCTCGCGGTCGGCCTGCTGCATCGCGGTGAGCGGCGGCGCCGACGCGACCTGCTTGACCAGCTGCTCCTGCACGTCGATCAGCTGCTCGAGCAGGTTGGGATCGATGTCCTTCTTCGCCAGGATCGCCAGCTTGTGCCGCATGCCCGCGACGCGTTCCCGCAGGGAGGCGGTCGCCCGCACCGCCGCGGCGGCCGGGTTGTTCAGCTCGTGCATCAGCCCGGCGGACACCTGCCCCAGCGCCAGCAGGCGCCGCCGCCTGCCGATCAGCGCGTCGGCGTTGCGCCAGCCGAGGTAGGAACCCTCCAGCAGGTGCGTGGCCATCGGGAACCAGCGGCGGAACTGCTCGGCGAACTCCCGCGCGGGCAGGGTCAGGAACGTCAGGTCGCTCAGCGCGTACACCGAGGCGCCGTAGTTCAGCTGCTCCTGCCCGAAGAAGAACATCGTGGCCCCGCAGTACGCGCCACGCTGGTCGGACCGGGTGGTCTCGACCTCGCCGCCGGAGTCCAGCTTGGTCATCCGCAGCGCGCCCGAGAGCAGCACGTAGAAGCACGTCGCCGGGTCGCCCTCGTTGATCACCTTGACGCCGCCCTCGTAGTGCTCCACGGAGGCGTGCTCGAGGATCCAGTCCAGCTGGGCGTCGGACAGGCTGGTGAACAGGAACAGCTCCCGCAGGAACTCACGGGTCAGTTCGGGTTCGGGAATGGGTTCGCTCACTGCTGCTCCAGGTACCGGTGCACGAGGGTGACCGCCATGGCGCCCTCGCCGACGGCGGAGGCGACGCGCTTCACCGACTGCGAGCGTACGTCGCCGGCGACGAACACCCCCGGGATCGACGACTCCAGGTGGTGCGGGTCGCGGTCGAGCGGCCAGCCCGGCGGCCGCTGCCCGTCCACGAGCAGGTCGGTCCCCGTGCACACGAACCCGTGCGCGTCCCGCACCACGTCGTCGCCGAGCCACTCGGTGCGCGGCGCCGCGCCGATGAACACGAACAGGTGCCCCGCCTCGACGGTCTCCTGCACCCCGTGCCGGTCGCACAGCGTCAGCTTCTCCAGGTGCTCGTCCCCGTGTGCGCGCACGACCGTGGTGTGCGTGCGCACGTGGATGTTGCCGATCTGCTCGATCTGCTCGATGAGGTAGTGCGACATCGAGGCCTGCAGCGACTCGCCGCGCACCAGGATCGTGACGTCCTTGGCGTAGCGGGAGAAGAACACCGCCGCCTGCCCCGCCGAGTTCGCGCCGCCCACGATGTAGACGTGCTGGTCGGTGCACTCCCCCGCCTCGGTGGCGGCGGAACCGTAGTACACGCCGCGCCCGGTCAGGTCCGCGCAGCCCTCGGCCTCCAGCTCGCGGTACGACACGCCCGTCGCGAGCACCACCGAGTGCGCGGCCAGCTCCGTGCCGTCACCGAACCTGATCACGCGCGCGGAGCCGCGGGCCTCCAGCCCGACGACGTCGCGGGCCGTGAGCACCTCGGCGCCGAACTTCTGGGCCTGGCGGCGGGCGCGGTCGGTCAGCTGCGCGCCGGACACCCCGTCCGGGAAGCCGAGGTAGTTCTCGATGCGGGAACTCTGCCCGGCCTGGCCGCCGGTCGCCTTGCGCTCGACGAGCACCGTGCGCAGGCCTTCGGACGCCCCGTACACCGCCGCGCCGAGGCCCGCGGGACCGCCGCCGACGACGATGAGGTCGTAGAACTCCTCCGCCGGGCGGGTGGACAGGCCGACGGCGTTGGCGATCTCCTCACCGGCCGGCTTGCGCAGCACCTCCCCTTCCGGGGTGACCAGCACGGGGATGTCGTCGGCGGTCGCGCCCGCCGCCTCCAGCAGGCGGGCGCCCTCCGGCTCGTCGACGGAGTACCAGCGGTAGGGCACGGAGTTGCGGGCGAGGAAGTCGCGGACCCGGTACGAGGGCGCGGACCAGCGGTGGCCGATCACCTTGGTCTCGTCGACCGGCCGGTCCCCGGCCGCCCGCCACGCCTCCACGAGCGCGTCGACCACCGGGTAGAGCTTCTCCTCCGGCGGGTCCCAGGGCTTGAGCAGGTAGTGGTCGACGTCCACCACGTTGATCGCCTGGATGGCCGCGTCGGTGTCCGCGTAGGCGGTCAGCAGCGCGCGGCGGGCGTGCGGGAACAGGTCCATGGCCTGTTCCAGGAAGGAGATGCCGTCCATGTTCGGCATCCGGTAGTCGGCGAGGATCGCGGCGACCGCGTCCCCCCGCAGCTTGATCTCACGCAGGGCGTCGAGCGCGTCGGCACCGGAGCCGGCGCGGACCACGCGGTAGTCCTGGCCGTAGCGACGGCGGAGGTCACGCGCGACCGAGCGGGACACGGCGGGGTCGTCGTCGACCGTCATCAGGATGGGCTGGCTCACGGGAAAACCCTACGGGGCGCGGGCCACCTCAGTCGATGGTGTGGCCCCCATTGACCGTCACACGTTCGCCGTTGACGAACGAGGCCGCGTCGGAAGCGAGGAACGACACGACCGCCGCGATCTCCTCGGGGCGGCCGAACCGGCCCAGCGGCACGTCGCCGGTGTACGCACGCCGTTCGTCCTCGCTGGTGCCGGCGTGCCGTTCGACCGGGATCCAGCCGGGCGCCACGAGGTTCACGGTGATGCCGTGCGGGCCGAGCTCACGCGCCCAGCTGCGGGTGAGGCCGTCCTGCGCGGCCTTCGCGGCGAGGTAGGCCGACATCCGCGGCAGCCCGCGCGCGACGATGTCCGAGCCGACCTGGACGATCCGGCCGCGGCCCGCGGCCTTCATCCCGGGCAGCACGGCCTGCAGCAACAGGGTCGGGCTTTTGACGAAGAACTCCAGCTGCGCGAGGTGCGCCTCCCACGTGAGGTCCTCGACGGGGATCTCCGGCTGCGGCCCGGTGGCGTTGGGCACGAGCACCGCGACGGGCCCCAGCGCCGACTCCACGTCGGCGACGAGCCGCCGCACGCCGTCCTCGTCGGTCACGTCGGCGGCGAAGGCCGCCGCGGTGCCCCCGTCCGCGCGGATGCCGTCGACCACGCGCTTGGCCCCGTCGGCGTCGGAGCGGTAGTTGACCGCCACCGCCCAGCCGTCACCGGCCAGCTGCCGGGCGATCGCCGCCCCCAGCCCGCGCGAAGCGCCCGTCACGAGAGCCACGCCGCGTGATGCGCTCACCGAGCCTCCTGTGCCTGTTGGTCCGCGCCAGGAGCGACTCTACTGTTCACCGCCTCCAGCACCCGGCCCGTGGTGCGGGGACCGAACAACGCGACGTCGACCACCACCAGCACCATCGCGAGCGCGACGACCGTGAACAGCACCCCGGCGCCGGCGGAGTGCAGCAGGGGCAGCAGCACGAACGGCATGACGCCGCTGGCGAGCCTCGACAGCGCGTACGTGCCGCTCGTCGCCGTGCCGCGCAGGGCCGTCGGGAAGATCTCGGCCTGGTAGATGTGGAACGCGTTGGAGAACAGGTTGCTCGCGGTGGTGTAGAGGAACCCGCAGACCACGATCAGCCACGCCGCCGTCGCGAGTCCGAACGCGACGCCGAACACCGCCATCACCACCGCCGAGCCCAGCACGAGGAACTTGCGCTCGACCCGTTCGACGACCGGCAGCGAGAGCGCGGAGCCCACGGGGTAGCCGAGGTAGGTCAGCGCCGTGAACAGCAGCGACTGCACGACGGGGAAGCCCTTGGCCACCAGCACGATCGGTGCCAGCGTGCCGAAGCCGTAGTAGCCGATCGTCTGCAGGACGTGGAAGACGGCCATCATCCCCGTGCGGCGGCGGTAGGGCGGCACGAACAGCTCCCGCAGTCGCCCGCTTTCCGTTGGTGCTACGGGATTTTCGGTGGGTTCCGACAGCTCGCCCGCGTCGCGCTCGAACCGCGCCACCACCTCCTCGGCCTCGCGTGTGCGGCCGACGGCCTCCAGCCAGCGCGGCGACTCGGGCAGTCCCGTGCGCAAGGCGAACACGATGACCGAGCCCAGCGCGCCGAGCACCAGCAGCCAGCGCCAGCCCTCGAACCCCAGCGGCGCGGCGGGCGCGAGCCAGCGGCCGAGGAATCCGGCGGCGGGCACCCCGAGGAACGCGATGGTGTAGGCCCAGGCGGTGTACCGGCCGCGGTGCTTCGGCGGCAGGAGGTCGCCGAGGTAGGTGTCCGACACCGGCGGCTCGGCGCCGATCCCCAGCCCGGCGAGGAACCGCGTCACGACGAGCATGGCCGGGCCCGTGCTGAACGCGCCGAGCAGCGAGAACAGCGAGTACGTGCCGAGGCTGAGCAGGAACGCGCGGCGGCGGCCCAGCCGGTCGGCGATCCGTCCGAAAAGGACGGCGCCGGCGAACATGCCGAGGAACGCCGAAGCCAGCAACAGCGCAAGCGCCGATTTGGACAGGTGGAAGTGCTTTTCCAGCACGCTGCCCAGGACACCGGCGAGGAAGATCTCGTACAGGTCGAAGAACAGCCCCAGCCCGATCGCGACGGTGGCGAGGCGGTGCCGTCGTGTGATCGGCAGCCGGTCCATCCGCGCGGCGATCGTGCCTGCCATCGGCTGCCTCCCGTTCCGCTCCAACACCCGGCGAGGGGAGCCTAACGGGACACGCGCGCGGACAGCAATTGCCTCACTGCGGGTGGGATTCGGGAGTGGCTTCCCGGCGAGGGGGCGAGGGGGTTTGTGGCGGAGTGCGTGGGTGGCTCCCTGGCGCGGGGGACGGGGAGTTCGTGGGCGGGATGCGCCAGTGGCTCCCGGCGCCGGGCAAGGGGGTTTGTGGCGGGGCTCGCAAGTGGCTCCCAGCGCCGGGGGCAAGGGAACCCGCGGGTGGGATGCGCATGCGGCGTCCGGTGCGAGGACAAGGGAGTTCGCGGACGGGGGTTCGCCAATGGCTCCCCGGCGCGGAAGGCCAGGGAGCCCGCGCGGGCGGGACGCGCAAGTGGCTCCCGGCGCGGGGGGACAAGGGAGCCCGCGGCCGGGAGCCACCCGCCCGCCACGGCACCCCGAGGGGGAGTCCGAGCGCCGGGCGAGACCGGGGGTGCCGCATTTACCGGCACCGTCCCGTTGTGCCCCGTAGTCGCGGCCTTCGCGCCCGCCGTTACACCCACCTCTTTGTCCTGTTTGTCCGCTCTTTACTGTCCTGTGTGTAGCACTTCGCCCGGAATTCCCGACTACGAAGAGATGGCTTGTGACTGGAGGAGCGGTGGGGGCGGAACGAGACCCGGTGGCCGTGGTGGTGGGCGCGACCGGCGGGATCGGCAGCGCGGTCGCCACCGACCTGGCCGCACGCGGCTTCCGCGTGTGGCTCGCGGGCCGCGACGAGCACGCGCTCGCGGAGCTGACCGGCAAGCTGCCGGGCGCCGCGGCGTGGCCGCTCGACCTGGCCGCCGGACCGCTGGTGCCGCCGTCCGGGCTGGTGGGCGTCGACGTGCTCGTGCACTGCGCGGGGGTGTTCGACGCGGGGCCCGTGGCCGAGACGTCCGCTGACCGGTGGCAGCAGGTGTTCGCGGTGAACCTGTTCGGCGTGGTCGAGGTGACGCGGGCGCTGCTGCCCGCGCTGCGGCGGGAGCGGGGCAGGGCGATCCTGGTGAACTCGACGGTCGTGCGCGGGGCCGCGGCGGGGCGCTCGGCGTACGCGGCGAGCAAGGAGGCGCTGCGGGTGTTCGCCGAAGCCCTGCACCAGGAGGAACTCGAAAACGGCGTCCGCGTGACGACGGTGTACCCCGGCCGCGTGGCGACCGGGATGCAGCGTGAGGTGCGTCAGCGCGAGGGCGGGCCGTATGAGCCCGAGCAGTACCTGGCCCCCGAGGCGGTCGCGGCCGCCGTGGCGTCGGTGGTGTCGTCTCCGGACGAAGCGCACGTCACGGAGCTGACGGTGCAGCCCGCTCGGGGGCGGTTCCCGCGCTGAGGCGGATCGGTGGTTCCGCTGGTCGAGGAGACTGGCGAGAAAGCGCTTTCCCACACGGCGCCCCAAACACCCGACCCGGCCCGACTCACGCGTCCAGCAACCGCTTCACCTGGGAAAGCGCTTCCCGCACGTTCGCCTCCCCCGTGGCTTCGAGCGCCTCGTCGACCGGTAGCCAGCGCAGCGGCGCCTCCGGCTTTTCCGGGCGGATCGCGTCGGGCTGGGTTGTCGCCAGGACGAACCGGAGGTCTGCGTGCTCGTGCGCGGGTTCGGCGCCTTTCGCGGGCACCGGGACCACGGCCACCTGGAGCAGCGAGTCGTCCGGCCAGGGCGTCAAATCGGGCAGGCCCGTCTCCTCGCGGCCCTCGCGCAGCGCGACGGCGAGCGGGTCCCGCTCCCCCGGGTCGCCGTGCCCGCCCACCTGCAGCCAAGCCTGCTGACGCTCGTGCCACCGCAGCAGCACCCGGCGGGTCGCGGGGTGCACGACGAACGCGGAGGCCGTGAGGTGCAGGGGGAGGTCCCGCCGCCACGGGTCGGGCTCGGCCGCCAGCAGCCGCCGGACTCGCGCCACGTCGTGGTCCTCGGCGCCGTACTGCGCCAACATCGCGTTGACCGTCATGGGCGCAGCCTAGGAGAAGGCCTAGCTGTATGAGGCGTTGACGTTGGTGACGCCGGTGTGGAGCCGGGAGGCTGGCGGCTGG
>NZ_BAABIB010000171.1:0-48921 GCF_039542405.1 Amycolatopsis dongchuanensis
GGAGCGGGGCCAGGCGCGGCGGCGCCACGGTGAGCCACCTCGAGCGCGGCCAGCCGGGGCGATCAGGCGGCCTCGGCGAGGCGGGCGGAGCGGCGCCAGGCGCGGCGGGCGGCGCCGAGCCATCTCGGGTGTGGCGGCGCCGAGCCACCTCGGGCGCAGGGCCCCGGCGATCAGCCGGTCTCGACGAGGCAGGCGGAGCGGCGCCCGGCGTGGCGGCGCCGGGCCACCTCGGGCGCGGTCGGCCCGGGTGATCAGCCCCACCCCGGCCAAGCGGGCCATACCGCCCAATCACCCCGCCCCGCCTCGGCGAGCAGACGCCCCACCCCGGGCCTTCCGATCAACCCCCGGCACTCAGCCCAAACACTCCAGCGCCGCCCGGACGTAAGCCTCCGAGCGGTCCGAGCCGATGACCCCCGCCGCCATCTTGTTCATCGCGTAGCTGATCGTCGTGCGGGTGTCGAGGTCGGCGATCACCAGCGAACCGCCCCAGCCGCCCCAGTAGCAGGCGCGGCCCTGCGGGACGTACGGCACCGTTTCGGTTTCGGGCAGCGCGTACCCGATGCCGAACCGCAGCGGGACGCCCAGCACGAGGTCCACGCCGTGGCTCTGCTCGTCGAAGATGATCGAGATCGTGTCGGGGGACAGCAGCCGCACCCCGTCCACGGTGCCGCCCCGCGCGAGCGCGCTGAGGATCCGCGCCAGCGACCGCGCGTTGCCGTGCCCGTTGAGCGCACCCAGCTCCGCGCGGCGCCACTCCGGGGTGTTCGCCAGCTCGGCGCTGACCGGCGACCGCATCAGGGTCTTGTACGCCGGGCTTTCCCGGTCCACCTGACTGAAATCGAAGTCCAGCGGAGGCGGCGGCGTGACCGGCGCGATGCGGGACAAGTCGGCCTCGTCGGCGCCCAGCCGGAAGTCCGCGCCCAGCGGGCCGGCGATCTCGTCCGCGATGAAGTCCGTCAGCGATTTCCCGCTGCACCGCCGCACCAGCTCGCCCACCAGGTGCCCCTGCGACTGCGCGTGGTACCCCGACGCGGTACCCGGCTCCCACCACGGCGCCTGCGTCGCGAGCCGCCGCGTCGCTTCTGCCCGGTCGTACATGTCTTCCGGCGCGAACGGCTCGTCCCAGCCGGAGACCCCGGCGGTGTGGCTCAGGATGTGCCGGACCTCGACCCGCTCCTTGCCGTTCTCGGCGAACTCGGGCCAGTACTTCGCCACCGGCGCGTACGGGTCGAGCTTCCCCCGGTCCACGAGCACCAGCGCGGCGAGGTTGGTGACCATTTTCGTCGAGGACCAGACGTTGGTGATGGTGTCGCGCGTCCAGGGCTCGTCCGCGGTCCGCCTGCCGCCCCAGATGTCGACGACCGTGCGGCCGTCGACGTCCACCACGATCCCGGCGCCGAGTTCGTTCCCGGAGTCGAGCTGCTCTGAAAGCGCTTGCCGAACCGGCTCGAAAGCGCTGTCGCACTGTCCCTGGACGTTCGCCACGGTCACCGGTCCCTTTCCGACGCCAAGATCACCAAGGCACAGTGTGACCGAACCGGTCGAGGTATTCCAGACCCGGTTTCCCCAGCCGCGACAGCAGGACGTCCACGACCAGGGGAATGGTCTCCTCGATGCTGAACGGCGCTTTCGACGTCCCGAGGTCCGTACGGATCCAGCCCGGAGCCATGAGCACGAACGCGCGGTCCGTCTCGGCCTGCCGGGCCGCGAAACTGCGCATGAACATGTTCAGCGCCGCCTTGCTGCCGCGGTACACCTCCCGCATACCGGTGGTGTTGTTGGTGATGCTGCCCTGCCCCGACGACATCGCCCCGATGAGCCCGTCCGGCGCCACCAGGTCTTCGAGCGCTTCGATGACGCGCATCGGGCTGAGCGCGTTGGTGACCATCACCTCGACGAAATCGGCCGTCGGCACCTGCCCGATGGGCGTCCCCTCGTTGTTCGTGGTCCCCGCGTTGACGAAGAGCATGTCCAGCGGCCCCAGCCGGTCGTGCAGGGGTGCGAGCTGGGCGGGCTCGTTGATGTCCAGGTGTTCGACGGTGACGCGGCCGCCGGAGCGGTCCGCGAGTTCGTGCAGGGGCGTCCGCGCGGTGGTGTCCCGGACCGTGCCGACGACGTTCCACCCCCTGCCGAACAGTTCGGCCACCAGCGCGTGCCCGAGCCCGCGCGACGCGCCGACGATCAATGCTGTTGGTGCTGTCATGGCACAAGTCTGTCCCCGTCATCGCGATCGGAGCACGGATTTCGTACGATTGCCTTCCTCAAGGGAGGCGTCATGGCTGAATCCGGCAGTTTGCACCCGGACGATGTGCGAATCATTCGTGCGCTCCAGATCGCTCCCCGCGCGTCGTTCGCCGCCATCGCGTCCGCGCTCGGGCTCACCGAAAGCGCCGTGAACCGCCGGTACCGCCGGCTGCGGGCGGACGGGGTCATCCGCGTCGTCGGCATCATGATCCCCGGGGCGCTGGGGCAGAGCGAGTGGCTGGTGCGGCTGCGTTGCCGCCCGGGCAGCGGCGTGGCGATCGCGGAAGCGCTCGCGAAACGCGAAGACGTCAGCTGGGTGGCACTGGTCGCCGCGGGCTCGGAGATCACCTGCGCCGTCCGGTCGAGGACTCCGGAGCAGCGCGACGACCTGCTGGGACACCAGCTCCCGCGCACCGCGGCCGTGCTCGACATCAACGCGGCCGCGATGCTCCGCCAGTTCCTCGGCGGCCGGGGCCACTACTGGGCCGCGCTGCAGGGCACGTTGACGCCCGAGCAGGAGGCCGCGCTGGGCAGCGAAGGCGGCCCGTTCACCGAATCCCCGGTGGTCGCCCGGGATCCCGTACCGCTCACGACCGAGGACGAGAAGCTGCTCGCCGCACTCGCCGAGGACGGCCGCGCCGGTCTCGTCGACCTCGCGGCGGCGGCGGACCTCACCCCGGGCCGCGCGTCCCGCCGGCTGCAGACCCTGCTCGCACACGGCGTCGTCCACATCGACGTCGAAATCGTCGCGGCGGCGCTGGGGTACCGCGCCGGGGCAAACCTCTGGCTGCGCGTGCACCCGTCGGCGGTCAAAAGCGTCGGCCGCACGTTGGCGGAGCTACCGGAGATCGGCTTCGCCGCGGCCGTCACGGGGCCCTACAACCTGCACGCCGTCGCGTACTGCCGGGATCTCGACGAGCTGTTCGAGTTCACGTCGGACCGCATCGGTTCACTGCCGGGGTTGCAGAGCATGGAGGTCTCGCCACTGCTGCGGCACGTCAAGCAGGCGGGGACGCTGCTGTCCGGCGGGCGGCTCGCCTAACCACCCGAGGGCCAGTACCGGCGCCAGCCGTCCGCTTCCAATGTGGACGGTTCAACGCCGGCCGCGCGGGCGTTCGCTTCCGCGGCGCGCACATCGGCGGCGAACTGCTTCGCCACGGCGCGGAGTTCGCCCTCCGGGTCCACGCCGGCACGACGTGCCGTCGCGGCCAGGACGAACAGGCGGCTGGCCGCGTCCTGCCCGGCGGGGAACAGGTCCAGCGGGATTCCCGCGCGCCCGCTGCGCTGGCCGAGCTTCCCGGCGAGCGCGGTCGCGGGCTGGCCGAGCGCCACACCGTCCACTATGGACTTGCGCTGCTTCTCGGCCTGCTTGAGCTCCTCCCACTTCACTTCCTGCCGCTCCGCGGTCGCGATGCGCTCCGCGTCGGCGAAGACGTGGGGGTGCCTGCCGACCAGTTTGGCCACCAGCTCCCCCGCGACGGTGTCGATGTCGAACGGGTCCCCCACGTGCTCGGCGGCGACGCGGGCGTGGAAGAGCACCTGCAGCAGCACGTCGCCCAGCTCCTCGCGCATCGCCACGCGGTCCCCGTCCTCGATCGCCTCCAGCAGCTCGTACGTCTCCTCGACGAGGTACTGCCGCAGCGATTCGTGCGTCTGCTCCGCGTCCCACGGGCAGCCGCCCGGCGAACGCAGCCGGTTCATCACCAGAGCGGCGTCGACGAGCTTCGCCCCGGACGGCTGGCCGATCACGACCGCGCCCGGCAGCACCCGCACCGCGGGGTCGTCCGTGGACGCGGCGAACAACACCACCGCGCCTTCGGCCGCTTCGGCGGCGAGCACCGCCGGGTCGGGCGCCGGTTTCGCGCCCAGCAGGTCGGTCACGTCCTCACCCAGCCCGCTCGCGTACACGGCACGGGCACCCCGCAGGTGCGGGAACGCCGCGGGCGGCACCCCCGCGGCGGCGGAGGTCAGGAGGACGACCGTGGCGGTCAAGGCTGGGCCCCCTTCCCTCGGACGACGAAGCCGGTGGTCTCGGCGGCGCTGGGCGCGACGGACATCGCCACCGGGTCCCACACACCGTAACGCGGGTTGACCTTCAGCCCGCCGTCGTCCGCGTACGGCTGCAGCAACCGCATCCCGATCGCGACCAGCTGGTTGGCCGACGGGTCGGAGGACTGGTCCCCCGCCTGCTGCGGGGTGGACAGGTCGCGCTGCCGGACTACCGCGATGATCCACCCGGCCTGCTCGCTGCTGGGCTGGAACGCCACGACGTCACCGGGCAGCGCCCCGAACACGACGGTCGCCGCGAGGTCCGGCGCCTGCACGGCGGGGATGCGCTCGCCCACGTTCGTCTGCGTGCCCGAGGCGGCGTCCTCCCGGATCACGCGCGTGGCGGCGTCCGGTCCCGCGGCCATCCGCTCGGCCTTGGCAAGCGCTTTCTCGCGCATGCTCTTCGGCTGGGCGCCGCCGTCGTCGGACACGACGGAGGTGTAGTCGAGCGTGACGGTCATGCGCGGGAAGTACTTCTGCGCCAGCGCCTGCATCAGCACCTGGTCGGTGATGGCCTCGCGGTGGTCCCGCGCGCGGTACGCGATCTGGCGCGCCAGCTGCGACGGGTCCACACCGGTGGTCGGCACCGGCACGGCGAGCGGGTCCTGCGCGAGCGTCCGCTCGACGAGGGCCTCGTCGACGACCAGCCCCTCCCGCTGCGCGGCCCTGCCGACCAGCTCGTGCAGCACGAGCTGCGTGACGACCTCCCGCCCCAGCAGGTCGAGCTTGTGCTGCTGGGCGAGCTGCTGCGCGGCGGGCTGGTCCCGCACCGCCTTGTCGATCAGCCCCTGCACCCTGTCCTGCGTGACCTCGCGGTCCCCGAGCAGGAACGCGGCGCCGACCTGGCTCGGCCCCGAGCCGCACCCGGCGAGCAGCAGGCAGGCGGCGAGAACGGCGATCAGCGCCCGCGGGCGCCCCATGATCCGCATCACACCCCGTACCCTCTCACAACCGCCGGGCTTCCGGGACCCCGGTCAGCCGACCGCCGCCGGTTCCTTGGTCAGGTTCGTCAGCAGCTTCGCGCACCACTCCAGCAGCGCCTCGTCCCGCAGCGGCGGCGCGCCGATCCGGCCGCCCGCCGGGCCCTCCGTCGGCTTCGGCACCGAGACCGTGTTCGTGACCGCCTTGAACGTCGCCTTCGGGTACAGCCGCTTGAGCCGGACCAGTTTGGACTCGGGCAGCGGCAGCGGCGCGAACCGGATCGTGTTGCCCTGCATGGTCACCTCGGTCACGCCGGCCGCGCGGCACGAGTGCCGGAACGCCGCGACCGCGAGCAGCCGCCGCACGGGCGCGGGCGGCTGGCCGTAGCGGTCGATCAGCTCGTCCTCGACCGCCGCGAGCGCCTCGCCGTCCGGCGCGGACGCGATCTTGCGGTACGCCTCCAGGCGCAGCCGCTCGCCGGGCACGTAGTCGTGCGGGATGTGCGCGTCGATCGGCAGGTCGACGCGGACCTCGCGCAGCTCCTCCTCCTCGGCGGACTCCACACCCGCGTTGCGGCGGAACACGTCCACGGCCTCGCCGACGAGCCGCACGTACAGGTCGAAGCCGACACCCGCGATGTGCCCGGACTGCTCCGCGCCGAGGATGTTGCCGGCGCCGCGGATCTCCAGGTCCTTCATCGCGACCGCCATGCCCGCGCCCAGCTCGGTGTTCTGCGCGATCGTCGCGAGCCGGTCGTGCGCGGTCTCCGTCAGCGGGGACTCCGCCGGGTACAGGAAGTACGCGTACCCGCGCTCGCGGCCACGGCCGACGCGGCCGCGCAGCTGGTGCAGCTGCGCGAGGCCGAGCAGGTCGCCGCGCTCGACGATCAGCGTGTTCGCGTTGGAGATGTCCAGACCGGTCTCGACGATGGTGGTGCAGACCAGGACGTCGTACTCGCGCTCCCAGAAGCCCTGGATGATCTTTTCGAGCTTCTCCTCGTTCATCTGCCCGTGCGCGGTCACGACACGCGCCTCCGGCACCAGCTCCCGCAGCCGCCGCGCGGCCTTCTCGATCGACGAGACCCGGTTGTGCACGTAGAAGACCTGGCCGTCACGCAGCAACTCGCGCCGGATCGCGGCCCCGACCTGCTTGTCGTCGTACGCGCCGACGTAGGTCAGGATCGGGTGCCGGTCCTCGGGCGGGGTGAGGATCGTGGACATCTCGCGGATGCCGGCCAGCGACATCTCCAGCGTGCGCGGGATCGGCGTGGCGGACATCGTGAGCACGTCGACGTGCGTGCGCAGCGCCTTGATGTGCTCCTTGTGCTCGACGCCGAACCGCTGCTCCTCGTCCACGATGACCAGGCCGAGGTCCTTGTACCGCACGCCGGTCTGCAGCAGCCGGTGCGTGCCGATCACGATGTCCACGTCCCCGGAGGCGAGCCCCTCCAGCACGGCGTCCACTTCGGACTTCGCGGTGAACCGCGACAGGCCCTTGATGGTCACCGGGAACGACTGCATGCGCTGGGCGAACGTGTTGAGGTGCTGCTGCGCGAGCAGCGTCGTCGGCACGAGCACGGCGACCTGCTTGCCGTCCTGCACCGCCTTGAACGCCGCGCGCACCGCGATCTCGGTCTTGCCGTAGCCGACGTCACCGCAGATCACGCGGTCCATCGGGACGCCGCGCTCCATGTCCGCCTTGACCTCGTCGATCGCGGCGAGCTGGTCGTTGGTCTCGGTGAACGGGAACGCGTCCTCCAGCTCGCGCTGCCACGGCGTGTCCGGCCCGAACGCGTGACCGGGCGCGGCCTGGCGGGCGGCGTAGAGCTGCACCAGCTCGGCCGCGATCTCCTTGACCGCCTTGCGTGCCTTGGCCTTGGTGTTCTTCCAGTCCGAGCCGCCGAGCTTGTTCAGCGTGGGCAGCTCACCGCCGACGTAGCGGGAGACCTCGTCGAGCTGGTCTGTCGGCACGTACAGCCGGTCCCCCGGCTGGCCCCGCTTGGACGAGGCGTACTCCAGCACGAGGTATTCGCGCGTGGCACCGGAAATCGTGCGCTGCACCATCTCCACGAAGCGCCCGATGCCGTGCTGGTCGTGCACGACGTAGTCGCCCTTCTTCAGGGCCAGCGGGTCCACCGCGTTGCGCCGACGGGACGGCATCTTCGCACCGAGGTCCTTTGTGGACGAACTGGCCGAGGCGCCGCGGCCCGTCAGGTCCGCCTCGGTGAGCACCACGAGACCCAGTTCGGGCGCGACGAAACCCTCCGTCAGCCCACCACACACGACGGTGACGACCCCGGGCGCCGGTGCCTCCCTCAGCCCGTCCCCGGCCAGCGTCGCGGGGACGTCGGCGCCGGACAGCTGTTCCACGGCTCGGCTCGCGGTGCCGTGCCCGGCCACCACCAGCACGCCCGTGCCGCTCGCCGCGAGGTGCGCACGCAGGTCGGTGACGGCGCGCTCCAGGTCACCGCGGTAGGCGGGCGAGGCCTCGATGGCCACCTGGTACACGTCTTCGCTGGTCAGCTGGGACAGCGTCCACCACGGCCGGTTCGTCTCACCCGCGTGCTTCGCCACCTCGGCGAGGTCGCGGTAGGCCGACGCGCCGAGGTCGATGGGCGCCTGCCCGCCACCGGCCGCCGCCATCCACGACGCCTCCAGGAACTCCTGCCCCGTGCGCACCAGGTCGTGCGCACGGGCGCGGATCTTCTCCGGGTCCGCGAGCAGGACGTGCGTACCCTCGGGCATCGCGTCGGTGAGCAGCTCCAGCTCGCCGTCGCACAGCACCGGGATCAGCGCCTCCATGCCCTCGGACGGCACCCCGCCCGCGAGCTTGGTCAGCATCTCCGCCAGCTGCGCGTCCGCCGCGTACTGCTCGGCCAGCTCGCCCGCCCGCGCCTTGACCTCGGGCGTCAGCAGCAGCTCGCGGCACGGCGGGGCGTGCACGGCCTGGATCTCGCCGGGCAGCGACCGCTGGTCCGAGACCGCGAACGCGCGGATCTCGCTGACCTCGTCGCCCCAGAACTCCACGCGGTACGGGTGGCTGGCGGTCGGCGGGAACACGTCCAGGATGCCGCCGCGCACGGCGAACTCCCCGCGCTTCTCCACCATGTCCACGCGCGCGTACGCCAGCTCGACGAGCCTGTCCAACACGCCCTCGAAGTCGTGCTCCTCGCCCACCCGCAGGTCGATCGGGCTCAGCGCGCCGAGCCCCGGCGCCATCGGCTGGATCAGGCTGCGCACCGTCGCGACGACCACGCGCGGCGCGTCCGGCCCGCGCAGCCGGTGCAGCACGTCGAGCCGGCGGCCCACGGTGTCCGCACGCGGGGACAGCCGCTCGTGCGGCAGCGTCTCCCACGACGGGAAGTCCGAGACCAGGTCGGGGCCGAGCAGGCTCGACAGCGCCGACGTCAGCTCCTCCGCCTCACGGCCCGTCGCGGTCACCGCGAGCACCGGGCGCTTGGCCCCCTCGTCGGCGGCGAGCGCCGCGACGACGAGCTGGCGGACGGTGGTCGGGCCCTGGAGATCGAGCAGCGGTGAGCCGGCCCGCTCCACCACCCCGCGCAGCGCGGGATCGGCGAGGACGGACGACAGCAGACCGGACAACACGCCGTCTGTCACGAAAAACTCCCCTGTACGCAGACATGCGGACGGACCCCTGCCCGGGACGAGACCGGCTGCAGAGGCTCTACCCCAGCCTACGTCTCAACACCGACAGAAGTTCCGCGGCCATCTCCAGTTGACCCGCGTAGGTGCCGGGATCGACCGCGGCGATCCGCAGCAGGACATGCCCGGCGCCCGCCTCGGCGAAACGCGCCAGTTGGGTCGCCAGATCGGGTCCGGTGAGCATCGCCTGGATACGACCGACGAAATCGAGCGGCCGCGCGTACACGGCCCGGCAGTACTCGTCGAGCGCCCGCGTGCCGCGCTCGGCGTCGTCGTCCAGGTACACCGTCGCGAACAACGCGGGCGTGACGTCCCGCCCGCCCTCCCGGATGGTCGCCAGGCCCTTCGCGTAGTCCGCGGGATCTGGTGGGTACGGCAACCACCCGTCATAGAGCTGCCCGGTGCGGCGGAGCGCGGCCGGGGTGATCCCGCCCAGCCACACCGGTGGTCCGCCAGGCTGCACGGGCCGCGGCACCTCGGGCAGCCAGTCGTAGTGCAGGACCTTCCCGTCGAACCGGGCCGGGCGCCCGGTCCACAGCTGCCGCCACAGCGTCACCGTGTCGTCGAGGTGCGAGAACCGGGTCTTGAACCGCACGCCGACCAGGTTGAACTCCTGCTCGCTGAACCCGGGGAACCCGGCCCCGACGCCCACCACCAGGCGGCCGCCGGAGAGCACGTCCAGCGAGGAGAGGGTGATCGCGGCCTGCACGGGGTGCCGGTGCGCCGGGATGAGGACGGCGGTGCCGAGCCGGACCCGTTCCGTCGCCTGCGCGACGGCGCTGAGCAGGGTGAGCGGCTCGAGCCGGGCACGCACCATCGAGTCACCGGCCCACACCGAATCGAAGCCGAGCCGTTCCGCGGTGACGGCGGTGTCGACGATCGCGCGGGACGGCACCTGGGCCGAACCCGAGGGGAGGAGCAGTCCGAATTCCATGATCCCCACGTTCGCCGCTGCCGGGTATCGCCTCAATTCCCCGGCGGGAATCGCCCGGGGTGCCAGGATGATCACGTGCACGAGTTCGGCCCGGCACTGCGGGAATGGCGGAGGCGGCGGCGGTTGTCGCAGCTGGAACTGGCGCTGCGCACCGGCACGACGCAGCGGCACGTCAGTTTCCTGGAAAGCGGCCGGTCCGCGCCCGGGCGGGGCATGGTCGTGCGGTTCGCCGAGTCGCTGCAACTGCCGCTGCGCGAACGCAACGCACTGCTGCTCGCCGCCGGGTACGCGCCCAGCTACCCCGAAACCCGGCTCGACGATCCCGCGCTGCGCCCCGTCCTCGACGGCCTCCGCCGCCTGCTCGACGGGCACCGCCCGTACCCGGCGATCGTGGTGGACCGCTTCGGCGACCTCGTCAGCGCCAACGACGGGCTCGGCGTGCTGACCGAGGGTGTCGCGCCGGAGCTGCTCGAACCGCCGGTCAACGTGCTGCGGCTGGCGCTGCACCCCGAGGGCATGGCCCCGCGGATCGTCAACTTCGACGACTGGGCGCGGCACGTGCTCGAACGCCCCCGCCAGGAGCAGGCCCGTGCCCCGCACGAACGGCACACCGAGTTGCTCGCCGAACTGGAGGGCTACCTGCCGCGTCCGGCGTCCCCGTCGGCCGACCACCTCGGCTTCGCGGTACCGCTGCGCCTGCGGTGGCGCGGCGGGGAACTGCGGCTGATCACCGCGATCACCACGTTCGCGACAGCCGTCGACGTGACCGTTTCCGAACTGCGCCTGGAAACGTTCCTGCCCGCCGACGAGGCCACCGCGGAGGCGCTGTCTCGGGCAGACTGACCGCATGCGCCGGATCGGAATCGTCCTGATCGCCCTGTTGCTGACCGCCTGCACCAGTTCGCCCGCCGCCGTGCGGCAGCAACCCGCCCAGCCCGGGAGCCTCCGCGTCGACGTGGTGGCGAGCGGGCTGGAGCACGGCTGGGACGTCGGGTTCCTGCCGGACGGCAAGCTGCTCGTGACGCAGCGCCCCGGCCGGTTGTCGCTGGTGGACGGCTCCGGCGCGCACGACGTGGCCGCGGATCTGTCCGACGTGTACGCCCGCGGTGAAGGCGGGTTGATGGGGCTGGTCGTGCACCCGGATTTCGCGCAGACGCGGCGGTTCACGATGTGCCACACCCACCAGGAGGGCGGCCGCGCGGTGGACATCCGGCTCACGACGTGGACGCTGTCGCCGGACGAGCGCGGTGCGACGCGCGTGCGGGACCTGCTGACCGGGCTGCCCGTGAACCCCAGCGGACGGCACTCCGGCTGCCGCCCCGCGGTGGCGGCTGACGGCGCGCTGCTGGTCGGCACGGGTGACACGGCGCGGGCTTCGGTCTCGCAGGACCGGCACAGCCTCGGCGGGAAGGTGCTGCGGATCGACCTCAACACCGGCGCACCGTTGCCGGACAACCCGTTCATCGCCTCGGCCGACCCGAACGAACAGCGCATCTACACCTACGGCCACCGCAACGTCCAGGGCGTGGCGGTCCGGCCGGGCACGGGCCAGGTGTTCACGGCGGAACACGGCCCGGCGTTCGACGACGAGGTGAACCTGTTGCGGGCGGGCGGGAACTACGGCTGGGACCCGTCGAAGGGTGACACGGAGACATCGTACGACGAGAGCGTCCCGATGACCGACACCGACCGCTTCCCCGACGCCGTCCGTCCACTGTGGACGTCCGGCGACATCACGGAAGCCATCTGCGGCGCGGCTTTCCTCACCGGCCGGCAGTGGGGCGCCCTCGACGGGCGGCTGGCCGTGGTGGCGCTGAAGGGGCAGAAGATGCTGCTGTTCGGCGTGGCCGGTGACGGCACGATCACCGAGACCACGCTGCCCCGGGAGTTCAACGACACCTACGGCCGCCTCCGCGCCGCCCGGACCGCCCCGGACGGCGCCCTGTACGTCACCACTTCGGACGGCAACGACGACAAGGTCCTGCGGATCACGCCGTCCGGTACCTGACGTGCGTCACGAGCGAGGTCGTCCGGCCCGACAGCAGTTCCAGCTCGCGGCTCGGCAGGCCCTCGAAAAGCCGTTCGCCGCCACCGAGCACGACGGGCGCGATGTGCAGGCGCAGCTCTTCGAGCAAGCCGGCCGCGAGGTACTGGTTGATCGTCGAAGCGCCACCGGCGATCGCGATGTTCTTCTCGCCCGCCGCCTCCCGCGCCTGCTTCAGCGCGGACTCGATCCCGTCGGTGACGAACGAGAACGTGGTGCCGCCCTCCATCACGATCGGCTCGCGCGGGTGGGAGGTGAGCACGAAGACGGGCGCGTGGTACGGCGGTTCGTCGCCCCACCAGCCCTGCCAGTCGAGGTCCCACTCGCCGCGGATGGGGCCGAACATGTTGCGCCCCATGATGTAGGCGCCTGATTCGAGGATGCCGTCCACCTCGGCCCTGTTCTCGTCGACCTTCTCGAACTGCCAGCGGTGCAGCAGCTCGCCGCCCTCGCCGAGCGGGTTCTCACGGCTCTGGTTCGGCCCCGCGACGTACCCGTCCGCCGACACCGACACGTCACACACGACCTTGCTCATGACCGGGCTCCTTCCCTGACTGATTGCGACTTGCAACCGGTTGCCGAGAACTGTACGCATCTCAGGACCGGTTGTAAACTGCAATCGGAAAGAAGGTGGGGTTCGCGTGGACGAACGGCGGTCGGGCTGCCCGATCAACCTCGCGGTCGAGGTGCTGGGCGACAAGTGGTCACTGGTGGTGATCAGGGACATGATGTTCGGCAACCGCAGGCACTTCCGCGAGCTGTTGCAGAACTCGGAGGAGGGCATCGCGTCGAACATCCTCGCGGCGCGGCTGCAGCACCTCACCGACCAGGGACTCGTGACGCGCGCGCCCGATCCGGGGCACAAGCAGAAGGTGGTCTACAGCCTCACCGAGCCGGCGATCCAGCTGGTGCCGGTGATCGCGCACCTCGGCGCGTGGGGCCGTCGCCACCTGCCGGTCACGCGGGAGCTGGCCGTGCGGGCGGAGCTGCTGGAGCGCGGCGGCCCGCAGCTGTGGGAGGAGTTCATGGACGAGCTGCGGGAGCAGCACCTGGGCGTGCCCCGCCCGGCGGGCCGCGAATCGGTGTTCGCCCGCCTCCGGGCGGCTTACGAGGCGGAGCTGGCCCGGGTCCCGGAGGAGCAGCTCGACTGACCGGCGAGGCCACCGCGCCCTCACCGGAGTTCGGCGGCCGGGCGGTGGTGGGCAGCCGCGCGAGAACCTCCCGCGATGACAAGCGCCGTGCGGCGGCACACCGGCGGGGCCCGCGCCCGCCTGCGAGGCGGAGCTGCCTCGCCCGGAGAGCAGTTCGACCAAGCCCACCCCCGAAGAAGCCCGCGCTTGGCCGCAAGCCGCCCCAGGGCGATGACAAGCCGGCCCCCGAAGGAGCCCGAGCGGCCTAACGCCCGAGGTGGGCCCCGCCGTTGAGGTGCAGCACCTGCCCGGTCAGGTGTCCCGCGCCGGGGCTCGCCAGGTAACCCACCAGCTCGGCGACGTCGTCCGGCTTGCCCGCCCGCTTCGTCCGGGTGTGCGCGATCAGCGTGCGCCGCCGCTCCTCGGTGAGCGTGCCCTGGAAGAACTCCGTGTCCTCGATCAGCCCCGGCGCGACGACGTTCGCCGTGATGCCGCGCCGCCCCAGCTCGCGCGAAATGCCCGCGGTCCACGACTCGATCGCCGCCTTGGCCGCGCCGTACGAGCCCGAACCGTTGCTCGCCGCGATGGAGCCGATGCTCACGATCCGCGCCCCGTCGGAAAACCGCGGCGTGAGCGCGGTCGTCACCAGCACGGCGGACAGCACGTTCGCCGCGAAGTTGTCCCGCCAGCTTTCCGCCACCGCGGCCAGATCGCCGATTTCCCGGTGCCAGTCGGTGTTCCCGCCCGCGTTGTTCACCAGCACGTCGACGCGTTCCGGCAGTTCGGGCAGCGCGGCCGTCACCGCGGCGGGGTCGCTCGCGTCGAACGGCACGTACCGCGCCCCGAGCAGGGACGCGGCTTCGAGCAGCACCTGCTCGCGCCTGCCGGTGATCGTGACCCGCTCGCCCGCCTTCGCGAACCACGACGCCACGGCGAAACCGATTCCGGTCCCGCCCCCGGTCACCACGACTTCCCTCGCCACAAGCAGATCCTTTACTGTTAAAGTACCTCGCGTGGCCGACGATACCGAGCAGCCGGAAATCCCGTCAAGCGACGGGGCGGACGCCATCCAGCAGGCGTGGGCCCGGGAACGCCCCAGCACGCCGGTCGGCTCGATCGGGGTCATCACGCGGATCTGGTGGATCGCCAAACTGCTCACCGACGACCGGCGCGCCACGATGCTGCGCCTGGACATGGACGCCGGCACGCTCGACCTGCTGTCCACGCTCCGCCGCGCGGGCCCGCCCTACCGATTGCCGCCGAGCGAGCTGGCGCGCCGCACACTCGTCAGCCCTGGCGCGGTTTCGCAGCGCGTGGCCCGCTGCGAGCGGGACGGGCTGGTGCGACGGCTCCGCTCCCCCGAGGACGGACGCGGCGTGCTGGTGGAACTCACCGAAGCGGGGCACGCGGAGATCGAACGCACGGTGGACGACCTGCTGACCCACGAGGAAGGCCTGCTGTCGGCGCTGACCCCGGAACAGCGCGACCAACTGGCGGGGTTGCTGAAGATCCTGCTGGCGGACCTGAACCGCCGCGCGGGGAACTAGTACAGCCGCAGCTTCGGCTTGTGCTCCAAATGCGACAACCCGTTCCACGCGAGGTTCACGAGGTGCGCGGCCACCTCGTCACGCTTGGGCTTGCGGGCGTCGAGCCACCACTGGCCCGTCAGCGCGACCATGCCCACGAGCGCCTGCGCGTACAGCGCCGACAGCTTCTCGTCGTAGCCGCGGGCGGCGAACTGCTGGCCGAGGATGTGCTCGACCTGGCTCGCGATGTCGTTGAGCAGCGTGGAAAAAGTGCCCGTCGAACTCGCGACGGGCGAGTCGCGCACGAGGATGCGAAAGCCGTCGTGCGAATCCTCGACGTAACCCAGCAGCGCGCTCGCCGCCTGTTCCAGCATCGCCCTCGGATGCCCACCGTGCAAAGTGGACACCATGCGGTCGAGCAGCAGCTGGGTCTCCCGGTCGACGACGACGGCGTAGATGCCTTCCTTGCCACCGAAGTGCTCGTACACCACGGGCTTGGAGACGTTGGCGCGGTGCGCGATCTCCTCGATGGAGGTGCCGTCGAAACCCTTTTCCGCGAACAGGGCGCGGGCGACGTTGAGCAGTTGCTGCCGCCGCTCCGCGCCCGTCATGCGGACACGGACGACCGGCTCCGGAGGCCGGGCGCCCGTGACAGCGTCCTTCTTGCGTCGTCTTCCCGCCACTGGGGCAGGCTACTAATAGGTGGTTATTCGGCGGCCAGGCGGGCGAGCCTCGTCGGGGTCGGCCAGCGCACGTCGTGCACCCAGCCGAACTTCTCGAACAGCCAGATCAGCCGCGCGGAGATGTCGATCTGCCCGCGCTTCACGCCGTGCCGCGCGGAGGTCGGGTCCGCGTGGTGCAGGTTGTGCCACGACTCGCCGAAGGACAGGATCGCCAGCGGCCAGAAGTTCGCCGACTTGTCCCGCGCCGCGAAGGGCCGCTCACCGATCATGTGGCAGACCGAGTTCACCGACCACGTCACGTGGTGCAGCACGCACACGCGCACGAGCCCGGCCCAGAAGAACGCCGTCACGCCGCCCCACAGCGACCACGTCACGAGGCCGCCGATGAGGCCCGGCACGACGAGCGTGAGCAGGGTCCACAGCCAGAAGTAGTCGTCGACCTTCTTGATCGCCGGGTCCTTGAGCAGGTCCGGCGCGAAGCGCTCGGCGTTGCTCTGGTCGCGCTCGAACAGCCAGCCCATGTGCGCGTGCCAGAAACCCTTGGCGATCGCGACCGGCGACGTGCCGAACGCCCACGGTGAGTGCGGGTCCCCGTCGCGGTCGGAGAACGCGTGGTGCCGCCGGTGGTCGGCGACCCAGGTGATGACCGGCCCCTGCACGGCGAGGCTGCCCGCGATGGCGAGCGCGACGCGCAGCCAGCGCTTCGCCTTGAACGAGCCGTGCGTGAAGTACCGGTGGTAGGACACGGTGATGCCGAGACCGCTGATGCAGTAGAAGACCACGAAGAGCGCGACGTCCACCCAGCTCAACCCCCACCCCCAGGCGAAGGGGACCGCGGCCAGCAACGCGACCAGCGGGAGGATCACTCCGAGGTACACCGAGAACTGGACGCCGAAGGGGCGTTGTCCACTGATGACCGGTTTCGGGCCTTTGGTGGGAGTGGGCTCAAGGGTAGCCGTCATGCGCAACCACTTCTTCCTGCGAGAACGACCTGTCACAGGGTCGCCTAACCTACGTTTCCGTAAGTTACGGTACAGGAGGTTTACCCCGCTGGGGAGTGCTCAAACGGCCGCCCAACCCCTCGCCCGCGCGGGGTTTCCGGCGTCGGTATTCTGACCAGGCACGATCCGCCGTAGTGTAATTGGCAGCACTTCAGATTTTGGTTCTGACAGTTCAGGTTCGAATCCTGGCGGCGGAGCTGGAGCGTGCCCGACCCCGACGAGCGAGGGGGTGCCCCCCTGCAAGGCGAAAGCGAGACGAGCAGAAGACCGGCTCTGGCCGAAATGTCGGATGCCTGGCTGGTGGGGCGCGCCCGGGAACTGATCGCCGCGGTCCAGCACACGGACCACGAGGAGCAGCTGGACATCGTCCGCACCCTCGACGAACTGCTCGACGAGACCCAGCGCCGCGGCGAACCGGTGCTGGTCGCGCAACTGCTGCGCGCCGCCGCGCTCGCCCGCCTGGTCACGCGGGGCTACGCCGCGGAAGCCGAGCCCCTGCTCGACGAGATGCTCGCGCACACGCGCCGTCACGGGCTGTCGCTGTACCGCGCGGACGCGCACGCGCTGCGGGGCCGCAGGCTCGTGCTCGCCGCGCAGGAGGACGCCGCGCTCACCGAGATCGCCCGCGCGCTGGCGATCCTGGACGACTCCGACCGGCCGGACATGCACATGCCGCGCCGGGAATGGGCGAAGACGCAGTCGAGCGCCTTCATCGACTGCTGGCTCGTGCTGAACCAGCTCGGCGTGTACGAGGCCGCCGAGGAGGTCATCGCGAGGGCGCACCAGGCGGTCCGCGAAACGGCGGGCCCGCACGAGATCACGCTGCAGCTGATCAACCGCGTCAAGATGCTGCTCGGCTGGGGGCTGCGGCTCGAACGCGTCGACCGGCACCGCGAGGCGGCCACGAAGTTCGAGACGGCCGCGTCGATGGCGGTCGCGGTCGAGGCGCCGTTCGCCGAATCCCTGTTCCCGCGCCGGATCGGCGTGCCCGCGGTCGACCAGGTCGGCGTGCTCGCGGCCGCGCTCGCGTTCGCCGGCCCCGACCCGTCGCACGTGGACCGGTTGCAGCGGCTGCTCATCGAGCCCGGCTACCCGCACGAGCAGGTCATCGTGACCATCGCGCTCGCCCGCTGCCTCGACATCGCCGGCCGCCGGGACGACGCGCTGAAGGCGTTGCAGGCCACCAGGTCGAGCCTGGACGAGGACAACTCGCAACCCTCCATGCGGCTCAACCTGATCCGCGAGCTCGCGCGGCTGGACTTCGAGGAGAACGCGGACCGGGACAGGCTGAACTCCGTCGTCGAGTACGCCACCGTGCTGGAGATGGAGCTGTGGTCGCTGCGCGAGTCGCAGATCGCCACGCTCAACACCCGCCGCGAGCACGAGCGGTTGTCGGCCCAGCACGGCGCGATCAGCCAGCAGGCGTTGCAGGACCCGCTCACCGGCCTGCCGAACCGCCGCGCGCTGGACGAGCACCTGCGCACGCTTTCCCAGTCCACCACGGCCCAGCCGCTCGCCGTCGCGCTGATCGACCTCGATGGGTTCAAGGGCGTCAACGACGAGCATTCCCACGCGGAGGGTGACGACGTGCTCCGCGTCGTCGCGAGCACGCTGCGGGACGCGTTGCGCGGGGACGACATCGTGGCGCGCTACGGCGGGGACGAGTTCGTCGCGCTGCTGCCGGGCGCGCCGGTGTCCGCCGCGAAGCAGGCCTTGATGCGTGCGGTCAACGCGGTGTCGTCCCTGCCACACCACCTCTCACACGGGGTAACCCTGTCGGTGGGCCTCGTTTCGCTGCGCCCGCAGGAGCGGGCCGACCAGGTCCTCGCGCGCGCCGATGCCGCCATGTACCAGGCGAAACGCGGCGGCGGTGACCAGGTGGCGACGGCGAACGCGGTGCCGGGGGACGGGGCGGGGCCGTGGGCGGAGACCGACCCGCCGTCGCTTTCCGAAGAGCTTCCGTAGGATCGGAGCGGCCCGGGACTCGCGCCCCGGTGAAGCAACGCCGTCTGCAGTTGGGAGTGCCGTGACCGGCCCCTTGAGCACACTGGTCCTCGCCGCGGGCGAGGGCACCCGGATGCGTTCCGCCACCCCGAAGGTCCTGCACCCCATCGCGGGCAGACCGCTCGTCGAGCACGCGGTGCGGGCCGCGGCCGGGCTGCACCCCGAGCACCTCGTCGTCGTGGTGGGGCACGGGCGCGAAGCCGTTTCCGCGCACCTGGACCAGCTCGGCAAGGCGCTGGGGCGGCCGATCACCACGGCGGTGCAGGAGACCCAGCAGGGCACCGGGCACGCCGTGTCGTGCGCGCTGGCCACGCTGCCGGAGGGGCTGACCGGCACGGTGCTGGTGAGCTACGGCGACGTTCCGCTGCTGGACACCGAAACGCTCGCGGCGCTGCTCGCCGAGCACCGCGACGAGGGCAACGCGATCACCGTGCTGACGGCCGTGCTCGACGACCCGACCGGCTACGGCCGCATCATCCGCGACGCGGACGGGGCCGTGCGCGGCATCGTCGAGCAGCGCGACGCGACCGAGGACCAGCTGGAGATCTCCGAGATCAACTCCGGGGTGTACGCCTTCGACGCGGCGCTGCTGGCCGACGGGCTGACGCGGCTGTCCACCGACAACGCGCAGGGCGAGCTGTACCTGACCGACGTGCTCACCAATGCCTGCGCCGACGGCCGCAAGGTCGGCGCGCTCGTGGTCGACGACCCGTGGCTCACCGAGGGCGTCAACGACCGCGTGCAGCTGTCGGTGCTGGGGGCGGAGCTGAACCGCCGCATCGTGCGCCGCTGGCAGCTGTCCGGCGTGACCGTCGTCGACCCGGCGACCACGTGGCTGGACGCGGGCGTCACGCTCGCCCGCGACGTGCGGATCGAGCCGGGGGTCCAGCTGCACGGCGAAACCAGCATCGGCGAGGGCGCGGTGATCGGCCCCGACACGACGCTGACCGACGTGAAGGTCGCCGCGGGCGCGAGCGTCGTGCGCACGCACGGCTCGGAGTCGGAGATCGGGGAGCGGGCCAGCGTCGGCCCCTTCGCCTACCTGCGCCCCGGCACGGTGCTGGGCGAGTCGGGCAAGATCGGCACGTTCGTCGAGACCAAGAAGGCGAACATCGGCAAGGGCTCGAAGGTCCCGCACCTGACCTACGTCGGGGACGCCACGATCGGCGAGCACAGCAACATCGGTGCCTCCAGCGTGTTCGCCAACTACGACGGCGTCCGCAAGCACCACACCACCATCGGTTCCTACGTCCGGACGGGCTCGGACACCACGTTCGTCGCCCCGGTCGAGGTCGGTGACGGCGCCCACAGCGGGGCCGGCACCGTGATCAGGCGGAACGTCCCGCCGGGGGCGCTCGCGGTCTCCACCGGACCGCAGCGCAACATTGAAGGCTGGGTGTCCCGGCGCAGGCCGGGCACGCCCGCGGCGGAGGCGGCGGAAGCCGCGCTCGCCGCTGAAGGGAAAACGGAAACCGAGCGGGAGTCGTCAGAATGAGTCCTAAGTCCGGCACGCCGAAGAAGAACCTGATGCTCTTCTCCGGCCGCGCACACCGGGAACTCGCGGAAGAGGTCGCCGAGCACCTCAACGTGACGATCACCCCGCAGACCGCGCACACCTTCGCCAACGGCGAGCTGTTCGTGCGGTTCGAGGAGTCGGTGCGCGGTACGGACGCCTTCGTCATCCAGAGCCACACCACGCCCATCAACGAGTGGGTGATGGAGCAGCTGATCATGGTCGACGCGCTCAAGCGCGCGAGCGCCAAGCGGATCACCGTGGTCATGCCGTTCTACCCCTACGCGCGGCAGGACAAGAAGCACAAGGGCCGCGAGCCGATCTCGGCGCGGCTGATCGCGGACCTGTTCAAGACCGCGGGCGCGGACCGGATCATGACGGTCGACCTGCACACCGCGCAGATCCAGGGCTTCTTCGACGGCCCGGTGGACCACCTGTTCGCCCAGAACCTGCTGGCCGACCACATCAAGAAGACCTACGGCGACGCGGACATCGCGGTCGTCTCCCCCGACTCGGGCCGCGTGCGGCTGGCGGAGAAGTGGGCGGCGCAGCTGGGCGACCGGCCGATCGCGTTCATCCACAAGACCCGCGACCCCGACAAGCCCAACCAGGCCGTCGCCAACCGCGTCGTCGGCCAGGTCGAGGGCAAGCTGTGCGTGCTCGTCGACGACATGATCGACACCGGCGGCACGATCGTGAAGGCGTGTGACGCGCTGCTGGCCGAGGGCGCGGCGGACGTCGTCATCGCCACCACGCACGGCATCCTGTCCGACCCGGCCACCGAGCGGCTGTCGGAGTGCAAGGCGCGCGAGGTCATCGTGACGAACTCGCTGCCGATCCCCGAGGAGAAGCGGTTCCCCGGCCTGACGGTGCTGTCCATCGCGCCGATGCTGGCCGAGGCCATCCAGCAGGTGTTCGAGGACGGTTCGGTGACGAGCCTGTTCGACGGCCACGCCTGAGCCTTCCGCCCGCGGCGAACGACCGGTGCGCGCCGGTCGTTCGCCGCGCTAGGTTTCCGGCATGGGCTTCCGGTTCGGGATCGCACTGGGCACGGTGGACGCGGGGTTCGCGGCGAAGTGCCGGCGCGCGGAGGAGCTCGGCTACGACGTCATCTCCATCCCCGACCACCTCGGCGCGCCGGCGCCGTTCCCGTCGGTGGTCGCCGCGGCGGCCGCGACCGAGCGCATGCGGGTCGGGACGTTCGTGCTCAACGTGCCGTTCTACAACCCGGCGCTGCTGGCGCGTGACATCCAGTCCACCAGCACGCTGACCGGCGGCCGGTTCGAGCTCGGCGTGGGCTCGGGCCACATGAAGAGCGAGTTCGACGACGCCGGGCTGCCGTGGTGGCCCTCGAAGATCCGCATCGGGTTCCTCGCGAAGACCCTCGAACAGCTGCGCGAACGCGTCCCCGACCTGCCGCCGCTGCTGATCGGCGGCCACGGCGAGGGGATGCTCTCGCTGGCCGCCCAGCACGCCGACATCGTCGGCTTCTCCGGCATCAAGCAGGTGCCCGGCAAACCGCCCGGCACGTTCGAGCAGGCGGACGCCGACGAGCTCGGGAAGCGCGTGGCGTTCGTGCGGGACAGGGCCGAGCGGGAGCAGGAGTACAACATGCTCATCCAGGGGGTCGTGCCCGAGGACCACCCCTACGCCGGCGCCCCGCAGGTCCTCACCGGCAGCCCGGAACGGATGGCGGAGGAGCTGCTCGCGCGCAGCGAGCGCTACGGCTTCACGTACTACACGGTCCTGGAGCCGTCGATGGAGGCGTTCGCGCCGGTCATCGACCTAGTGCGGCCGCGGCCTCGCGCTTGAGCTCGCCCGGGTCGACGGTCGCCACCGGTTCGGCGGTGACCATGGGCGCCGCGGCGACCTTCGCGGAACCGCCCAGGCGCGGCAGCGAGAACTTCACCGAGCACGACAGCGTCGTGCCGGTGTCGAGCGGAGCCACCAGTTCCTGGCCGCAGTCCTGCTCGCCGAGCTTCGGCGAGGACACCCGTGACCTGAGCACCAGCCGGGCCGAGGCCTTCGGCGCGTTCCCCAGCAGCTTGGTGTCCACGTGCACGGTGTCGGTGCAGGAGCCGGACGCGCCGCAGTCGAGCGTGTGCCCGGTGACCGTCGTCGTGACCACCGGTCCGGCGACGAACGGCTGCCCGAGGCTGTCCACGGCGTCGTCGAACTCGCGCCGCACCGCGCCGAGACCGGCACCCGGGACGGGCCGCACGCCGATCTGCGCCGGCCCGAAGGTCTGGTCCACGGCGGGCGCCAGCAACGCGGACGCGAAGCTCACCACCCGGTACGGCGGGATCGCCGTGACCCGCAGCCCGGACAGGTCGAACACGTCGAGCCCGTCGGCGAGCGTGGTCCGCACCGGCCGCACGACGTCCGGCACCGCCGCCCGCAGCGCCCGCGCCACCGCCGGCGGGGCGAACGTCCAGCCCGGGTCGAAGCCCAGCGCCGAGCGGGCCCACCGCGTCCCGTACTCGACCGCGCGGTCGGCGGCCATGCCCTGCGCCTGCCAGTGCGCGGCGGGCGCCCGGAGGTAGAGGTCGCCCCCGGCGCGCAACGCGCGGACCTGCTGGCCCCGGATCGGCAGCACGCCGCTGACGAGCCCGTTCCCGGTGACCGTGAACGCGGCTTCCCCGCCCGGCTCGTACGTCACGGCCGTCTCGTCGGCCAGCGCCCCAAGCGCGCCGTCCACCGCCGCACGCACGTCGGGCCCGGCGCCCGACGGCGAAGCCTCGCACGCCGCCAGCGTCAGCACCGCGACGAGAGCGAGAAAGGCGGTCACGGTCCAGCGCGACATTCGGACACCCCCTGACTCAAGCTTCCTACTGGGCCCAGCGACCCACCGCAAGCCCTCGGCCGGGGGTTGCTTACACTGAACAGGTTGTCTCGGCGAGGCGGGCACTCCAGGTACCCCCAGGGCCCGACGTGATCGACGCGGCGGCTTGAGTAGAGCCACGCGCTGTGCACGTTCCGGAAAGCTCGCCGCCGCAGACACCACCCGCCTGATCCCCGTGCGACCGAGTTCCACCGTTGAAGGAGTGCAAGACCGTGTCCGAGGTACGTCTGTCCGTCGAGCCGCGCACCGAGTTCGGCAAGGGCGCCGCGCGCCGCACCCGTCGCGCCGGAAAGATCCCCGCCGTGCTGTACGGCCACGGCACCGAGCCCCGGCACCTGGCGCTGCCGGCGCTGGAGTTCGCCCGCGTCGTCCGCGAGAACGGCAGCAACGCCGTGCTCACGCTGGACGTGGAGAACAACACCGAGCTGGCGCTCACCAAGACCATCACCGTGCACCCGCTGAAGAACTACATCGAGCACGTCGACCTGCTCGTGGTCAAGCGCGGCGAGAAGGTCACCGTCGACGTGCCGGTCGTCATCACCGGCGAGCCCGCCCCCGGCGGCCTGGTCAACCAGGACGTCGACACGATCTCGGTCGAGGTCGAGGCGCTGCACATCCCCGAGCAGTTCGAGGTCTCCATCCAGGGCGCCGAGGTCGGCACCCAGATCACCGCGTCGCAGGTGAGCCTGCCGTCGGGCGCCACCCTGCTGACCGACCCCGAGACGCTGGTCGTCGCGGTCACCGAGCCGCAGGCCGAGGCCGCTGACGAGGCCGTCGAGGGCGAAGGCGAAGAGGCCGCCGCGGAGTGACCACCCCCGAGCTGCCCGGGACCGGCGAGCAGGTGCTGCTCGTCGGTCTCGGCAACCCCGGGCCACGTTATGCCGGCAACCGGCACAACGTGGGTTTCATGGTGCTGGACGAGCTCGCGACGCGGGTGGGCGGCAGGTTCAAGGCGCACAAGGGCGGCGCGGAGGTCGTCGAAGGCCGGCTGGCCGGCCGCCGCGTCGTCCTGGCGAAGCCGCGCTCGTTCATGAACCTCTCCGGCGGGCCCGTCGCGGGCACCGCCAAGTTCTACAAGCTGGAGCCGGCGGGCGTCGTCGTCGTGCACGACGAGCTGGACCTGCCGTTCGGCAGCCTCAAGCTGAAGCTCGGCGGCGGCGACAACGGGCACAACGGGCTGCGGTCGATCACCAAGTCCCTCGGGACGAAGGAGTACTACCGGGTGCGCTTCGGCATCGGGCGGCCGCCCGGCCGGATGGACCCCGCCGATTTCGTGCTCAAGGATTTCTCGACGGTCGAGCGCAAGGAGCTCCCGTTCGAGGTCGACCGCTGTGCTGACGCGGTCGAGGCGCTGATCAGCAAAGGGCTGGTCGCGGCCCAGAACACCTTCCACGCTGGGTAGCGGCTCTTCACCCACACGCGTGGGCTGGTTCTCACCATCGAGTTCATGCGCCGGGCGAACCTTCCGACCGCGGCGTGGCGCGGCTAGGACTGTGTGCGGGAAGCGTCCCGTCCTAGCTGAAGGTGGAGAACTCTTCATGTCCCTTACCGCCGAAGACGTGTACCGCGTGGAGTTCGGCAACGCGCCGATCGGCCGCCGCGGTTACGCCAAGAACGAGGTCGACGCGTTCGTCCGGCGCATCGCGAAGACCCTCGAGGACCAGGACGACCTCACCGCGGCCGAGGTGCACCACGTCATGTTCGACAAGCCGCTGCTGGGCAAGCGCGGCTACGACGAACGCGAGGTCGACGAGTTCCTGGAGCGCGCCGAGGAGACGCTCGCCGCCCGCACGGGGCAGGCGCACCCGCTGCCGAAGGCGCGGACCGGGGCGGAGGAGCCCGGGGTGCACACCCCCGCGCCGCCGCCTCAGGGGGCGGAGTTGAGCAAGTTCTGAGGTTTTGAGGAGGCGGAGCAGGGGGCGGGGCGCTGGGGCGTTCCGCCCTCTTTGCTTGTGTCTGGGGGTGGGGTTGGGCTCTCGGCTTGGGGGCTGGGTCTGGAGCTGCGGCTGGAGCTGAGTTCGGGGCCTGGGGCTGGGTCTCGGCTCGGGGGCTGGGCTGGGCTGGTTCGGTTGGGCTGGTTCGGTTGGGCTGGTTCGGTTGGGCTGGTTCGGTTGGGCTCGGGGCCTGGGCTGCGGCTGGAGCTGGGCTCGGCGCCTTGCGACTTGGCCTGGGCTCTGGGCCCGGGCTCGGCTGGCGTTGCGCCTGCGGCTGGGATTGCGTCTGCGGTGGGGCTGCGGCAGGAGCTGGAGCTGCGGCTGGGGCTTGGCCTGGACTCGGCTGGCGTTGCGACTGCGGCTGGGGTCGGCGCTGGTGACCGGGCGTGGCCGCCCTGCTTGGGAGCCCCACCCCCGCCCCGATCCTTGAGTGTTCACGGCCGATCGAGGCGCGTAAAGAGCGCCTTCGGCGTCCCTTCGGGATGGCTTCGCCACTCTTGACACGCCGGATCGGCCGTAAGTGCGGCTGGGGATCGGGGCGGGGGTGGGTGCGGGCGGTGGGGCTTCGGTTGGTGCCTTCGGGAAGCGCATTCTGGGTGCGGTAGGGGCTTAGCCCCCGGCGCAGGTGCTGGTTGGCTCCGAGCAGGCAAGCTTCGCCGGAGTTGGAAAGCGCTTCCCCGCGCCGGAGCCAGGCCAGGCCAGGAGACCCAACCCCCGCCGCTCGGGAAAGCGCTTCCCCGCGCCGGAGCCCCGGCGAAGCCGTAGGAAGGCTCAACCTTCGCCGCGGGAAAGCGCTTCCCGGCCGCCTCACCAGCCCGCCACCGCCCCAGAAAGCGCTTCCCCACAGCTCCGCCTCAGCGCCCGGCCGACTGGTGGATCCGGTCGGCGAACTGCACCGCCGTCGCGGCGCGTTTCACCTTTCCTGAGGGGGTTTTGGGCAGGCTGCCGGTCGGCAGGACGACCACCGCGTACGGGCGCAGGTCCACCGCATCGCGGACGCGCGCCGCGACCTCCTTGGCCAGCGTGCGCTCCGCCTCCGCGTCACCGGCGAGCTTCGATTCCAGCACCACCGCGAACCGCTCGCGCCTGGTGCCCGCGTCGATCCGCACCGCGACCGCGTTCCCCGCCCGCACACCGGACACCGAAGTCGCCGCGCGTTCGATGTCCGTGGGGTAGATGTTGCGGCCGCCCATGATGATGACGTCCTTCTTGCGGCCGCAGATCACGATCTGCCCGTCCACCAGGTACCCGAGATCGCCCGTCGCGAGCCAGCCGTTCTCGTCCTGCGTCGGGACCGGGCCGTCGACCGTCAGGTACCCCGGCGTCACCGCCTCGCCGCGCAGCCGGATCTCACCGACCTCCCGCTCGCCCAGCCGCTTCCCCTCACCGTCGACGATCTCGGCTTCCAGCCCGTCCAGCGGCCTGCCGAGCACGGCGAACGACCGCACCTCGTCGGTCCCGCGGCGCGGGTCGTCCTCCGGCACCGGCACCGCCCGGTTGTCCGCCTCCAGCGCGTCCGCCTCGACGTGGTCCAGCGTCAGCCCGGTGAACAGCGGCGCGAACGACACCGCGAGCGTCGCCTCGGCCATGCCGTACGCGGGGAACACGCACTCCGGCGGCATCTTGAACCGCGCGCCCGCGTCGGTGAACGTCTTCACCGCCGTCTCGTCGATCGGCTCGGCGCCGTTCAGCGCGATGCGCAGCGTGGACAGGTCGTACGCGTCGTCCTCCTCGACCTTCGCCAGACGGCGGCCGACGATGGCGTACGCGAAGTTCGGGGCGGCGGTCGTCGTCGCGCGGTACTTGCTGATCAGCGCGGGCCAGATCAGCGGCCCCGACAGGAACTCGACCGGCGTGATCTTGATCAGCTCGACGCCGAACGTCATCGGCACGGTGAGGAACCCGACCATGCCCATGTCGTGGAACGTCGGCAGCCAGGACACCATGATGTCCTGGTCGAACACGAACTCCGCGCGGTCGACCATCGCCTTGATGTTGGTGTACAGGTTGCCGTGGGTGATCCGCACGGCCTTCGGCTCGGCCGTCGAACCGCTGGTCAGCTGCAGCAGCGCGAGATCGTCCTCGCCCACCGGCACGGGCTCGGCCAGCGGCTCGGCGTCGAGCAGGTCGGTGATCATCCGGAACGCGATGTCGTGCTCGGTCAGCACGGGCGCGAGCGCGTCGAACGGCTCACCCAGCAGCACCAGCCCGGCGCCGATCATGTTCAGCACCTTGACGGTGTCCCCGGCCCATTCGGCGAGGTCGGTGCGCGGCGTCGGCTGGTGCAGCATCGTGACGCTGCCACCCGCGAGCCACACGCCCTGCACGGTCGGCGCGATCAACGCCGGCGCCGCCGCCAGCACCGCGACCGGCGTGCCCGGCCGCAACCCGCCCTCGACGAGCCCGCCCGCCAGGCGCTTGGCCTGCTCGTGGACCTCGGCCCACGTCCGGCGCACCGGCTCCTTGGGCTCCCCCGTGACCATCCCCCGCTGCTGACCGCCCCCGGCCGCGGTGGCGACCAGGGTGTCGACGAACCTGCTCATGGGCAAGACAGTACTGCGACGCGCAGCGTCTCGATGAGGGGTGGCGGTCGGGCGAGGGGCCGGCCGGGACGTACGGCGAGACGGTCAACGAAGACCGAACCGCTCCCGGAAACGGGCGGTGAACAGATCCGCGCCCTTGCGCTGGGAAACCGTCTCGAACGTCGCCGGGGTGACGCCGTGTGCCGCCGGGAGTTGCCCGACTCCGCCACGCGTGCCGAGCGGCAGCAGGATCATCAGTGCCGGCATCGGCCGGTGCACGGCTTCCGCTCGTTCACCCGCGAGCTGCGCCCTGATGTTCCGCACCACCACCGGGGCCTGCGTCTGCGCGTAGGACGCCATCTTCGGGTCGGGGAGATCAGCGAGGTCGCCCAGCGCGTAGACGTGCTCGTACCCCTGGACCTGCAAGCGTTCGGTGACCGGAACCGTGCCACTGCCGGTGAGCGCCACGAGCTTGCCGTCCGCCAGGTAGTCGCTGTTGACCCGGACCCCGAACGCGCGGAACCAGATGTCGGCCGCGAGTTCGCCACCGTCGCCGGTGGTGGCGGTGAACGGACCGAACCGCCCGGGTTCGGTCGGGGGCAGCGCGGTCAGGCCGGTGTCCAGCCGCAGTTCCACCCCGAGTTTGTCGAGCTGGTTGCACAGGTCGTCCCGGACCTCGGGCAGCAGGCGCGGGATCAACCCGCCGGTCGGATCGACGACGGTCACCTGCTTCTCCGGCCAGACCTCCTTGATCTCCCCGGCCAGCTCCACGCCGACCGCCCCGGCGCCGAGGATCAGCACGCGCCCGGCGCGGGACAGCTCCCCGTGGCTCGCCCGGAGATCGGCCAGCGCGTCCACAGTGGACGCCTGCTTCGGCCGGATCGGATAGGGGTAGCTGGAACCCGTGGCGAGCACCAGGTAGTCGGCCTCGACCCGCTCACCCGAAGCGAGCTCCACCCCTCCCGGGTCGACGGAAACGGCTCTGTCGCGCACCACGCGCCCTCTGTCGAGCAATCCGTCGAAGGGGAAGAAGATGTTGGGCGCCCAGTCCGGCCGGGTCAGCGCCCGGAGCCCTCCGGCGACGTTGACGAACGCGTCCCGCGGGTCGACGAGGACGACCTCCGCGTCGGCGTCCAGCTCCTTGGCGACCAGGGCACCTCCGTAGCCCCCGCCGACCACCACGATCCGGCTCATTTCACCCTCCTGGAAGTTCGCACCTCGAACGATCTTAGTTCGCAGGATGAACGATATTAGTTCGTAGGTCGAACATCAAGGAGCAAGTTGGACAAAGCTGGGGCAGAGGTCAGGAACGAGGGGTCTCGGACGGCTCCATGAAGACCACCGACACCTTGTTGTCGGCCACGACCCGGCTGAGCAGCTGGGCGAGCGTGCGGCGTTCGGTCGCCGTCAACGAGATCTGGAGCTCCTCGATCCGCCGGTAGATGTCGGCGAAGAACGCCTCGGCGATCTCACGTCCGTGCTCCGTGAGCGCGACCCGGACCGCCCGCGAATCGCTCGGGTCCGGCTCCCGCCGGACCAGGCCGGGCCTCTCCGTCCGGTCGATCAGCCCCGTGACGGTCGATTTGGCCAGCCCGAGCACCGCGCCGAGCTCACCCATCCCCATCGGCCGCGACCGCAGCACGGACAACAGCTGCCCCTGCTGCGCGGTCAGCCCGTATTCGCGGCTCGTTTCGAGGTACGCCGCGTTCACCAGGAAACCGGTCCTGGCCAGGGCGGTGACGATCCTCAGCTGACCACCTTGCGCGCCCACGCGATCAGCATATCCCCAGCCTGCCGAGCCGCTCAGCCCCAGCGAAGACGTCGATCTCCGTGATCAGCCCGTTCGTGACGGTGAAGCCCATGACCACGACCGGCTTGCCGTCGTGCATGCCGACGACCCCCGCCGCGCCGTTGACCAGCGCCGGGACCGGCGCGCCACCGGCACCCGCCCGCGAGAACAGGAGCGCCTGCCCGGCGACCTGCGCGGCGCCCCGCACCCGGCGGCCGGTGCCGTCGTCGGCACGCAGCGCCACGTCGGGGTGCAGCACCGACACCAGCGCGTCGAAGTCGCCGTTCCGCGCGGCGGCGAGGAAGGCGTTCACCACCTCGCGCTGGCGGGTCAGGTCGGCGTCCGGCTCCGGCGCGCCCCGCACCCGCCGCCGCGCACGGCTGGCGAGCTGGCGCGTCGCGGCGGGTGAGCGGTCCAGGATGCCCGCGATCTCGTCGAACGGCAGGCCGAACATGTCGTGCAGCACGAACGCGAGCCGCTCGGCGGGGTCGAGCGTGTCGAGCACGACGAGCAGCGCCAGGCCGACCGAATTCGCCAGCACCGCCTGCTGTTCCGGGCCGTCGAGCAGCTCCACGACCGGGTCCGGCAGCTCGCCGGTCAGCTCCTCGCGCCGCGACTTGCGCGAGCGGAGCAGGTCGAGGCAGACGCGGCTGGTGACGGTCGTGAGCCAGCCACCCAGGTTCTCGACACCTTCGTCACCGGCTCGCGACAACCGCAGCCAGGCCTCCTGCACCGCGTCCTCGGCCTCGGTCATCGAGCCGAGCATGCGGTACGCGACCGCGCGCAGGTGACCGCGGTGCTCCTCGAAGCGTTCGGCCAGCCAGTCCTGTTCGGTCATCGAGCCCCCTCCGAATCGGTGTCACTCTCCCTGACGGACGGGGCGCCGCCGGTGTGACCGGATCACTCGACGAGTTCGGAGGTTTCCAGCCAGCGGGCCTCGACGTCGTCCTTCTCGGCCAGCACCGCCTTGAGCTCCGAGTTCAGCTCCACGAGCTTGCCGGGGTCGGTGGCGTGCGCGGCCAGCTGCTCGTGCAGCTCGGCCTCCCGCTTGGTCAGCACGTCGAGCCGCCGCTCCAGCCTGCCCAGCTCCTTCATCGCGGCGCGGTGTTCCGCGGCGGACGACGTCTTCGGCGCGGGCGCGGAGGCCGGCGCCGGTGCCACGACCACGGAGCGACGCGAGAGGTACTCGTCGATGCCGCCGGGCAGGTGCGTGATCCCGCCGTCGCCGAACAGGGCGTACACCGCGTCGCACACGCGTTCCACCAGGTACCGGTCGTGCGAGACGACGACCAGCGTGCCCGGCCACGAGTCGAGCAGGTCCTCCAGCTGCTGCAGGGTGTCGATGTCGAGGTCGTTGGTGGGCTCGTCGAGCAGCAGCACGTTCGGCTCGCCCATCAGCAGCCGGGCGAGCTGCAGCCGCCGCCGCTCACCGCCGGAGAGGTCCTCGACGGGCGTCCACTGCCGGGCCGCCGGGAAACCGAGCCGTTCCGCCAGCTGCGAGGCCGACATCTCCTGCTTGCCCAGCACGACGCGGCTGGAGATCTCCTCGACCGCTTCCAGCACGCGCAGCTGCCCCGGCAGCTCCTCCAGCTCCTGCGACAGGTGCGCGAGCCGGACCGTCTTGCCCTGCACGCGCCGTCCGCCCGCGGGCTCCGACTCCCCGGCCAGCAGCTTCAGCAACGTCGTCTTGCCGGACCCGTTGACGCCGACCAGACCGATCCGGTCGCCGGGCCCGATGCGCCACGTGACGTGGTCGAGCACCGGCTTGTCGCCCGCGGTCAGACTGACGTCTTCCAGCTCCAGCACGGTTTTGCCGAGCCGGCGCCGCGCGAAGCTCAGCAGCTCCACCGAATCACGCGGCTGCGGGACGTCGGCGATCAACGCCTCGGCCGCCTCGATCCGGTACCGCGGCTTCGACGTGCGCGCCTTGGCGCCGCGCTGCAGCCACGCCAGTTCCTTGCGCGCCAGGTTCTTCCGCTTCTCCTCGGCACTCGCCGCCAGCCGGGCGCGCTCCGCGCGGGCGAACACCCAGTCCGCGTAGCCGCCTTCGTACTGCTCGACGTTGCCGTTCGCGACCTCCCACGTGCGCCCGCACACCGTGTCGAGGAACCAGCGGTCGTGCGTGACGACGACGAGCGCAGTGCGGCGCGCCAGCAGGTGGTCGGCGAGCCAGCGCACCCCTTCGACGTCGAGGTGGTTGGTGGGCTCGTCGAGCACGACCAGGTCGAGGTCGCCCACCAGCGCGGCGGCCAGCGCGACGCGGCGCCGCTCGCCACCGGAGAGGTTCGCGGTCGGCGATTCCAGGCCCAGCGCGGTCAGCCCGAGGCCGTCCACAATGGACCGCACTCGCGCGTCGGCGGCCCACTCGTGCTCGGCGGCGTAGTGGGACAGCACGGCGTCCCGCACCGTGGTGCCCTCGCCCAGCTCGGTGCGCTGGGTGACCACGGCCATCCGCAGGTCGCGGACGCGGCTCACGCGGCCCGAATCGGGTTCGGCAATCCCGGACAGCACCTCCAGCAGCGTGGTCTTGCCGCCACCGTTGAGGCCGACGACACCGATGCGCTCCCCCTCGGCCACACCGAGGGAAACGTTGTCCAGCAACGGCTTGACGCCGTAGGACTTGCTGACGGACTCGAGGTTGATCAGGTTGGCCATTTATGCGTGCACCTGCGGAGGAGGAGTGGGACGAACGTCGTCACCGGTGACGAAACGGGCACCCGGCACCGGTCCGTGTGCCACCCGCGTCGTGCGGCACACGCCCGCGCCCGCCAGCTCGGCCGCCACCTCCAGCGCGGTTTCCGCGTCGGCGCACAGGAAGGCGCACGTCGGGCCCGAGCCCGAGACGGTGCCGGCGAGCGCACCGGCGTTGACGCCCGCGCGCAGCGTCCGGCGCAGGCCCGGCCGCAGCGAGACCGCCGCGGCCTGGAGGTCGTTGCCGAGCAGCAACGCGAGCTGCCGCGGATCACCGGAGGCCAGCGCCTCGACGACCGGGGCGTGCGAACCGACGCGGGGCGGGTTGCCGTTCTCCCGCAACCGGTCCAGCTCGCCGAACACGCTCGGGGTGGACAGTCCTTCGTGGTCGAACGCGAGCACCCAGTGGAAGGTGTGCCGGGACAGCACGGGCACGAGCTGCTCGCCGCGGCCGGTGCCCAGCGCCGTGCCGCCGTAGAGCGCGAAGGGCACGTCGCTGCCGAGCGTCGCGGCGATCTCGGCCAGCTCGTCGCGCCCGAGGTCCAGCTTCCACAGCGAGGACAACGCGACCAGGGTGGCCGCCGCGTCCGCGCTGCCGCCCGCCATCCCGCCGGCGACCGGAATTCCCTTGCGCACCACGACGCGCACCTTGGGATCGGTCCTGCCGACGTGCGCGGCCAGCGCCTCGACGGCGCGCCACGCCAGGTTGTCGGGACCGGTCGGCACGTCCTCGGCGCCTTCGCCGGAGATCTCCAGGCCCGGCTCCTCGGCGACCGCGACCGTCACCTCGTCCGACAGGGACAGAGCGTGGAACACGGTCGTGAGGTCGTGGAAACCGTCCTCGCGCAGGTCGCCGACGGACAGGTGCAGGTTGATCTTCGAAGGCACCCGCACGGTCACTGGTGGCGGTACGACGGCTAGCACCCGTCAAGACTACGTGGCGTCCCCGGCAGGCCGCCCGCGAGGAGAAACAAGGTCGAGCGCGACCTCCAGCGCGACCTTCCCGGGCTCCTCGACGGGGGTGTCCTCCCACATCTGGGGGGCGTTGCCCATGACGAGCGCGGCCAGCGCGAGCCGCCCGCGCAGCAGCGCCGCCGGATCGCGCTCACCGGCGGTGATGATGGTCATCAGTTCCTTCATCCGCGCGACCAGCGGGTTGCGGTCGTGGAAGTCCTTCAGCGCGGGCTGGTTCTCCTGCCACAGCCGCATCACGGCGCCGTACCGCCCCCCGATGAGCGCGGCCAGCCGCCGGATGAGCTCCTGCCGGGTCCCCGCCGGGTCCTCCTGCGCACGCGCCCACTCCAGCACCTCGTCCACCGAGACGGCGAGGTCGTCCAGGAGGCTCGCGACGATGTCCTCCTTCGTGCGGAAGTGGTAGTACAGCGCGGCCTTGGTGACCTCCAGCCGTTCCGCGATCTCCCGCAGCGACGTCTTCTCGTACCCCTGGTGGACGAACAGGTCGAGCGCGACCTGCTGGATCCGCTCCCTCGTGTCGCTGCGACGCCCCGCCATCGCCCACCCCTTCCTGAGAACTTCTCAAACTGACTTGACGCCCGGCTAGTTTTGAGCTTACCTTACGTCCGGCTAGTTAACTTGTCGGCCGTCAAGTAATGCCGACGCCAGCCTACTGCTTGAGGGGAACTCCATGACAACCACACTCGCGGCCCCCGAGGGGGCCAGAACCGACCAGCGCCGGTGGTGGGCGCTGGTCGCGATCGGACTGGCCCAGCTGCTGGTCATCGTCGACACCACGATCGTCAACATCGCACTGCCGTCCGCCCAGCACGAGCTGGGCATGTCCGACGCCGCCCGGCAGTGGACGATCAGCGCGTACACGCTGGCCTTCGGCGGCCTGCTGCTGCTCGGCGGCCGGCTCGCCGACCGGCTCGGCCGCAAGAACACGCTGATCGTCGGCGCGATCGGGTTCGCGCTCGCGTCGGCCGTCGGGGGCGCGGCGAGCGGACCGGGCATGTTCATCGCGGCCCGCGCGGCGCAGGGGGTCTTCGCCGCGATGCTCGCGCCGTCCACGCTCTCGCTGCTCACCGTCACCTTCACCGAGGCGAAGGAACGCGCGAAGGCCTTCGGCATCTTCAGCGCGATCATGATGTCCGGCGCCGCGCTCGGGCTGCTGGCCGGTGGCGCGCTCGCCGAGTACCTCGACTGGCGCTGGTGCCTGTACGTGAACCTGCCGCTCGCGGCCGTCGCCGCCGTCCTCGGCTGGTTCGTGCTGCCGAAGGTCGAAGGGCACCGCGAGACGAAGCTCGACTGGATCAGCGCGATCCTCGGCAGCGGCGGCATCGTCTCGCTGGTCTACGCGCTGTCCGAGGCCGCGACCCGCGGCTGGGGTTCGGGGCTCGTGCTCGGCTTCCTCGCGGCCGCCGTCGTGTTCGTCGTGGCGTTCGTGGTGCGGCAGACCAGGGTTGCGAACCCGCTGCTGCCGCTGCGGATCCTCGCCGACCGCACCCGCTCGGCCGGCTACCTGACGATCGCCGGTGCTTCGTTCGGCATGTTCGGGATGTTCCTGTTCCTGACCTACCAGCTGCAGGCGATCATGCACTACAGCCCGTTCCAGGCGGGGCTGGCGTTCCTGCCGTTCCTGCTGGGCAACGTGCTCGTCTCGACGCTGCTGTCGCGGCGCCTGCTGCCCAGGACGGGCCCGCGGCCGCTGCTGGTGATCGGGCTGCTGCTGATGGGCGCGGGACTGGTGGTGCTGACCCAGCTGACCCCGGACTCGTCCTACTGGGGCCTGATCCTGCCGGTCGAGCTCGTGGTCGGCGCGGGCGGCGGGTTCGCGATGCCCGTCGTCATGAACACCGCGACCGCGGGGGTCGAGGCGCGGGAATCCGGGGTGGCGTCGGCGTTCATCACCACCTCGCAGCAAGTGGGTGCCTCCCTGGGCACGGCGTCGCTGAACACGATCGCCTCCAGCGCGACGGCGTCGGCCGCCGGACTGGGCACCGTCGGTGCCACCGTGCACGGCTACGCGGTCGCGAACGGCTGGGGTGGGGCGATCGTCGCCGCCGTCGCCATCGGGGTGGGGGTGCTCGTCGGGCCGAAGAAGGCCTGACGAGCAGAAGCCGCCCCACAGGTGGGAGGACCTGTGGGGCGGCTTCGCCTGTCTCAGGCGGCGACGAGGTGCTTCGCCGCGCCGGTCAGGTGGGTGACGTGGGCACCGTGCTCCGCGATCCACGCCAGCGCCGGGTCGGCCTGCTCGCCGCGGACCCCGACGCGGAAGCGCGCGACGGGGGTGTCGCCGATGCGGGTCAGCCCGCCGCCGATGGTCGCCAGCTCGACGTCGAACCGGCTCGCGGCCTCGGGCAGCAGGGCGCCGACCGCGGCGAAGCCGATGAGCACGACGTCCGCGGCCCGCTCGTACGCCGCGAGCTGCGACTGGGGGGTGTCGATGGCGGGCAGCAGGGTGTCGGCGATCCGGCTGCCGGGGTCGGTCAGCAGGCCGAGCAGGTTCCCGTGCTCGACGACGCGGCCCGAGTCCAGCACCGCGACCTGGTCGCACACGCGGCGCACGACCCCGCCGTCCTGGGTGGTGAGCACGACCGTCACGCCCAGTTCGGCGCGGGCCCGGTCGAGCACGGTGAGCACCGAGCCGGCCTCCTCGGGGGCGATCCCGCCGGTCGGGTCGTCGGCGAGCAGCACCGCGGGGCCGGTGGCGAGCGCACGGGCCAGCGCGACGCGGCGGCGCTGCCCCTCGGTCAGTTCACCGGGCTGCAGCGTCGCGCGCTGGGTCAGGCCGACGAGGTCGAGCGCACGGCCGACGCGGTTGCGGCGCTGCGGGCCGTCGACGCCGAGCTGCTCCAGCGGGGCGGCGACGTTGCCTGCGACGGTGCGCTCGGCGTGCAGCGGCGCGGCGCCGTCGAGGACGGCGACCTGGCGGCGCACCTCGCGCAGCCGACGCCCGTCGAGCGCGGCGGTGTTCAGCCCGTCGAGCCGCACCGTGCCGCGGTCCGGTTTCTCTTGCAGGGCAACGACCTTGGCGAGCGTCGACTTACCGGCACCGGCCGGGCCGACGACCCCGTACAGCGAACCGGCCCCGATCTCGAGGCTCACGTCGCGCAGGGCGAGGACGGGGGAACTCTTGCCGGGGAAGGACTTGGTCAGGTTCTCGACAGTGATCAACGAAAGCTCCATGGTGTGTGCGCGCGTCGCGAAGAACCGTCCACAGAGGACGGCGGCGGAAGAGAGGATCGAACTCAGCGAAGAGAACGGTCAGCGACGACACGCACACACGGTGCGACGGCACTCATCGACGACCCGGCGCCTGGTGAGCATTCGCGTGCGGTACACAGGTTCCTCCATCGATCCTGGCGGTAGCACCTGCCCTCTCGGGGGGTGGTTGCTGCGACTTCGGCGAGCCAGGTCTCTCAGTCGCTCGGGATGGATACCCTCAAAGTAGAACGGATGTCCTGTGTTCCGCGCAAGTATCCGGGGTCAGATCACACCGCCGGTTCACACGGACGGCAGAGTCTGGGCCAGCCGCTTCGCCCGACCGCCACCCCCCACGGTGACGCTACGCGACGCTGTGTCGTCGCTCCGCGATTTGCGCAAACTCACGGACGGTCAGCTGCTCGCCGCGAGCACCCGGATCGACGCCAGCCGCTTGGAGCAGCTCCCCCGCGCGAGCGGCGGAACCCGCCCACGAAGCGAGTGCGGCCCGCAACGTCTTGCGCCGCTGGGCGAACGCCGCGTCGACGACGGCGAAGACCGCGTCCCGGTCGGCCGACGTGACCGGCTCGGCGGCGCGCTCGAAGGAGACCAGCGCGGAATCGACGTTCGGCACGGGCCAGAACACCGACCGCGGCACCGCGGCGACCTTGCGCGCCGTGCCGTACCACGCGAGCTTCACGCTCGGCACGCCGTAGATCCGGCTGCCCGGCCCCGCCGCCATCCGGTCGGCGACCTCCGTCTGCACCATCACCAGCGCGCGGGCCAGCGACGGCAGCTCGGCGAGCAGGTGCAGGACGACGGGCACGGCGACGTTGTACGGCAGGTTCGCGACGAGCGTCGAAGGCGGCTCCGGCAGCTCCTCCGCACGTAGCCTGAGCGCGTCCCGCTCCAGCACGGTCAGGCGCGCCGCGTCCCCGGGCGCCCGCTCGGCGACCGTCTCCGGCAGCCGCGCGGCGAGCACGGGGTCGATCTCGACGGCCGACACGCGGGCGCCGGCGGCCAGCAGACCCAGCGTCAGCGAGCCCAGTCCGGGCCCGACCTCCAGGACCGCGTCCTCGCCCGCGACCCCGGCCAGCTCCACGATGCGGCGCACGGTGTTCGGGTCGTGCACGAAGTTCTGCCCGAGCTTCTTCGTCGGCCGCACGTCCAGCTCGGCGGCCAGCCCGCGGATCTCGGCCGGACCGAGCAGTGTCGTCACAGCCGGACAGCGTACCGGCAGGCCCCGGGAACGCCGCCGGGCGCCACCCGCGAGGGGTGGCGCCCGGCGAAGAGGCGAAAGGGAGGGAAGGGGTCAGGCGCGCTGCCCGCAGATCGGCCAGGCGCCGTAGCCGCCGCGGTCGTCGCGGACCTTCTCGGCGATCGCGATCTGCTGCTCGCGGGTCGCCTGGCTCGGCAGCGGCGCGTACGCCGTGCCGCCGTAGGCCGCCCAGGTCTGCTTGTCGAACTGCAGGCCGCCGTAGTAGCCGTTGCCGGTGTTGATCGACCAGTTGCCACCGGACTCGCACTTCGCGATGCGGTCCCACACCGAGCCGTCACCGCTGATCGTCGGCTGCTTGGTGCCGACGCGGACGATCTTCGGCTTGGCCTCGGTCAGCACCTTGACCGACAGCTGCTCGCGCGCGGTCTCCTGGCCGTTGCGCTTGGTGATCCGGTAGGTCACCAGCTGCTTGCCGGGCGTGCCCTGGTCCTGCACGACCTGCTTGCCCGCGTCCAGGGTGTTGTCCTGGACCTGCTGGACCGGCGGGTCGATGTCCTCTTCCTGGTTGATCACGGAGATGCCGGTGCGGCTGATGTGCACCTCGGCCCCGTCGGTGAGCTTGAACTGCAGCCCGCCCTCGACCTGGTCGTCGGGGCCGAGCGACAGGTTCTGGTCCCTGAGGAAGTCCGCCGCCGTGATCGCGGTGGTGGTGACCTGGCGGGGCGCGGCGTCCCCGTCGTAGACCGTGACGTGCTTGAGCGTGTTGATGGTGACCGTCGAGCCCGACAGCGGCAGCTCGGCGGTGGGGGCCATCGAGAAGAACGTGCCCTGGCCGAACTTGCCGCTCAGGCCCAGCTGGTCGAGCGCCTCGGCGAGCGTGTCGGCGCGGACCCAGGACTCCTTGGCCTCGCCGTCGACGACCAGGTTGAGGTGGCGGCCCCGCTCGAGCTTGATGACGCCGCCGTCGCCGACCGGCGCCTGCGGGGACGGGGACAGCGCGTCGTGCTCGCCGACGGTGAGCCCGGCGTCCTCCAGCACCTCGCCGACGGTCTTGCCGAAGCTGTGGACCGTCTGCGTGTGGCCGTCGACGTCGACCGTGACGCTCTTGTTCATCGCCAGCGCGGCCGCGCCGCCACCGGTGATGCTGATCAGGAGGGCCAGGACCGAGCCGCGGAGGAACCGCTTCTTCCAGGTCTTGACCGCGGAGACGAGCGCCTTCTCGGGCTCCGCCTCCGCCGTCGCGGTGCGGTCCTCGGAGGCGAGGTCCGGCAGCGCGAGCGCCGGGAGCATGGTGGTCTCGGCGTTGATGAGCCGGATCAGCTCGTCGACGTCGAGCTCGGCCTCGGCCATCAGGTCGTCGGCGTCGGGGCCCAGCACCGTGCGGACGTCGTGCTCGGTGATCGCGAGGTCGTCCGAGAAGTCCCAGTCGTCCTCGGGGTTCGGCCAGTCCAGCGTGCCGACGCCACCCTGAGCGGACCTGTACCAGTCCATCGTGTCGTCCAAGCGCGCGTGAGCCTGTCTACTACCAGTCACAGCAGGTCGTTCCCTTTCGCACTAGCGGCTCCGCCGTCTCTGTCATCCCCGACCCCGACCTGCACTGACAGAACTGCGGAGGTGCGCAACCGATTAATCGGCCGGCACGATCACGGGACAGTAACGGGTCTGGCGGGGTTGCGCAAACACCCCGCGGAATCTAGTGGCCTTCGTCACTCCTCCGTGTGGCGGGTCCCGCTCCCCGAATGTCGCAATCCGTCAAAGCCGTTGTGACGGAAGGCAACCGGAACACGTCCTCGGCGTTCCGGCAAGCCGCCGAAGCGATCTCTTCGACGGGCTGTTGCCGCAGTTCAGCGAGGTACCGGACGGTGTAGGCCGTGCAGTAGGGCTCGTTGGGCCTGCCGCGGAACGGGTGCGGTGTGAGGAAGGGTGCGTCCGTTTCGACCAGGAACTGCTCCGAAGGGACCAATTTCGCGGCCTCCTGGAGCGCGGTGGCGTTCTTGAACGTCACGGTGCCCGCGAAGGACAGCACGTACCCCGCGTCGACGCAGCGGCGCGCGAAGTCCGCGTCACCGGAGAAGCAGTGGAACACGACCCGCTCCGGCGCGCCCTCCTCGGCCAGGATCCGCAGGACGTCCTCGTGGGCGTCCCTGTCGTGGATCATGAGCGGCTTCCCCAGCCGCTTGGCGAGGTCGATGTGCCACCGGAACGCGTCCTGCTGGGCGTCGTGCGGGGCGTAGTCCCAGTAGTAGTCCAAACCGGTCTCACCGATCGCCACGACGCGCTCGGCGGCCGCCAGACGCTCTATTTCGGACCGCTCGGCATCGCCGAAGTCCTTGGTGCGCGTGGGATGGATCGCCACGGCGGCGAACACCCGGGAGTCCCACGTGGACGCGTCGGTGACCCACCGCGCCGAGGCGAGGTCGTCCGCGACGGTCACCACGCGGGTGACCCCGGCGGCCTCCGCACGGTCCACCATCGCCGCCACGTCCGCCGCGGTCTGCGCGCCGCAGGCGTCCAGGTGCGTGTGTGCGTCGACCACCGGCGCCGGAAGGCGCTCCGGCACCGGCGGCCGCTCCTTCTTATTCGGCACGCTCGATCGGCGCCCACTCCGGGCCGGTCTCGCCGAGCTTCGGGTCCAGCTTCGCGAACAGCGGGGTCGGCTTGGCCAGCGGACGGCCGACCTCGACCGGCGTGGACTCCCAGCGCGCCTGCTCGCCCGCGTAGTTCCCGGTGAGGATCGGGTTGACGCGGCCGGGGATGTCGAGGTCCTCGACGTCCTTCAGCTCCGGCTGCGCCGCCCACACGCCCGTGCCGCCCAGCGCCTCGTGCACCTTCTGCGCGGCGTGCGGCAGGAACGGCGTCAGCAGCGTGTTGGCGTCCGAAACGACCTGCAGCGCGGTGTGCAACACCGCGTCACGGCGCTCCGGGTCGTCCTTCAGCTTCCACGGCTCCTGGTCCGACAGGTACCGGTTGGCGGCGCTGACGACCCGCATGGCCTCCGTGGCCGCGAGCTTGAACCGCGAGCGGCTCAGGTGCCCGCCCACGGTCTCGAACGCCCGCCGGGACACGGCCTTCAGCTCCTCGTCGGCCGGCGCCGGCTTCGTCGGCGCCGGGATCGCACCGTTGTTCTTGTGCGCCATCGAGATGGACCGGTTGACCAGGTTGCCCCACTCGTTGGCCAGCTCGAAGTTGGTGCGCCGGACGAACTCGTCCCACGTGAAGTCGGTGTCCTGCGTCTCCGGGCCCGCCACCGAGATGAAGTAGCGCAGCGAGTCCGGCCCGAACTCACGCAGGAAGTCGTGCACGTAGATGACCGTGCCGCGCGAGGTGGAGAACTTCGAGCCGCTCATGGTGAGGAACTCGCTGGAGACGATCTCGTCCGGCAGGTTCAGCGTGCCGTACTTGCCGATCTCCCCGCCGCGGTCGCCCGCGCCGTTGTGCCCCAGCAGCAGGGCCGGCCAGATCTGGGCGTGGAAGGTGATGTTGTCCTTGCCCATGAAGTAGTAGCCGCGGGCGTCCGGGTTGGTCCACCACTGCTGCCACGCGTCCGCGTCACCCGAGCGGCGCGCCCACTCCACGCTCGCGGAGAAGTAGCCGATGACCGCGTCGAACCAGACGTAGAAGCGCTTGAGCGGCTGGTCGCGCCAGCCGTCCAGCGGAACCTTCACGCCCCAGTCCAGGTCACGCGTGATCGGCCGGGGCCGCATGTCGTCGACGAGGTTCTTGGTGAACTTCAGGACGTTCGGCCGCCAGTCGGTGCGGGTGGACAGCCACTTGCCCAGCGTCTCGGTGAACGCGGGCAGGTCGAGGAACAGGTGCTCGGTCTCGACGAACTTCGGCGTCTCGCCGTTGATGCGCGAGCGCGGGTTGATCAGGTCGGTCGGGTCGAGCTGGTTGCCGCAGTTGTCGCACTGGTCGCCGCGCGCACCGTCGTACCCGCAGATGGGGCACGTGCCCTCGATGTAGCGGTCGGGCAGGGTGCGGCCGGTGGACGGGCTGATCGCGCCGGTCGTGGTCTTGGGCACGACGTAGCCGTTGCGGTGCAGCGCCAGGAAGATCTGCTGCGTGACCTCGGCGTGGTTGCCGGTGGTGGTGCGGGTGAACAGGTCGTAGCTCAGGCCCAGCCCCTGCAGGTCGGAGCCGATCTGGCGGGTGTACTTGTCCGCCGTCTGCTGCGGGGTCAGCCCCTCCTTGTCCGCCTGGACGGTGATGGGGGTGCCGTGCTCGTCCGTCCCGGACACCATGAGCACCCGGTTGCCGGCCATTCGCTGGTAGCGCGAGAAGACGTCCGACGGGACGCCGAAGCCGGACACGTGGCCGATGTGGCGGGGGCCGTTGGCGTACGGCCAGGCCACCGCCGTCAACACTGGGGTGCTCATGCTTTATTAGCGTACGGGGACTGTCGCGTCCGTTATTGGGAGGTGCTGGTGTCGGCGACCCGGCTGCTCGTGCTCGGCGTGGTCCGGATGCACGGCAGCGCCCACGGCTACCAGGTCCGCCGCGAACTGCTCACGTGGTCGGCGGACAAGTGGGCCAACGTGCAGCCCGGCTCGATCTACCACGCGCTGAAGAAGATGACGGCCGAGAAGCTGCTGGAGCAGGTCGAGACGGAGAGCGGCACGGGCCCGGACCGCACCGCGTACCGGCTCACCGAGGACGGCGAGACCGAGTTCCAGCTGCTGCTCGCGAAGTACCTCTCGCAGTCCGGCGAGCCCGACTCCTCCCAGGACGCCTACCGCCTCGGCGCGGCGCTCACCTTCCTGCCCGCGCTCCCCCGCGCGCGGGCCATCTCGTTGCTGCGGCAGCGGGCGACGCAGATGGAAGCGCAGCGGGCGACGGTCGCGGGGGTGCTGGAGCACGGCACGGACTGGGGACAGCCCGCGCACGTCAGTGAGCTGTACCGGCTGTGGGGTGCGCAGGTCGGGGTCACCGTGGAGTGGGCCCGTGACCTCATCGCCCGCCTTGAAGCGGGCGAGTACGTCATGGCGGACGATCCCGGACAGTCATTCGGCCAGCGCCCGGCGTAATCAAGTTTGACCAGCTCCCCATGCTGATGGGTAGAGTGCTGCGCACTTGCTAGTCAAATTTGACTACCGGAAGGGGAGACCATGATCAGGGCACGCGGTCTCGCGCGGCGGTTCACCGCGCGCGGCCGCACCGTCGACGCCGTCAGGGGTGTCGACCTCGACGTGGCCACGGGGGAACTGGTCGGCTTCCTCGGCCCGAACGGCGCCGGGAAGACGACGACGCTGCGGATGCTCACGACCCTGCTGCGCCCGACCGCCGGGGAGGCCACGGTCGGCGGCTGCGACCTGCTGACCGACCCGGCCGGGGTGCGGCGGCGGATCGGGTACGTCGCGCAGAGCGGCGGCACCGCGGCCGAATGCCGGGTGGGCGAGGAGATCGAGCTGCAGGGCCGGCTGTACGGGCTCACGAAGGCCGACGCGCGGAGCCGCGGGGCGGAGCTGACCGAGCAGCTGGACCTCGCGGGGCTCGACCAGCGGCTGACCAAGACGCTGTCGGGCGGGCAGCGGCGGCGGCTGGACATCGCGCTCAGCCTCGTCCACGACCCCAAGCTGCTGTTCTTCGACGAACCGACCACGGGCCTGGACCCGCAGAGCCGGGCCAACCTGTGGCAGCACATCCGGCGGCTGCGCGACGAGCACGGCGTGACGTTGTTCCTCACCACGCACTACCTGGACGAGGCGGACGCGCTGTGCGACCGGATCCTCGTGATCGACAACGGCGAGATCGTCGCGGAGGGCACGCCGGACTCGCTGAAGGCCCGCGTGTCCGGCGACGGCGTGACCGTCGGGGTGGCCGAGGAGCAGGTGGCCGGTGCCGCGGAGGTCGCGGCCAGGCTGCCCGGCGCCCACGAAGTGACCACAGTGGACTCCGCGGTGTCCTTCCGGGTGCCGCGCGGGGACACCGCCATGCCGGAACTGCTGCGGGCGCTGGACGCGGCGGGGATCGCGATGACCTCGGTGCGGGTGCAGCGGCCGACGCTCGACGACGTGTTCCTCACGCTCACGGGCCGCAGCCTGCGGGACGCCGAGCAGGGCACCCCGGCGGGGCAGGAGGCCGTCCATGCGTGAGACGTGGTTGATCTTCCGGCGGGACCTGCTGCTGTCGCTGCGCAACCCCGCCTGGCTGATGATCGGGATCATGCAGCCGGTGCTGTACCTGGTGCTGTTCGGGCCGCTCATGGAAAAGGTCGTCGGGAGCACGCCCGGTTTCCCGCCGGGCAGCAGCTGGACCATCCTGACCCCGGCGCTGATCGTGCAGCTGGCGTTGTTCAGCTCGTCGTTCGCGGGGTTCGCGTTGCTGGCCGACTACCGCAGCGGCGTGCTGGAACGGCTGCGGGTCACGCCAGCGAGCCGGATCGGCCTGCTGCTGGGCAAGGTGCTGAACAACGCGGTGCAGGCGGTGGTGCAGGCGATCCTGATCACGGTGCTGGCGTACGTGGCCTTCGGGCTGGACGCCCCGCTCGGCGGGGTGCTGCTCAGCCTCGTGATCGTGGCGCTGGTCGCGGTCACCCTCGCTTCGGCGTCGTACGCGGTCGCGCTGACCGTCAAGAGCGAGGAGGCGTTCCCGGCGCTGCTGAACGCGGTGCTGATGCCGGTGCTGCTGTTGTCGGGCATCCTGCTGCCGATCACCAGCATCCTGGCGCCGGACTGGCTGTACTGGCTGTCGCGGGTCAACCCGTTCACGCACGTCGTGGACGCCGAGCGCGCCACCTTCCGCGGCGATTTCACGTTCGACGCGCTGTACTTCGGCGGACTCGTGCTGCTGGTGATGGCGGTGCTCGCCGTGTGGTGGGGCGCCCGCACCTTCCAGCGGGAGAACGCGTAGGAACCGCGGGCGGCGGCCGGTTTTCCGGTCGCCGCCCGCGGTGTGAGGTGAATCGGTTCCGGGTGCGTCGGTCCCGCGCCCCGGCGTTTTCGCACCTAGAGTGGCTGCACGACGCCACGGGGAGTGCGAAGGTGGAGGTTTGACCGAGGACGAGACGGCGCGTGGGATCAACCTGTCGCTGCACGCGACCGTGGCCGACTGGGACACGGTCCGTTCTGCCGCGGTCGTTTTCGCCTCGATCACGGTGACGGAGAACGTGAACTGGGCCGACACCGGTGCGCAACGGCAGATCGCGGCCGCGCAGGAGGCCGGCGTGCGCGCGGGGATCCGGCACTACGCCCGGCCCGGTGCCCCGCACGACCAGGCCGAGCACTGCGTGCGGCTGGGCAAGCAGCTCGGCGTGTTCGGCCCCGGTTCGCTCGCCCCCGCGCTGGACGTGGACGCCGTCGGGGTCGACGACCGGTTCGTCAAGGCGTGGATCAAGGGGGTGCGGCAGGCCGCGGGCATCCGGCGCGTGCTCGTCTACGCGCCCTACGACTCGTGGCTGCACCACCTGAACCCGGACAAGTGGGCCGACTCGGACGTGGTGCTGTGGGTGCGGCGGCACAACGGCATCCCCGGCCGCCCCGGCTGGTTCCACCCGCGGCTGGGCGTGCACCAGCACCGCGCGGCGCCCATCGCCCCCGGCCTGTCCGGCCCGATCGGGCTGGACGCGCTCGTCTACCCGTTCACGCTGGCGGACATCCTGTTGTGAGGCGCTCAGCCCGCCAGCCGTGACCGCATCAGGAACACGTTGTACGGCCCCCACTGCGACATGAGGTAGTAGATGTCGGGACCGTCGAGGGCCCACGGGTGCAGGTAGCCGCCGTAGAGGCCCGGGTACTGTGCGCCGGGCACGGCGACCTCGCCAGGAGACCACGGACCGGTGAGCCGGTCGGCGGTGCGGAGGAGGATCGCCCCGCGCGGGTCGTCCAGGTGCAGGGCGAGCCACCGTCCGAAGTGGACATGGTACGCGATGGACAGTTCCCCCACCGGTCCGCTCAGCACCGGGACGGCGGCGAACTCGTCACGGCTCCAGCCGGCGCCCGTGTAGTACTCGTACGCGGAGGCGTCCAGCACCTCGGGCACCCGCGCGCGAGCGAGGTAGGCGTCGCCGTGGCGGCCGTTGGTGGTGCCGAACAGGTACACGTGGTCGCCCTCGCGGGCGAAGGCGCACATCTGGAACGGGTCGTCGCGGCGGCTGGCGCGGTTGATCCAGCGGGCGCCCTCCGGCTTGTGCCAGGTGACCCCGCCGTCCGGCGAGACGGCGATGCCGCCGTAGTTGGTGTGCCAGTGCCCGGGCGGCCCCCACTCGCGGACGGACATGTACTGCACGTACTGCACCCCGTCGATCGCGATGCCCGAATTCGGGATCACGGTCACCTCGTCACGACGCGGGTCGCGCGGGATGACCTGTGCCGCGGTGCCGTCGGCCCGGGGGACGAAGCCGTCGAGGACGAGACCGCGGGAAAGGTCCCTGGTGCGGGAGAAGCCGAGGGCGTTGCACCGCCAGTCCGCGCTGTTCGGGCCTCCCCCGTCCCCGCCCCAGCCCTCGCCGAAGGTGTCACCGAACAACACGAACACGCGCCCGTCGCCGCCGTCCCACAGGATCCCGAGATCGGTCCCGTGCACGGCGAAGCGCTCGTCGGTGTGCCCAGGCCCGGTCACCTTCGCGACCAGCTCCGTCCCCTCGACCTCCATGCGCTCCAGGCTAGGTGCCCCGCCGGTCTGCCACAGCGAGGAATTTCGTGCGCGCTGTCCTTCCTCCCCCGTTCGCGGTAGGGGCGAAGAATCACGCGAAGAACCCCCGCCTGGCGATCGCATTACCCACCGTCCGCAGCGGAGTTCCGTGGGGACTTCCGCCTCCTTGAGGCACGCACGGGCGGGGTGTGTGCTGGCTCCTATGACTCCTTCGACGGTCGAGGCCCTGCGTGAGCGGATGCGCGGTGAGGTCATCACGCGCGACGACGAGAACTACGACGAGGCGCGGAAGGTCTACAACGCGATGATCGACCGCTACCCGCGTGTGGTCGTCCGGCCGGTGAACGCGGGGGACGTCATGGTGGCCGTGGACTTCGCGCGGGACACCGGCGCGGACCTCGCCGTGCGCGGCGGCGGGCACAGCGTGCCCGGCTTCGGCACCTGCGACGACGGCGTCGTGATCGACCTGTCCGCCATGCGCGGCGTCCGCGTCGACCCGGAAAACCGCGTCGCGTGGGCGGAAGGCGGTGCCACGTGGGGCGACTTCAACGCCGCCACGCACGCCTTCGGCCTCGCCACCACCGGCGGAATCATCTCCACCACCGGTGTTTCCGGTCTCACGCTCGGCGGCGGCATCGGCTACCTCGACCGCGGCGCCGGGCTTTCCTGCGACAACCTCGTGTCCGCGGACGTGGTCACCGCCGACGGCCGGTTCCGCACGGCGAGCGAGCACGAGAACGAGGACCTGTTCTGGGCGCTGCGCGGTGGCGGCGGCAACTTCGGGGTCGTGGTGTCGCTGGCGTTCCGGCTGCACCCGGTGCGCGACGTCTACGGCGGGCCCATGCTGTTCGAGCTCGAGCACGCGGCGGACCTGCTGCGGTTCTACCGCGAGTTCATCGTCGACGCGCCCGAGCAGTTCGGCGGTTTCCCTGCGTTCCAGATCGCGCCGCCGCTGCCGTTCATCCCCGAGGAGCGCCAGGGCGAGCCGTTCGCGTTGTTCGTGGCCTGCTGGTCCGGTCCGGTGGAAGAGGGCGAGCAGGCGCTCAAGCCGCTGCGCGAAGTCGCGCCGACCGTGGCCGAGCACGTCGGCCCGATGCCGTACCCGGCGCTCAACAGCGCCTTCGACGGGCTCGTCCCGCCGGGCCTGCAGCACTACTGGAAGGCCAACTTCGTCACGGAGCTGGCCGACGACGCGATCGCCGCGCACGTGGCCCACGGTCCCCGGCTCCCCGCGCTCAACTCCACCATGCACATCTACCCGATCAACGGCGCCTGCCACCGGGTCTCCCCGGACGAGACGGCCTTCGCCTACCGCGACGCGAACTTCGCCGCGGTCATCGCGGGGATGTGGCCGGACCCGGCGCGCAACGACGAAGGCATCCGCTGGGTGCGGGACTACTACGCCGCGATAGCCCCCCACTCGGAGGAGGGTGGCTACGTCAACTTCATGGCGGGCGACGACCAGGACCGCGTGCGCGCGAACTACCGCGGCAACTACGACCGGCTGGCCGAGGTGAAGAAACGGTACGACCCGGACAACCTGTTCCACCTCAACCAGAACATCCTGCCGTAGGCCGCCACGCCTAGGCGCCGCGCGTCTTCGCGTACCGGCCCGGCGACACGCCGGTCACGCGGCGGAAGGCGTTGCTGAACGCGCTCGCCGAGCCGTACCCGAGTTCGTGCGCGATGCCGTCGATGGTCCGGTCCCCGCGGACCAAGGCTTCCCTGGCCAGCGCCATCCGCCAGGCGAGGAGGTACTCGATCGGGGTGACGCCGACGCGTTCGGCGAAGCGTTCCGCGAACACCGACCGCGACAACCGGGCCGTGGCCGCCAGTTGCGCCACCGTCCACGGGCGGCGGACGTCGGCGTGCAGGGCACGCAGCGCGGCCGCGATCGGCGGGTCGGCCAGCCCGCGCAGCAGCCCTTCCGGCGGGGTGCCCGAGGAGCCGGAACTGCGCACGGCTTCGACGAGCAGGACCTCGGCCAGCCGCGGCAGGATGTACGCGCCCCCAGGACGGTCCGAAGTGGACTCGTCTCCGATCAGGCCGAGCAGCTGGGCGATGCGCCGCGTGCCGGGGTCCCCGTCGCGGAGGTGCACCCGGCCCGGCATCAGCTTGGTCAGCATGCCCGCGTTCGCCGGATCCACGAGGAAGTCGCCGCCCACCAGCGTGACCGGCTCCCCGTCACCGGAGCCGAGCACGACCTGCCTGCCGGGCGCCTCGGCCAGCAGCCGCTCCCCGTCCACGGGCGCGGCGTCCGGCTCGCTGGCGAACACGAAGGGACCCGAGCCGGCCAGCAGGAGGAAGTCACCCTGGGCGAGTTCGAGCGCGGACCCGCCTTCGAGGAGCAGGCAGCGGCCGCGTACCACGGTGCCGAAGACGATCTCGCTGTGCGCGGGGAAGCCGATGGCCCACCGCCCCGCGCCTTCGATCCGCTTCCACAGCACGGCGTGCGGGCGCGTGAGGCCGATCAGGTCGGCCAGGGGATCAGTCATCCGGACGCTCTCTCATCTTTTTCGGTCTCTCAATCATAGACAGTCCGAACCCTGGGCCGGAAGCTGGAGGCATGACTGAGCGAGCACCGAAAACGGTCCTGGTGACCGGCAGTTCCTCCGGTTTCGGCAAGGCCGCGGTCACGGCGTTCCTGGCCCAGGGCTGGCGCGTCGCGGCCACCGCCCGGCGCCCCGACGCGGAGCAGGACACCGAAAACCTCTTCACGTGCAGGCTGGACCTGCACGACCCCGATTCCATCGAGAGCGCGGTCGCGGCCACCGTGGAGCGGTTCGGCACGCTGGACTGCGTCGTCAACAACGCGGGCGCCGGGCTGTTGTCGGTGTTCGAGACCACGCCGATGGAAACCGTGCGTGAGCTGTTCGAGACCAACGTCTTCGGCGCGATGCGGGTGATCCAGGCCGCCCTGCCCCGGTTCGCCGACCAGGGCGGCGGGCGGATCGTGAACGTCTCCTCCACCGCCGGTCTCGTGCCCGAGCCGTTCATGTCGGTCTACGCCGCGACGAAGTCCGCCGTCGAAGCCCTCACCGAAGGACTGCGCTACGAACTGGCGGCCCGCGACGTGGTGGTCAAGCTGGTCGAACCGGGGCTGGTGCGGGACACGAACTTCGTCCAGGCCACCGCTGAAGCCTCACTGGCGCTGCCCGTCCCGGACGCGTACCGGGCCGCGGTGGACAAGGTCATCGCCGGTTACCAGGCGGAGTACCCGCACCGGCTGGCCACCGAGGCCGAGGTCGCCGACGCGATCGTCGCCGCGGCAACGGACTCCGGTACGCGGCTCCGCTACCTCGTCGGCGAGGACAGCGAAGCAGCGGCCCACATGCGGTGGTCGACGAGCGAGGAGCAGTACAACGCCTGGGCGCTGGAGCGGTACTCGATCCACTCCTGACCGGGCTAGACGAGTAATGCGTAACTCGGTCAGTGGTCGTAGGCGGTGAGGGATCGGGTGACG
>NZ_BAABIB010000172.1:0-57713 GCF_039542405.1 Amycolatopsis dongchuanensis
CCTGCAGCATCATCTGCTGGCGCCGACTCAAGAAACACTCAATCTGTTAGGACCTCTTAGCCAGAAGGCTCAGCTCTTGTGCGCGCGCGCCGCGGCGAAGCAGTACACGCCGAACGCCGCCAGCCCGATGGCCACCACGGCCAGCAGCACGACGCCGTAGGGCTGGGCCGCGAGCGTGCGGAGCGCTTTGTCGACCCCGCCCGCCTGGCCGGCGTCCGAGCGCAGCGCGGCGTACCCGAGCAGGCCGCCGATGATCGCGTACACCACGCCCTTGGCGACGTACCCGGCCGAGCCGAGCCACTCGACCGACCTGCGGGTGCCGGTCGGCAGGTCCGGCAGGTCCAGGTCCTCGAGGAAGCTGCGCTTGAACCCCTTGACCGCCGCGGCGACGCCGACCGCGACCACCGCCGCCCCGGCGACCGCCACGAGCGCCTGCCCGGCGGGCAGCTGGAGCAGCCGCGCGGTGAACTCCTGCTGCGGCTGGTTGCCGCCGGCCGAGCCGCTGCCCGTCGCGAGCCGGATCGCGGTGTAGGCCAGGGCCAGGACCACGACACCCCGCGTCGCGGACCCGACGCGCTTGCGCATCCGCTTGCCGCGCTTGGGCACCCAGGTGTAGCCGCGGGCGGCCATCATGAACTGCCACCCCCCGAACGCGATCAGCCCGATCGCGAGCAGCCACAGCACCACCTGGCCTGCCGCGGTGGACCCGACCTCCTGCAGCGCGCCCTTCTGGTCGGCCTCCTTGCCGCCGTCCCCCGAGGCGACGCGGAGCGCCAGGTAGGCGACCACCAGGTGGACCAGACCCCAGCAGACCATGCCCGTGCGCCCGGCGGCCTGTGCCGCGGAACGGCCGCGCACCCGCGTGGCCAAACCGGCGTTGCTCGTCATCCGGTGCACCTCCTCCTCGCTCGATCGGGTGTACCCCGGAGGTGTCGCGGTTAAGCCGGGCGCAACACCGCGAGAGCGGCGGCGAGCACGAGCGCGCCGGGCACGAGCAGGCCGAGCGTGCCGCTGCTGAAGGCGATCGCGGTGACCAGGACCGCCGCGGCCGCGACCGCCGGGACCTTCGAGCGCGTGTACCAGGCCAGCACGCCCAGCCCGAGCGCGGCGGTGACCGGGTCGACGGCCTCGGCCGACGCGCCGAACAGGTAGGCGGCCAGGGTGAGGCACACCAGGCAGGCGGCCGTCGCGACGCGCCGCCCCGGCCCGAGGCGGAAGCCGGCCCACACCCCGGCCACGGCGCCGAGCACCGCGAGCGGGGCGCCCAGCGCGGTGGTCGGGAACTGCGCGTCGGTCGCCTTCGCCAGCGCGGTGACCGCGGTGCTGAGCAGGATCACCGCGGTCCCGGCGCCGAGCACCAGCGCGATCCGGAGCGGCGGCAGCCTGTCCCGCGCGGCGAACCAGCCGAGCGCGCCCAGGAACGCCAGGGCGACGACCACCTGCCACGGCGTGCCCCACTCCCACACCGGCTCCGGCTGGTAGGGGGCGTAGGCGTACCGGGTCTGCACCAGCGGGTCGTCGCCGATCGGCGCGTAGGCGAACCAGGCGCTGTGTTCGGTGAGATCCCACGCGGCGGCGCCGAGCAGCAGGAAACCCAGCAGCGCCAACGGAAACCACGCCGAACGTCGATCCCCAGACATGGGGCCGCAGGCTACCCGCCCGCGGGACGGGAACCCCCGCGGCCTCTCGAGGAACGCGGTGGTGTGCGGGGGCGTGGGTGGCCCGGACTCGCGGTGGCTTCCGGCGGGCTGTGCGTACTTCCTCGGGGTTGCCGCCGTGGCGGCCAGGTGCTCGAACCGCCCCGGCACGATCCCTGACACCGCGGGGGTGACCCGAAGCTCACCCGTCGCGGACGAGGACCGCGGATCGCGTGGCGGCGACAGTGGGGGAGTGCGTGCCGACGTGGGAGGCCCGATATGTGTCGCTGGCTGGCGTATTCCGGTTCGCCCGTGCGCCTCGACGAGCTCCTCTACAAGCCCGCGAACTCGCTCGTCCTGCAGAGCAAGCACTCGCGCCTTGGTGCGGAAACCACCAACGGGGACGGGTTCGGTGTCGGGTGGTACGGCAACGTGCCGACCCCGGGGGTGTTCCTGAGCACCGAACCCGCCTGGAACGACCGCAACCTCCGCGAGATCGCGGCGCAGCTCGAATCCGGGCACGTGTTCGCGCACATCCGCGCATCGACCGGATCGGCGGTGCAGAAGACGAACTGCCATCCGTTCCGCCACGGCCGCTGGCTGTGGATGCACAACGGGCTCATCGCCGGGTTTCCCGCCGTGCGACGCGAGCTCACCCTGGCCGTCGACCCGCTGGTCTTCCCGGAGATCCAGGGGTCCACGGACTCGGAGATCCTGTTCTACCTCGCCGTGACCTTCGGCCTGGAGGACGATCCGGTAGCCGCGGTGGCCCGGGCGGTCGGACTGGTCGAGGAGGTGGGCCGGCGCCACTCGGTGGTGAACCCGATCCAGATGACGGTCGCCACGACCGACGGGGAAACCACGTGGGCGTTCCGGTATTCCAGCGAGGCCCGGTCGAGGTCGCTGTTCCACAGCGTCGACGTGTCCACGCTCCGGCACCAGTATCCGGACAACCCGGCGCTGCACGTGCTGTCCGACGACGCGCGGCTCGTGGTGTCCGAGCCGCTGGGCGACCTGCGTGGGGCGTGGCGGGAGGTGCCCGAATCCACCTGCATCGTCGTCCACGGCGGCCGCGAAGAGCTGCGCCCGTTCACCCCGGTGGCCCCTGCGGCAGCGGCCGCGGACAGCGTCCGTTGAGCGGGCCCTCGCGGCCGGTGCGGACGCGGGCCCGGGCGCGTGGCCGGCGTCAGCCGACGGCCACCCCGAGCACCTCGAGGAACGCGGCGGCCGCGGGGGTCAGCCCGGCCGTGCTCCACACCAGGTGCTCGATCCGCGCGGGGGCGTCGGTGACGGGCACGGTGGCCACGCCCGCCAAGGCGGGCGCGTAGGTCGACGGCAGCATCGCCACACCCAGGCCTTCCCGCACGAGGCCGGCCATCAGGTCCGCCGTCGTCACCTCGAAGGCCACGTTCCGGGTCAGTCCCGCCGCGGCGAAGGCCTGGTCGGACTGGGTGCGGCCGGGGGAGCCTTCCGGAAAGTCGACGAACTCCTCGCCGGCCAGGGTGCGCAGGTCGGTCTCCGCGCGGGCGGCCAGCGGGTGCTCCGGCGCGACGATGGCGACGTGCCGGTCCCGCGCCAGTTCGTGCGCCCGCACGCCCTCGGGCCGCGCCGTGAGCGGCAGGCCGAGGAACGCCAGGTCCAGCGCGCCCTGCCGGACCTGCTCGACCAGTTCGTGGCTGGCCGCCATCCGCAGGCGGACCCGCACCTGCGGGTAGCGCCGCCGGAACTGGTGCAGCGCGGCGGGCAGGTCGACCGCCGCGACCGTCGGGATCACCCCGACGCTCAGCCGTCCGCGCACCTCGCCGACCGCGGCCGCCACCTCCGCCGCCGCACGCTCGGCGAAGTCCAGGCACTGCCGCGCCGCGGGCAGGAAAGCCGCTCCCGCCGCGGTCAGCCGTACCCGGCGGCTGGTGCGGTCGAACAGGCGCGCACCCAGTTCCCGCTCCAGGCGGGCGATCTGGTGGCTGAGCGCCGACTGCACCACGAGGCACCGTTGCGCCGCGCGGGTGAAGCTGCCCGTTTCGGCCACCGCGACGACGTAGCGCATTTGCTGAAGTTCCACGGATCTATCGTGCCTCACGATGGATCACTTGACGAACATGTGTTGGACTCATCGATCACGTGCGCCAAGACTGGAACCGTGAAACTCCGCGACACCGCACTGGCCGCCTTCGCGCCCGTGGTCTGGGGCTCGACCTACGTCGTCACCACCGAACTGCTGCCGCCCGCGCACCCGATGTTCGCGGGCCTGCTCCGGGCGCTGCCCGCGGGCCTGATCGCCCTCGCCGTCACCCGGACGCTGCCGCGCGGCGCCTGGTGGTGGAAGGCCGCCGCGCTCGGCGTGCTCAACATCGGCCTGTTCTTCCCGCTGCTGTTCGTCGCCGCCGAACGGCTCCCCGGCGGGGTCGCGGCGACCCTGGGCGCGACGCAGCCGCTGGTCGTGGCCGTGCTCGCCGTCGCGGTGCTGCGGGAAAGCCCGTCGGCGTGGCGGTTCGCCTGGGGCGTGACCGGCGTCGTCGGGGTGGGCCTGGTCGTGCTCGGCCCGGCCGCCGGCTTCGACGTGGCCGGGGTCCTGGCCGGCCTGGGCGGTGCGGCGACCATGGCGCTGGGCGTCACGCTCACCAAGAAGTGGGGCCGCCCCGCCGGTGTCGGCCCGACCGCGTTCGCCGCCTGGCAGCTCACCGCGGGCGGGCTGTTCCTGGTGCCGGTGACGTTCCTGGTCGAGGGCGCGCCGCCCGCGGTCGACCTGCCCGCCGTGCTCGGCTACCTGTGGCTCGGGCTCGTCGGCGGGCTGCTGGCGTACGTGCTGTGGTTCCGCGGGATCACCCGGCTGCCGGTCACCTCGGTCGCGGTGCTCGCCCTGCTGTCGCCGATGGTCGCCGCGCTGCTCGGGGTCGTCGTCCTGGGGCAGACGCTCGGGGCGGTCCAGCTGAGCGGCTTCGCGCTCGCCCTAGCGGCCATCGTCGCCGGGCAACGGCCTGCCGCGCCGCTGCGACCGGTGAAGACGGGTGTCCGATGAGGACCGCGGCCGGCGGTCACGGGCGGGAGTGCAGGTCCGCCAGCACGGCCGCGGCCGCGCGGCGGCCGGACACCAGCGCGCCCTGGATGGAGCTGGTGTCCCGGTGGTCGCCGCACACGTAGCGGCCCGGCGCGAGCCGCACCGGCTGCCGTAGTGGGTGGCCGGCCGGCATGACCGGCAGCGCCCGCGCGATCGCGTAGGTCTCCACCAGCTCCCAGTCCGTCGTCGACGTGTCGTAGACCTGCGCGAGGGTGGTGCGCACGTGCGGCTCCAGCTCGTTGCCGGTGTCGCAGCGTTCCGGCACCGACGCGGCGACCAGCGTCTGCCCCGGCGGCGCGTACCCCGGGGCGACGGCGCTGATCACCGCGGTGTTGACCAGCAGCTCGCCGCTGTCGGTGAGCAGCGTCGGCTGCCGCAGCGGCGGGCGGCCGCCCGTCCGGTAGTAGTAGGTCGTCACCGCGTGCCAGTCCGGCTCGGGCACGCCCAGCAGGACCTCGGGCGCGGCCACCACGACCGCCTTCGCTCGCACCTCGCCGCGGTCGGTGGTGACGCCGTCGCCGGAGATCCCGGTCACCCGCACTCCACATCGGACGGTCCCGGGCATCAGGTCGCGGGCGAGCAGGTGCGGCAGCGCGCCCATCCCGGACGCGGGCAACGCGCCACCGCCACGCAGGAAGCTCCGCCACACCAGGTGGAAGGCCCGGGCGGAGGTCCGCAGTGGACGGTCCAGGAAGACCCCGGCGAGGAACGGCCGCATCACCTCGTCGACCGTTCGCGCGCTGACCCCGCGGCGGGCCAGGTCCTCGGCGATCGTCGAATCCCCGCCCGCCTTGAGCCGGCGGGCCGGCGCGAGCACGTCCCGCGCCGACATCGCCAGCAGGGCCGCGACATCCCGCGGCCGTCCGGCGCCGAAGGCGAGCAGGTCCCGCGCCGCGCTCCGGTGCCGCCACGGCGGCGCGAGCGCCTGCCCGTCCGCGACCACGCCCCGCGTGAAGTGCTGCAGCCGCAACTCCTCGACGTCGACCATCTCGCGCACCGCCGGGTAGGCCGGCAGCAGCACCTGGAACCCGCGGTCGAGGCGGAAACCGTCGACCACGTCGGTGCGCACCCGGCCGCCGATGTCGTCCCCGGCCTCGCACACCAGCACGTGCAGCCCGGCGCGCTGCAGGGTCCGGGCCGCGGCGAGCCCGGCCAGCCCCGCGCCGACCACGACCACCTCGGCCCACTCCACCATGTCCGCCCTCCCTCGGACCCGGGACTACCACGGACCGCAGGGGCGCAACCCTCGCCTGCGAAGGTGGGCACCGGACTGGGCTCAACGAGCGGCCAGGACCGCCGCGAGGCCGTCGCGCAGGTCCTGGACGAAGTACCCGGGAACCTCCAGCGACGGGAAATGTCCCCCGCGTTCCGGCGAGCGCCACCGGACGATCTGCCGGTACCGCTCCTGCGCCCACGGGCGCGGGCACTTTTCGATGTCGCGCGGGTACATCGTGATCGCCGACGGGACGTCGACCCGGAGTTCCGGATCCAGCGAGTTGTGGCTCTCGTAGTAGATGCGCGCCGCTGACGCGCCCGTCCGCGTCAGCCAATACAGGGTCACGTCGTCCAGGACCCGGTCCCGGGAGATCGTCTCGAACGGGCTGTCCTCGGTGTCCGACCACTCGGCGAACTTGTCGAGGATCCAGGCGAGCAGCCCGACCGGCGAGTCGACGAGCGAGTAGCCGATGGTCTGCGGCCGGGTCGCCTGCTGCTTCGCGTACGCCGCGCGGTGGCGCCAGAAGTGCCGGGTGTCCTCGGCCCACTTGCGCTCGACCGCCGTCAGCCCGTCCGTGCTCAGCCCGGGCGGCCCCTCCGCGAAGGTGCTGTGGATGCCGAGCACGTGCTCCGGGAACCGGCCGCCGAGGACCGTGGTGATGTTGCCGCCCCAGTCCCCGCCGTGGGCGAGGAACTCGCGGTAGCCGAGCCGGCCCATCAGCTCCACCCAGGCGGCCGCGATCTTCTCGGTGCCCCACCCGATGGTGGCCGGCTTGTCGCTGTAGCCGAACCCGGGCAGCGATGGGACCACGACGTGGAACGCCGGCGCGGCCGCGTCCGCCGGATCGGCCAGTTCGTCCACCACGTCGACGAACTCGGCGACGCTTCCCGGCCAGCCGTGGGTCAGGATCAGCGGAGTGGCGTCCGCGCGGGCGGACCGGCGGTGCAGGAAGTGGATCCCCAGGTCGTCGATGGTCGTGCGGAACTGGCCGATCTCGTCGAGGCGCTTCTCGAACCACCGCCAGTCGTAGCCGGTGCGCCAGTAGTGCACGAGCTCGACGAGGTCGGCAAGGGGAACCCCCTGCTCCCATCGGCGTCGGGCGGTTTCCGGCTCGGGTAGCCGCGCCGCGGCCAGTCGCGCGCGCAGATCGTCGAGCTCGGCGTCGGTCGTGTGGGTTTCGAATGCGTGCACGTCGCTGCTGGGCATGAGCCCTCCTCCATCGGCGAACCGGCTAAGACGGTTCTAACACCTCGCTCCGGGGGTGCGCAACCGACTAAGGTGGTTCCATGCCTGCTGGGTTTCCCGAATTCCGCCTCGGTAGCGTGCTGGCGACCAGCTTCACGGGGACGTTGTCGGAGCGTCACGGCGAGCCCGTGGAGCGCATCCCCACGCCGCAGCGGCTCGTCGACTGGCTGGCGGTGTACGGCCTCGCCGTGGACTCCTGCACCCCCGCCCAGCTGGAACTCGCCAAAGAACTGCGGGAAGCGATCCACGCCGCCGCGACGGCAGCCGCGATCCACGAAGCCCTCCCCGCCGCCGCGGTTGCGGTCATCAACGACTGCAGCGTCCGGGGCCGGGCGGCGGCTGTGCTGACCCCCGAGGGGGAGCGGCGGTGGCGGCTCAGCTCGCCGTCGGCCGTGGAAGACGCGCTCGGCGTGATCGCCGACGACGCGATCAGCATCATCGCCGGTGAGCGAGACGGCAGGCTGGCCCTGTGCGCGTCGCCGACCTGCCAGGCGGCGTTCTTCGACACCAGCCAGAGCCGCACGCGCAAGTGGTGTGACATGAACACGTGCGGGAACCGTCAGAAGAAGGCGCGCTTCAACGCCAAGCGCACCGCGAGCTGACCGTCACCGGCTTTCCGCCGCCATCCGCAGCCCGAGGGCGACCAGGACGGTGCCGCTGATCGGGTCGAGCCTGCGGCGCACCGCGGGCCGGCGGAACCAGCCGCCCGCCCGGCCGACCGCGGCCGCCAGCGCCAGGTACAGCACGGTCTCCAGGGCCACCTGGAACACGGCGAGCAGCGCGGTCGTGCCGAACAAGGGCCGCCCGTCAGGCACGAACTGCGGGTAGAACGCGATCATGAACGCGGCCAGTTTCGGGTTCGCCAGCATGACGATGACGCCCTCGGCGAACGCCTTGGCCCAGCCGTTGGCCGACGCCGCGGAAGGTTCGTCAGCGGGCTCGGCCGGGCGCCAGGCCGACCGCCACGCCTTGATCCCCAGGTAGATCAGGAACGCGGCGCCGACGACACGCAGCACGAGGAACGCGACCTCCGACGCGGCGACCAACGCCGCCAGCCCCGCCGCGGCGAACAACGCCCACACGTAAAGACCGGCCTCGAGACCGAGCACGGTCGGCACCGCCCCGCGGAACCCCCGCACCGCCGCCCGGCGCAGGATCAGGGCCATCGCCGGCCCCGGCGAGGCCGAAATCAGGACCACGGCCAGGGCGAAGGCGGGCAGCATCGCGAGGAGATCCATGTCCGGCATCCTGCCCGCGGCGCGACCGCGGTTTCAAACGAAATCGGGTTGAGGCAGTGTCGGGAAGGCCCGTCGCACCGCCCCCTTGGCGCGGAGCGGTCGTCAGTCCAGCTCGTCGAGCGCCGCCACGGCTTCCCATCGCGCGCCCAGCGTGTTCAGCAGCCCCGCGACGTCGACGTCACCCGAATCCGCACCGAGCAGCGCCTTGTCCAGGCGGCGCGCCCGGCGGTTCACCTGAGTGAGCACCGTCGAGCCCTCCTCGGTGAGTGACAAAAGCTTGCGGCGCGCGTCCCGCGGCGACTCGACCCGCCGGATGAGGCCGCGCTGTTCGAGCCTGCGGCACAGGTCCGCCATCGTGGACGTGTCCAGGGCGACCGCCCCGGCCAGGGAACTCTGGTCGCTCCCGGGGTAGGCGCGCACGGCGGAGAGGACCGCGAACTGGGGACCGGTCAGCACCGGATCCACGTGGCGGTTCCACGCGGCGAGGTAGGCCTGGTACATGCGGCGGGCGCCGTAGCCGGGGGCGGCCAGGAGATCCGGGGGCGGCGCCGGTGTGACGGCCGGGGCTCCCCGGCCGCGTCGGCCTGCCCGCACTGGCTCACCCATCAAGACCCTCCCCATGACTTCAGGCTCGCGGCTTCCCGTGATCCTACGTGTCCGGACTATTGCGCTCGTGTTGCAGTCCTGCTTCTCGACCGCGAACTCTTGCGTATCCGGATAATACGTGTTCGGATTATAGGCGGAGGTGGTCAACGATGGACCAGAACCTGTTCAACGACATCTGCTTGCGCCAGCTGACGTTCTCCGGGGTGCACGAGGGCGAGACCGTGGTCGTGCTGACCCGTGGCGGCGAGCGAGCCGAGTACGCCGACGCCTTCCTGTGGGCCGCCCAGCAGCTGGGCGCCGCGACCTACCACATGCGACTGCCCTCGCCGGCCAGCGCGTCCGGCGCGTGGGCGGTGGGCGACTCCGGGCTCGGGAACATCCCCCGCGCGGTCGAGGCGCTCAAGGACGTGGACATGGTCGTCGACTGCACGTTCCTGCTGTTCAGCAAGGAACAGTTCGCGATCCAGGAAGCCGGCACCCGCATCCTCACCGCCGTCGAGCCGCCCGAGCTGCTGGCCCGCCTCATGCCCACCAAGGAACTCCGCGAGCGGGTGGAGATCGGCGCCGAGCTGCTCGCCAAGGCGAGCACCATGCGGATCACCAGCCCGGCGGGCACCGACGTCACCTACCGGCTCGGCATGTACCCGACCATGTCGGAGTACGGCTACACCGACACCCCCGGCCGCTGGGACCACTGGCCCGCCGCGTTCGTGTTCACCGGCGGCGCCGACGACGGCGTCGACGGCAAGATCGTGCTCTCGCCCGGCGACGTGCTGCTGCCGTTCAACACCTACGTCCAGACCCCGGTGGAGATCACCATCGAGGAGGGCTTCATCCGCGACATCCGCGGCGGCGCCGGATCGTCCGGTTTGGACGCCGACCTGCTGCGCTCCTACATCGAAAGCTTCCACGACCCCCGCGGCTACGGGATGAGCCACGTGGGCTGGGGCCTGGACGAACGCGCCCACTGGCACGGCCTGACCCAGTTCCCCGGCGGCATGGGCATGGAGCTGCGCAGCTTCTACGGCAACGTGATGTTCTCCATCGGACCCAACAACGAACTCGGCGGCCCCAACGACACGCCGTGCCACTTCGACATCCCCATGCGCGGCAACTCGCTCTACCTCGACGACGAGCTGATCGTCGACGCAGGCGAGCTGACCGTCAAGGAAATGCGCCCGGCGGAGAAGCGATGACCGACCATCACATCGGGATGATCGTCCCCAGCTCGAACCTCACCATGGAGACCGAGCTGCCGCGGATGCTGCGCGCCCGTGAGGAGGCCGAGCCGGGGGACCGGTTCGTCTTCCACTCCGCGCGCGCCCGGATGCAGCACGTCGACCCGGAGCAGCTGCGTGCGATGAACGCGCAGGCCGGGCGCGCGGCGGCCGAGCTCGCCGACGCCCGCCCGGACGTGGTCGCCACCGCGTGCCTGGTGGCGATCATGGCCCAGGGACCCGGCTACCACTGCACCGCCGAGGACGACATCACCCGCGTCCTGCGCGCCGAGGGCTGCGCCGCGCCGGTGGTGTCCAGCGCGGGTGCGCTGCTGTCCGGCATCGCCGCGCTCGGCGCGCGCAAGATCTCGATCATCACGCCCTACCTGAAGCCGCTCACGAAGGCCGTGGCCGACTACCTCGAGGACGCCGGGGTCGAGGTGGTGGACGCGCTGTCGCTGGAGGTGCCGGACAACCTCGCCGTGGCGCGGCTGGACCCGGCCGACCTGCGCGAGCACTACCACAAGCTCGATCTGTCCGGAGTGGACGCACTGGTGCTGTCGGCGTGCGTGCAGATGCCGTCGCTGCCGTCGATCCAGCCCGTCGAGGACGAGATCGGGCTCCCGGTCCTGTCGGCGGCCACCGCGACCACGTACCGGATCCTGACCGAACTCGGGCTGGAGCCGCGCGTGCCCGGCGCCGGGCGGCTGCTCGCGGGCACGGGCGACGAGACGAGGAGGCCGGCATGAGCGCGAGCCAGTCGTTCGAAGTCGTCATCGTCGGCGGCGGCCTGGGCGGCCTGTGCGCGGCGTTGTCGCTGCGGCAACGCGGACTGCGGGTCACCGTGGTCGAAGCGGCGCCGCAACTCGGCGAGATCGGCGCGGGCATCCAGACCGCCCCCAACGCCAGCCGCATCCTCATCGGGCTGGGGCTGCGCCCCCAGCTGGAGCGGGTGCGCACCGAGCCGCAGGACCAGGTCCGCCGCCGGTGGGCCGACGGCAGCATCATCGCCCAGCTGCCGCTGGGACAGCGGGTCACCGACACCTACGGCGCCCCGTACTGGCACTACCACCGCGCCGACCTGCACGGCGTGCTGCTGGACGCGTGCGTGGACCCGGACGGCCACGGCCCGGTGGTGCGGGTCGCGACCGGCGCGCGGGTCGTCGAGCTGGACCGCGCCCAGCCGGAACGCCCGGCCGTGATCACCGCCGACGGCCGCCGCTTCACCGGCGACGTGGTGATCGGCGCCGACGGCATCCGCTCCGCCGTCCGGGACCTCGCCGGGTTCGACGACACCCTGGTGTTCTCCGGCGAAATGGCCTACCGCGCCCTGATCCCCGGCGACCTGGTCGCCCAGGACCCGGCCACCCGGTTCCTCGTCGACCGCTACCACTCCACCATCTGGTACGGCCCGGACAAGCACCTCGTGCACTACATGATCCGCGGCGGCCAGTACCTCAACGTGGTCGCGATCGTGCCGTGCAGCGAGACCATCGAACGGGAGTGGAGCGGTCCGGCGACCGCCGCCGAGCTCGCGGCGGAGTACCAGGACTGGGACGATCGGGTCCCGACCGTGTTGTCGAAGGCCAAGGACGAGGACGTGTCGGTGTGGGCCATGTACCGGCGCCGGCGTGACCCGGTGTGGGTGGACGGGCGGGTCGCCCTGCTCGGCGACGCCTGCCACGCCATGCTGCCCTACCAGGCGCAGGGCGCCTCCCAGGCGATGGAGGACGCCGCCGTGCTCGCCGAGGAACTGGGACGCGTCACCCGCGACGGGATCGACGGCGCCCTCATCCGCTACGTCGACCGGCGCGCCAAGCACGCGGGGATGGTCCAGGACGCCTCCCTGCAGAACATGAGCTTCTACCACCTCCCCGACGGCCCCGAGCAGCGCGAGCGCGACGAGAAGCTGCGCCGGTTCGACGGCGAGTCCGACGTGTCCTACGACTGGCTCTGGAACGGCAGCCCGCTCACCGATCCGGACACCGAGTCCATCCACTACCAGTTCGCGCGCTGAGGCGGGCGAACTGGCCGACAACGGCAACGGAGCGATTCATGCGTACCGGAGATCAGATCGTCCAGGACCTGCCCTGGCGCTGGAGCGTGCAGGGCAAGATCTTCCTCATCGGTGGGCTGGGCTACATGTTCGACGCGTGGGACGTCGCGTTGAACGGGTTCCTCACTCCACTGGTCGGGGCCGAGTTCGGGTTGTCGCCGGGGCAGAAGGGGCTGGTGGCGACCGCCAACCTGATCGGCATGGCGGTGGGGGCCGTCGTGTGGGGGACCGTGGCCGACCGCATCGGCCGCAAACGCGCGTTCAGCGTCACGCTGCTGGTGTTCGCCCTGTTCTCCGTGCTCGGCGCGCTGTCGCCGAACGTGGAGGTCTTCCTGGCCCTGCGCTTCCTCGCCGGGGTCGGTCTCGGCGGGTGCATCCCGGTGGACTACGCGATCGTCAGCGAGTTCTCCCCGCGGCGGCACCGCGGCCGGGTGCTCTCGGCCATGGACGGCTGGTGGCCGGTGGGCACCACCCTCGCCGCCGTCACGGCGACGTTGCTGGTCCCGGTGTCCGGGAACTGGCGCTGGATGCTGGTGCTGATGATCCTGCCCGCGCTGCTGTTGTTCTGGATCCGGCGCGGAGTCCCGGAATCGCCGTTGTACCTGGTGCGCAAGGGCCGGGAAGCGGAAGCCCGCGCGGTCATCGACGAGCTCGTCCGCCGCACGGGCGCGCCCGCTGAGCCGTATTCGATCCCGCCCGCGGTGGTGGAGGACACCCGCGGGGGAGCGGTCACCGCCGCGTTCGACCAGCTGCGCCGGGTGTGGGCGTTCAACCCCCGGATCACCGCGGTCGCCTGGTCGCTGTTCATCAGCGTCATGCTGGTCTACTACGCCGCCCTGAGCTGGATGCCCTCGATCCTGCGCGCCCAGGGGTTCGGCGAGATCGCGGCCTTCGCCTCCACCGCGCTGATGAACGCGCTGGGCATCGTCGGCGTCGCGGTGGCCGTGCTGCTCGTGGAGAAGGTCGGCCGCAAGCGGATCGTCGCCGTCGCCGGGCCACTCGCCGCGCTCTCGCTCGTGGTGTTCTCGCTGCTGCTGGGCTCGCCCACCGGCGCGGTGATCGCGATCGGCGCGTTCGGCATGCTGGCGCTGGTGGTGATCCCGGTGATGTACGCCTACGTGTCCGAGCTGTACCCGACCGAGCTGCGCGCCTCCGGGTTCGGCTGGGCGTCGTCGTCGAGCCGGGCCGTCACCGGCTTCGCGCCGCTGGTGTTCGGCAGCCTCCTGTGGCCGGTGCTCGGCCTGCCGCTGACCTTCACCGTGCTGGGCGCGCTCGTGGTGGCCGCGGTCGTGTTCATGATGGTGGGTGCGCCGGAGACCCGCGGCCGCGAGCTCGACCGGATCGCGGAGCCGGCGCACCCCGTGGCGCCCGCGAAAACCACGCAGGTGCCGTGAGCGAGGAGAGGTCGAAACTGTGAAGCCCGCCGCGTTCGCCTACCACCGGGCCCACGACGTCGCCGACGCCATCGGCCTGCTCGGCGAGCTCGCCGCGGCCGGGGACGAGCCGAAGCTGATCGCCGGCGGGCAGAGCCTGGTGCCGATGATGAACTTCCGGCTCGCCCGGCCGACGGCCCTGGTCGACCTGGGGCCGTTGCGCCGGGACCCGGCGCTGACCGGCTTGCGGCGGGACGGCGCGCAGCTGGAGATCGGCGCGCTGGTCACGCACCGGGCGGTCGAGGTGGCGAAGCTGGGGCCGGGCTTCGACGTGCTGTCCCGCGCCATGCGGTGGGTCGGGCACCTGCCGATCCGCTCCCGCGGCACGGTGGCGGGCAGCATCGTGCACGGCGACGCCACCGCCGAGTGGTGCCTGCTCGCGCTCCTGCTCGACGCCGTGATCATCGCGGAGGGACCAGGTGGGCGGCGGGAAATCCCGGCCGCGGAGATGTTCCACGGGTTCTACACCACCGCCGTGGAACCGGACGAAGTCGTGACGGCGGTGCGCTTCACGCGACCCGCGCCGCGGGCGGCACTGACCGAGTTCGCCCGCCGCCACGGCGACTTCGCCATCGTCGACGTCGCGGTCAGCTTGGACGGCGACGGCAGCCGGGTGGTGGTCGGCGGGGTGGCGCCGGCGCCCATCCGGGTCCCGGAGGCCGAGGCCGTCCTCGCCGCGGGCGAGCCCGGACCGGACCTGTTCGCCGACTGCGCCGACGCCGCGGCCGCCGCCGTCGACCCGCCCGACGACGCCGCCGGCAGCAGCGCCTACCGCCGCCGGCTCACCCGGACCCTGGTCGCCGGCGCCCTGCACCAGGCCTGGCAGGAAGGAGTGACGCGATGAGCGACGCAGCCCCCGAGTTCGACGGGCGAGGCGGACGCTGGGTCGGCGCCTCGGTGCCCCGGCGGGAAGACCCGCGCCTGCTCACCGGCCGGGGACGCTTCGTCGACGACATCCAGCTGCCCGGCACGTTGCACGCGTGCTTCGTCCGCTCGACGATCGCGCACGGCCGGATCACCGGGATCGACCTGTCGGCAACGTTGGCGGTCGACGGGGTCGTCGCCGCCTACACGGCGGCCGACCTCGACCTCGGCGACATCGTCGCGCTGCTGGACCGCCCGCCCGAGGAGTTCGCGCCGACCGCGATGCCGATTCTCGCCAGGGAGAAGGTGCGGTTCGTCGGCGAACCGGTCGCGCTGGTCGTCGCCCGCGACCCCTACGTCGCCGAGGACGGCGCCGAACTGGCCGTGGTGGACTACGAGCCGCTCGGCGCGATCGTCTCCGAGGAGACCGCGCTCGCTCAGGATGCGCCCCTGGTCCACGAAGAAGCGCCCGGCAACGTGCTGCTGGACGTGTCCATGTTCGACACCCCGGGAGTGGACGAAGCGTTCGCCGACGCCGGGTGCGTGGTCGAGGTCGTCACCCGCAGCGGACGGCAGAACGCCCTCCCGCTCGAAACGCGCGGGGTGATCGCGTCCTGGGACGACCACGACGACCAGCTGCTCGTGCAGATGTGCACCCAGGTCCCGCACCAGGTGCGCACCGCGCTCGCCCGCTCGTTGCGCGTGCCCGAGCGGACCGTGCGGGTCACCGTCCCGGACATGGGCGGCGGCTTCGGCCAGAAGTGCGTGGTCGGCCGGGAGGAGATCGCGGTCGCGGCCGCGGCCCGGCGCCTGAACCGGCCGGTGAAGTGGATCGAGGACCGGCGCGAGGCGCTGACGGCCGGGTTCCTGGCCAGGGAACAGCGCTACCGCACCCGCGCCGCGTTCGACGCCGGCGGGCGCATCACCGCTCTCGACGTCGACATCGTGTGCGACATGGGCGCCTACTCCTGCTACCCGTTCACCGCCGGGATCGAACCGCTGATGGCGTCGGCGGAGATGCCCAGCGTGTACCAGGTGCCCGCCTACCGGGTCCGGGCCCGCGCCATCACCAGCAACAAGGCGCCCACCGCGCCCTACCGCGGCGTCAGCAGGCCGCAGTACGTGATGGCGATGGAACGGGTGATGGAGCGCGCTGCCCGCGAACTCGGTCTCGACCCGCTGGAGATCCGGCGCCGCAACCTGATCACCCAGTTCCCCTACACCGGGGTCAACGCCGTCACCTACGACCCCGGCACCTACCGGGAATCGCTGGACCTGGCCGAAGCCACCCTGCGCGACGAGGGCTGGTACGAGCTCCGGGACACCGCGGCCGCCGAGGGCAGGCACATCGGTATCGGGTTCTGCTGTTTCTCGGAGCGCACCGGGTACGGGTCGGGCGCCTTCGCCAAACGCAAGATGGCCGTGGTGCCCGGGTTCGACATCTCGGAGATCCGGATGGACACCACCGGCTCGGTCGTCGTCACCAGCGGCACCATGAACCACGGGCAGTCCCACGAGACGACGCTCGCGCAGATCGTCGCCGACCGGCTCGGGCTGCACATCGACCAGGTGAAGCTGCGCCAGGGCGACACCGAGCGCATCGCGTACGGGTGGGGGACCTTCGCCTCGCGGTCGGTGACCATCGGCGGCTCGGCCGTGGCGCTGGCGGCCACGCGGCTGGGAGAGCTGCTGTGCCGGATCGCAGCGCACCTGCTCGACACCCAGCCGGACAACGTCCGCCTCGACGGCGCGGGCGGCGTCGTGCAGATCGACGATCCGGGCCGGCGCGCGTCGTTCGAGGAGATCGCCGACGTCGCCTACCTGCGCAGCCACCTGCTGCCCAAGGACGTCGAGCCGACGCTCACGGCCACCGCGAGCTTCGACGTGCCCGGCGACGGCACCTTCTCCAACGCCACCCACGCCGTGGTCGTGGAAGCCGACCCGGGCACCGGCGGCATCACGATCCTGCGGTACGCGTGCGTGGAGGACTGCGGCGTGGTGATCCACCCGCAGGTCGTCGACGGGCAGTGCCGCGGCGGGATCGCCCAGGGCATCGCGGGCGCGCTGTTCGAGGAGGTCACCTACGCCGACAACGGCGAACCGTCGGCCGCCAGCTTCATCGACTACCTCGTGCCGACCGCCACCGAGATCCCCGACATCACCGTGTCCCACCTGGAAACACCCTGCGCGTTCACCGAGAACGGGGCCAAGGGCGCCGGGGAGGGCGGCACCATCGGCGCGCCGGCCGCGGTGCTCAACGCGATCAACGACGCGCTGCGCCACACCGGCGTCGAACTCGACACCACGCCGGTGCACCCGCAGACCGTGCTCGCCGCGCTCGACGCGGCAGCCGACCCGGAACGGAGCAGGCCCGCATGACCGACCGCCACCTGATCGTCCTGACCGTCAACGGCAGCGAGCATGAAGCCGTCGTCGAGCCCCGCAAGACCCTGCTCGACGTGCTGCGCCACGACCTCGGCCTCACCGGCGCGCATGCGGGGTGCGAGCACGGCGTCTGCGGAGCCTGCACCGTCCTCGTGGACGGCGAACCGGTGCGCGCGTGCCTCGTGTTCGCCGTGCAGGCCGAAGACGCCGACATCCGCACCGTCGAATCGCTCGGCCGGGACGGCGAGCTCTCCGACCTGCAACAGGCCTTCCGCGAGCACCACGGTCTGCAATGCGGCTTCTGCACACCGGGATTCCTGATGCTCGCCGAGGGTTTCCTCGCCCAGCAACCCGACGCGGACCGCGACGAGATCCGCGAAGCGGTCTCGGCGAACCTGTGCCGCTGCACCGGTTACCAGACCATTGTGGACGCCATCGCGGCGACCGCGGCCCGCCGCCGTGACACCGAGAAGGAAGCGACGAAGTGATCCTGCAAAACCAGCTGTCCGTCCCGGCCGACCCGGACGCGGTGTTCGCCCTGATCAACGACGTCGAGCGGGTGGCGGGCTGCCTGCCGGGCGCGACCCTCGACGGCCAGGAGGACGGCGCCTACCTGGGCCGGGTCAAGGTCAAGGTCGGCCCCATCACCGCCGCCTACTCCGGCCGGGTGCGGTTCACCGAGGTCGACACCGCCGCGCGGCGGTTGCGGCTGTCGGCGCGCGGAGCGGACACCCACGGCAACGGGGACGCCGAGGCCGACGTGACGCTCACCGTCCGCGAGGCCCCCAGCGGCGCCACCATCGACCTGCGCACCGACCTGTCCATCCGCGGCAAGCTCGCCCAGTTCGGCAAGAGCGCGATCAGCGCCGTGTCGGCCCGGTTGCTCGACCAGTTCGCCCGCAACCTCGCCGGCCAGCTGAGCGCGCCGGGGGAGGAGCCCCGCCCGGCCGCCGCCCCGCGCACGCCGGCCCCGGCCGACAGCGGCGAGTCCCTCGACGGGCTGGCGATGCTGCTTCCCCCGGGCGTCAAGCGGTACGCCCCGATCGCGGCCGCCGCGGCGCTGGGACTGTTCCAGGGCTGGCTGCTGGGCCGGATCCGCACCCAGGACAAATTGATCAAGGAGTTGCAGCGTGCCCGTCGATGACCCGTCCGGACTGCACGGCGCGGAGACCGATGCCGTCTACGACCGGGCCGGGTTCGGCGCCACTGTCCCGCGTGGACAGTGCCCGGCCCTGGTCGTGGTCGACCTGACCCGCGGCTTCACCGAACCCGGTTTCCCGTCCGGGGCCGACCTCACCGCCGAAGTGACCGCGGCCGCCGCCCTCGTGACCGCGGCCCGGCGCGGTGAGGTCCCGGTGGTCTACACCGCGATCAGCTACACCGCCGCCGAGGCCGACGGCGACGGCGTGGCCTGGCTCCGGAAAGCGCCGGGCATGCGCAGCCTCCGCGAAGGGAGCGACGCCGTCGCGCTCGACCCCCGGCTGGACTGCCGCGACAGCGACCACCTCGTGCTGAAGAAGGGCGCCTCGGCGTTCCACGGAACCGGGCTGGCCGCCCTGCTCACCGGTCTCGGCGCGGACACCGTGGTCGTGTGCGGCGCGACCACCTCCGGGTGTGTGCGGGCGACCGCCGTGGACGCCGTGCAGTCCGGCTTCAACACCCTCGTGGTGCGCGAAGCCTGCGGCGACCGGGCCCGTGGGCCGCACGACGCCGCGTTGTTCGACCTGCACGCGAAATACGCCGACGTGATCGGCCTGGACGACGCCGTGACCTACCTCGGCGCCCCGGATCGAGCCGGCAGAAAGGTTTCCTGACATGGTGATCCCGTCCGAGTCCCCGGCCGCCCGCACGCTGAACCAGCCCGCGCTGGCCGACCTCGCCGACATTCCCGCGACGAGCCGCTGGGTCCGGTCCGGCGCGGTGCGGCTGCACGTGCTCGACTACGGACCGGACGACGGTGTCCCGGTCCTCGTGCTGCCCGGCATCACCAGCCCGGCGATCACGATGGATTTCGTGGCGCGGGAGCTCACGGATCTCGTGCGCCCGCTCGTGCTCGACGTCCGTGGCCGCGGACTGTCCGACAGCGCGGACACCGAGCCGGCGGGCTACGACCTGGACAGCTACGCCGCGGACGTCGACGCGGTCGTCTCCGGCCTCGGCCTGCGACGGCCCATCCTGCTCGGACACTCGATGGGGGCGCGGATCGCGGCGCGGGCCGCTGTCACCGGCCGTCACGAGCTGCGCGGCGCGATCCTGGTCGACCCGCCGATGAGCGGCCCCGGGCGGGGCCCGTACCCCACCACCCTGGAGGCCTTCCTCGGACAGCTCGACCAGGCCCGCCGCGGCACCGATGCGGACGAGGTCGCCCGGTCCTGGCCCCGGTGGCCGCGGCGCGAGCAGGAGCTGCGCGCGCGGTGGCTGTCGTCGTGCTCCCGCGCCGCGATCGCGGCCACCCACGCCGGCTTCGAGGCGGAGGACTTCTTCGACGACTGGCCGCACGTGCCCGCCACGGCGGTGCTCCTGTACGGCGGCGACAGCCCGGTCGTCACCGCCGACGGCGCCGCCGAAGCCGCCCGCGCCAACCCGGCCGCCGAACTGGTGCCGGTGCCCGGCGCCGGGCACATGGTGTTCTGGGACGAGCCCCAACCCGCACTGACCACCCTGCGCGACGCGCTGCGGAAACTACGCTGACTGGGCGCTCGGCACGGGTGAGACGGCCGGGCGAACCGCCTCCGGGCGCGGGGTCAGACGGTCTCGAAGTGGCGTGGGTCCAGCAGCTGGTCCAGGTGGCTCTGCATCGCCGCGGCCTGGTGCAGGTTGATCTCCCGGAAGCGGACCACGTCGCGCCCGGGGCGGAGCTGCCCGACCTTGCTCAGCGCCGCGTGGGCGACCGTGGCGATCACCGCGAACCCGCCCGAGGTGTTGCTGTCCGGGCCGAGGATCGTGAGCACGTCACCGTAGGCGAGGATCCCGCCGTAGGGATAGCTGGTGTCCAGGAGATTCGACGGGTGCCCGCCGGCCACGTCGCCCGACGTCCTCGCCCACTGGAACCGGTGCGGGTTGAACCGCACGCCGGTCCGGTCCGAGTTCAGGTCGCACCGCCAGCAGGCGCCCAGGAAGTCCTCGAAGTCCTGCGCGGTGAGGAAATCCGGATCGGCGTGGGGGCCACGGAGGATCTCGATCTCCCAGCTGTCCGTGTAGTGCGGGCGCAGGGACACCGGCATCCGCCTGCGCTGACGGGCGCCGCCCGCCGGATAGGCGTCGAGGACGTCCGCCCGTTCCAGCGCCCGCCCGTCGTGACCGCCGATGCCCGCCACCAGCAACGTGGACCGCGAGCCGAACGCCTCGTCCACCGCGATCCCCCCGCTCACCGCGAGATACCGGCGATAACCGGCGCCCCGGATGACCGCGCACGACAGCACGTCCCCCTCGGCGACGGACACCGCTTCCCACAACGGAACCGGCTCACCGTTGAGCGTCACCCCGGCGTCCGGCCCGGTGATCGCGATCAGCCCGGCACGCAGGATCACCGCCTGGAACCGGCCCAGCGGGATCTCCAGCGCAGCCGCACCGGGACGGTTGCCGACGAGGACGTTCGCCACCTGCAGCCCGAGCGGATCGACCGGCCCGGACGGGAAGAAACCCAGAGCCTGCCGCCCACGCCGGCCCGGATAGTCCTGCACGGTCGTCTGCAGGCCCGGGTCGATGATCTCGAGCGCGGGAAGCGCCTGGCCCGCCGATCGGGCGCTCACGGAACCTTCACCAGCTCCTGCGCCGCGCACCGGGTGGCGCGCCGCCGTTGCGCTTCGGCCGCCACCTCCGGATCCGAGCCGAGCTTCAGGTGGTCGGCCACCGCGTACCGGCCCGGTTCGATCGCGTAGTCGTAACGGCCCTCGAACACCTGCCGCCGCAGCTCGATCAGCTCCCCTTCGGTGACCTCGACGAACGTGATGCGGTCGCCGGGGTGGATCAGGATCGGGTCGATCCGGTGCGAGCGGGGCTGGCGCACCAGGTTCGAGATCGGCAGCGTCCGTCCGAACAGCTGGTACGAGCCCACCGACTCGATCGGGTGGATCACCAGGCACGGCCCGCCGAGCGCGACCGCGCCCTCCGGCGTTCAGCCCCGCGCCGGGTTGTATTTCGGCGCGATGATCTCCGACCGCGGATCCAGCGGCAGCAGCGACGGCAGGCCCGGGTAGAAGCCGGTGAACGCGTTCCACCACTCCGTCCGCAGGATCCGTTCGCCGAACGCCTCCCGGTTCGGCAGTCCGTTGTAGCGCACCAGGTAGTCGATGTTGTTGCCGTCCACGACATTCGGCGCGTCGGGGCGGGTGCTGATCCGGTAGCGGTTGACGGCCTCGCGGGACGCGGAGTCGTCGAAGGCGATGGGCAGCGTCAGCCGCCGGCTCGGCAGCACGATCGACGCGGGCTCCGGGATGTCGTCGTGCAGCTCCTCCAGCGCGGCCACGACCCGGTCCTGGCCGATGACGGCGGGATCGTAGTAGACCAGCAGCGATCTCAGCCCGGGCGCGACTTCCAGCACACCACGCACGGGGTGGTCGGCGAGGCGCTGCGCCGAGGCGTGCGCGAAGAAGTTGACGCTGAGGTCGACGGGGATGGTGTGCCCGTACTCGACGAGCACCGCCCGGTCGCCCGCCGTCCGGTAGGTCACTTTCGGACGGCCGGCACGGGGTTCGGCAGTGGTGATGATCGCCGACATCCCTGGAACCTCCCTGTCCGCTCGCTGATCCCGGTCCGGATTCTCCCCGGCCGGAGGGTTCCGGTTCGTTCTCCGGTTTGTACAGATCGCCGCGGGGTGTTGTCCAGCTTGAGATTCCGCCTCTTCGGCGCCGCCATCGCTTGGCCGTCGTTCAACCCGCGCGCCCGCCGGAGCGGTTTACGATTCCTGGCCACCACCACCACACCGCCGGGCCGGCAGGCCAGCACTCGGGAGGCAAGGATGCCGCTCACCGTCGAGAAACTCCTCGACCGACCGGACCTCAAGCTGTCGCAGGTCGCGGGGTCGCCGGAAGCCTGTCGCAGCGCGGTGACCTGGGCCTTGATCAGCGAACTGCCCGATCCCTCGCCCTACATCGACGGCGGGGAACTCGTGCTGACCACCGGCTCGCGCCTGGCGCCCGGCTTCGCCGAACGACGGGAGTACGTGCGGCGGCTGGCCCAAGCCGGGGCGGTCGCGCTCGGGTTCGGGGTGAGCTCGTTCTACCCCGACGTGCCGGAGGACCTGGTCGCCGCGGCCGAGGAGACCGGCCTGCCGCTGCTGTCGGTTCCCCATGACACCGGATTCGCGGCCATCAGCAGGGTCGTCGCCGACTTCATCTCCGACGAACGGCAGAAGGAACTCACCTACGCCGTCGCCGCTCAACGGGACCTCACGCGCGCTTCGCTGTCGTCCTACGCCGCCCGGGCCATCGTCGAGCGGCTCGCCAAGGCGCTGCGCGGCTGGACGGTGCTCCTCGACGTCGACGGGGCGGTGCGCGCGGGCGCGCCCGCCGGGCGCATGCACGTGCCCCGCATCCGCATCGAACTGCCCCGGCTGCGGGAACGGGGCACGTCCTCGAGCCTGAGCATGACCGTCGCCGGTGAGGCCGTGGTGCTGCTGCCGCTCACCGTCCGCGGCCGGATCCGCGGATTCCTCGCGATCGGCCGGTCCACGCCCTTGACCAGCGCCGAGCAGAGCATCGTCACGACGGCGGTGTCCCTGCTGTGCGCCGACCTGCACAGCGCCTGGGGAGTCCTGGACAGCGAGCGCAGGCAGCGGCTCGCCGTCTTCAAAGCCGCCGTGGAGGGCGACATCCGCCTGGCCGCCTCGATCGGCCACGCGCTGGGCACCGACCTGCCCGAAGGGGACCTGCGGGTGGCCATCCTCGGCGTGCCCCCGGGCCACGAGCTGGAACTGCTCGAACACGCCGAGGGCGACTACGGGTTGCGGAACGTGTGCGCGCTCGTGGCGGAGTGGGAGCGCGGGCGGGTGGTCGTCCTGATGCCACCCGCCGAAGGCGACACCCGCACACTGGAAGCGCTGCTGCGCCGCATCCCCCTCGCCCGCGGCGCGGTCAGCGACCCCACTCCCGCCAAGGACCTGCCCGAGGCGTGGCGGCAGGTCCGATCGGTGTTCAACAGCGCGCCCGGAACCGCCGGGAGGCTGACCAGTGCCGGGGACGTCGCCACCGCCGGTTTGATGCGTCACCTCGACACGGACGAAGCGCGCGGGTGGGCCTCGGCCCTGCTCGCGCCACTGACCGACAAGAAGAACAACTCCAAGGTGGACCTACGCCACACGCTGCGGACCTTCCTGGCCCACAACGGCCAGTCCGACGCGTCCGCCTCGGCCCTGGGCATCCACCGGCACACGCTGCGGTACCGGATGGGCAAGGTGGTCGAAGCGCTGGGGCGGGAGATCGACGATCCGACGACCCGCGCCGAGCTGTGGATCGCCCTGCAGCTCGATGACCAGCTCTGACGTCCGCCGGTACTCCCGAGTGGCACCGGCCGCCGCCGGGTTGTCCAAGATGCGCACTACCCGCCCCGCCGCACTTCGCCGAGTCTGTTCATCGCAAGAAGTTCAACGGTGAACCAGGAGGCGAAATGGGCACGGCACTGCATCCGCCGCAGTTGGTGACCGGCTCCCGCACCCTCTACCTCGTCTGGGTGCCCGCGGATCCGGACGCCGTAGACCCTGACCTGCAAGAGCCACCTGTGGACGTTCGACCTGGCCACCTGCAAAGGCATCAACCCCGGACACGCCGAGCTGGCGCGCTACCCGGTCAAGCTCGACGGCGACGACATCTACATCGACCCCGACGGCGACACCCCCAAGGTCGCCCACTCCTGACCAGACAAGGAATCCGGCACAATGGTTGCGATCAACTGCGACATGGGCGAGGCCTACAGCATCTACCGCTGCGGCGACGACGAGGGCATCATGCCCTACATCACGGTCGCGAACGTGGCGTGCGGTTTCCACGCCGCCGACCCGGTCGTGATGCGCAAGACCGTCGCCCTCGCCAAGGAACACTCGGTGAAGGTGGGCGCGCACCCGTCCTTCCCGGACCGGGACGGGTTCGGGCGCCGCGAGATGAAGCTCGACCCGGAGGAGCTGACCGCGTCCGTGGTCTACCAGGTGGGCGCGCTCAACGGTTTCCTCCAGGGCGAGGGAATGCCGCTGAACCACATCAAACCGCACGGCGCGCTCTACGGGCTGGCGTCCCGGGACGAGTCGGTGGCCGCCGCCATCGCCGCCGCCGCCGACGTCTTCGACGTCCCGCTCATGGGGATGGCCGGCACGGTGCACGAAAAGGTGTGGGGCCGTCGGCCGCAGGGCTTCATCGCCGAGTACTACACCGACCTCGACTACCGCGACGACGGCTCGCTCATCATCACCCGCGAGCACATCGCCTACGACCCCGCCCTCGCCGCCGAACGCGCGGTCCGCGCCGTCACCGAAGGCGTGGCCACCTCCGTCAACGGCAAGGACATCCCCATGCGGGCCGACTGCATCTGCGTGCACTCCGACACGCCGGGCGCGGTCGACCTGGCCAAGAGCGTCTACGAGGCGCTCAAGCCGTACCTGAGCTGAAACCTCCCCACCCGTCCCATCAACGAGTCACAGCGAGGTGCTCCGATGACCCGACACGAGGTCCTGTCCCCGATCCCCGGCGTCTTCTACCGCAAACCGGACCCGGACAGCCCGGACTACGTCAAACCCGGCCAGCACGTCTCCGCCGGGGACACGGTGGGCCTGGTCGAGGTGATGAAGTCGTTCTACCCGGTGGAGGCAGGCGCCGAGGGAACCGTCGTCGGCTTCGCCGCCGAGGGCGAGTCCGTCGTGGAGGCCGGGCAGGTCCTCGTGGTGCTCGAGGTCGAGTCGTGAAGCGCCTGCTGATCGCCAACCGCGGCGAGATCGCGGTGCGGATCATCCGGGCGGCCCGCGACCTCGGCATCGAAACCGTCGCGGTCGCCAGCGACGCCGACCGGCACGCCCAGCACGCCCTGCTCGCCGACACGGTCGTCAACATCGGCCCGGCCCCGGCCACCAAGAGCTACCTGGTGCCGGAGGCGATCGTGTCGGCGGCCCGGGACTCCGGCGCGGACGCGGTCCACCCCGGCTACGGGTTCCTGTCCGAACGGGCCGCCTTCGCGGCCGCGGTCGCCGACGCCGGCCTCACCTTCGTGGGGCCCGACGCCGACGTGATCGAGCAGATGGGCGACAAGGTGCGCGCCCGCCAGGTGGCGGCCGCCGCCGGGGTACCCACCGTGCCGGGCACCCCGGACGGTGTCGCCGACGTCGCCGCCGCGGTCGCCGCCGCGCGCGAGACCGGGTACCCGGTGATGCTGAAGGCCGCCGCCGGGGGTGGCGGCCGCGGGATCCGCGTCGTGGCCGACGAGGCCGAACTGGTGGCCGCGTTCCCGCAGGCCTCCGGCGAGGCGGCCAGCGCCTTCGGCGACGGCCGGATGTACCTCGAACGGTTCGTCCGCAACGCCCGGCACGTCGAGGTGCAGGTTCTCGGCGACGGGACCGACGCGATCCACGTGTTCGAGCGGGAGTGCTCCCTGCAGCGACGGCGGCAGAAGGTCGTCGAGGAGGCGCCCTCGCCGGGGATCGACGAGCGCATCCGCGCGGAGATGACCGCGGCGGCGGTCCGCCTGTGCCGCCAGGTCGGCTACCGCAGCGCGGGCACCTGCGAATTCCTGGTCGACGACGAGACCGGCGAGTTCTTCTTCATCGAGATGAACACCCGGATCCAGGTCGAGCACCCGGTCACCGAGTTGATCACCGGGATCGACCTGGTCGCCGAGCAGCTGCGCATCGCGGCGGGGGAGGAGCTCGGCATCCGGCAGAGCGACGTGACCGCGCGCGGGCACGCGGTCGAGTTCCGGGTGTGCGCGGAGAACCCGGACAAGAACTTCATGCCCGGCCCCGGCCGCATCGCCCACGTCCACCTGCCCGGCGGTCCGTGGGTGCGCACCGACACGTGGCTGGCGCCGGGCAGCCAGGTGTCGCCCTACTACGACTCCCTGGTGGCCAAGGTCGTGGTCTGGGGGCACGACCGGGCCACCGCGCTGGCGCGGTCCCGCCGGGCACTGTCCGAACTGGTCATCGACGGGGTGCCGAGCACCACGAGCCTGCTGCTGGAGTTGCTCGACGAGCCGTGGTTCGCCGACGGCAGCTTCGGCACCGGCACGCTCGAACAGTGGCTGGCCCAGCGCGCGGCGACGGGGGTGAGCGCATGAGCGGCGCCGCGGAAGCCCGCTACAGCTGGGGCGGTGACGAGCACATCTTCGTCGAGCTCGCCGAGTCGATGAGCCTGCGGGCCAACTTCCGCGCCATGGCGATCACGACGTCGCTGCGCGCGGACCGGCCCGACGGCGTGCTGGAGATCTGCCCGGCCAACGCCTCCTACCAGGTGCGGTACGACCCGGACGTCATCGAACCCGAGAAGCTGCTCGGGCACCTGCGCGACATCGAGCGGAAGGTCGGCGACGCCTCCGACTTCAGCCTCGCCACCCGCGTGGTCGAAATCCCCGTGCTGTACCGGGATCCGTGGACCACCGAGACGCTCATGCGGTTCCGCGACCGGCACCAGGACCCCGACGCCACCGACATCGAGTACGCGGCCAGGATCAACGGGCTCGCCGACGCCGACGAATTCATCCGCGTGCACTCCGGTTCCCCGTGGTTCACCTCGATGGTCGGGTTCGTGGCGGGACTGCCGTTCATGTACCAGATGGTGCCGCAGGAGCGTCAGCTCGTCGTCCCGAAGTACCTGCGCCCCCGCACCGACACCCCCAAGCAGACGGTGGGGCACGGCGGCTGCTTCGGGTGCATCTACTCCGTCCGCGGCGCCGGCGGGTACCAGATGTTCGGTATCACGCCCGCGCCGATCTACGACCCGTCGCAGTCCGCGCCGGACTTCGCCGACTTCATGGTCTTCTTCCGCCCCGGCGACATCGTGCGGTTCGCCCCGGTCGACCGGGACCGCTACGACGACCTGGTCGCCGAGGTCGAGGCCGGGACCTTCCGCATCCGTTCCCGGCCGGTCGACTTCGCGCTGAAACCGTTCCTGGACGACCCGGACGGTGTCAACACCCGCCTGCTGGAGGTGCTCCGTGCCGATTGAGCTGCGCAAACCAGGCCTGTCCACCACAGTCCAGGACACCGGCCGCAGCGGCTACTACGACGTCGGGATCCCGCCGTCCGGCGCGCTCGACCAGTACTCGCTGACGGTCGCCAACCGGCTGGTCGGCAACGAACCCGGCGCCGCCGCGCTCGAATGCGTCTACCTCGGGCCGGAACTGCTGTTCACCGAGGACGCCGTGGTGGCGATCACCGGCGCGGACCTGCCACCGCGGGTCAACGGGGAGGAGCGGCCGCTGTGGGAGGCGTTCCCCGTGCGGGCAGGCGACGTCCTGGACTTCGGCTACGTCAAACGGGGCGCGCGGGCCTACCTGGCGGTCGGCGGCGGCATCGACGTGCCCGTCGTGCTCGGCAGCCGCTCCACCTACGGTCTCGGCAAGCTCGGCGGGGTGTCCGGCGGCCCGCTGGTGCCCGGCGACGTGCTGCCGATCGGGCCCGGCGGCGGGACCCCCGGACGGTCGCTGCCCGACGAGCTCAGGCCCGCCCTGGCCAAGGAGATCGAGGTCCGGGTCGTGATGGGCCTGTACGACCACGTGCTCACCGGCGCCGGACGGCGCGGCTTCCTCGACACGACCTGGACGCTGACCCCGGTCGCCGACCGCGTCGGATTCCGGTACCAGGGCGGCGAGCTGGAGACGGTCGACCGAACACCGCCGTTCGGCGCCGGACAGGACCCGTCGAACATCGTCGACGCCCCGTACCCGATCGGATCCATCCAGGTGCCGGGCGGGGTGGAGCCGATCATCCTGCACCGGGACGCGGTGTCCGGCGGCGGCTACATGATGATCGCCACCGTCATCAGCTGCGACCTCGACCTGGCCGCCCAGTCCGCGCCGGGCACCCGCACCCGGTTCGTCGACGTCACCCTCGACGATGCGCTCGCCGCCCGCCGGGAGTACCGACAGCGGGGCCGTCGCGTCGCCGAACTCCTCGCCTAGAAAGGAAAAACCGCCATGCCACACGTCCGCATCGACTGGTTCCCCGGACGCACCGTGGAACAGAAGCGCGAGCTGGCCGAGGTGCTGACCCGCGAGATCTGCCGGATCGGCAAGTGCGCCCCGGACTCCGTGGGGATCGTGTTCACCGACGTGGCCACCGAGAACTGGGCCCGCGCGGGCAAACTCTTCGCGGACGGCTGAGCCGTGGCCACACTGCGCTCGCACGTGCTGGTCGACGCCGATCCTGACGCCGTCTGGAAGGTGGTCGGCGACGCGGCGAACATCGCTGACTGGTTCCCCGCGATGACCGCTTCCACCGGCGACGACACCCGCCGCACGGTCACCTTGCGCGACGGCGCGCGGCTGGAGGAGGAAGTGGTGACCCGCGACCCGGTGCTGCGGCGGTTCCAGTACCGGGTCGTGGGCGGCGACCTCGGCGTGGAGTCGCACCTGGGCACGGTCGACGTGATCGAGGTGCCCGGCGCGGGCTCGCTCGTCGTCTACAGCACCGAGATCGAACCCGCGTCCCTGGCCGGAGCGTTCGACGAGGCGATCTCCGAGGCGGTGGCCGGCTTGCCAGGGTTCCTGTGAGCCGGCCGGGTGCCGCGGAGTGCCGCCGCGTGTTCGGATGGCCGGTCCGGGGGTCCGATCTGGTCCTGGGAGCGGGTATCGGCGCGGCGGCCGTCCCACGGGCGCGGGCCGGGCAGGTGGTGGAGAACCTGGGACGCCAGGGCTGTCGCGCGGCGGCCCTGAGCGTCCCGCCGGTGGTGATCTTCCTGGCTGAGGCCGACGTCCTGCCCGGCGACCTGGACGGCCTGCCTGCCGACGTCCGGGTGCTCGCCTCCGGCACCGCCATCCCGTTGCCGGGCGCGCCGGGGCCCGCGCGGTGGCTCGTGCCGCCCGACCCGCGGCAGCGCTGGCTGCCGAGCCTGACCGCCGTCCTGGCCGCCGCCCGGGTGGCGAGTTACTGCCGCTGAAGCCGCGGCCGTGGCGGCGATGCACGGCGTGGCGCTTCCCGCGGGCGGCGGGCACGTAGCACGCTGGCGGCACCATGGCACGCATCTTCATCACCGGTTCCGCCGACGGCCTCGGCCGCCTGGCCGCCCAGACCCTGCTCGACGACGGGCACCAGGTCGTCCTCCACGCCCGCAACCACGCACGGCTCACCGCGGTGTCCGCGCTCATCGACCGGGGCGCCGAGGCCGTCACCGGGGACCTGTCCGATCCCGGGCAGACCCGCGGGGTCGCCGAGCAGGTGAACGCCCTCGACCCGGTGGACGCGGTGATCCACAACGCCGGCGTCTACACCGGCGCGCGCATCCTGCCCGTGAACGTCGTCGCCCCCTACCTGCTGACCGCGCTGATCCGGCGTCGAGCGCGGCTGATCTACCTCAGCAGCGGCATGCACCACGGCGGGCGGGCGGACGTGCGTGGCCGGGACTGGGCGGGCCGGCGCGCGACGGCGTCCTATTCGGACAGCAAGTTGTTCGTGACGGCGCTGGCGTTCGCGGTCGCCCGGCTGTGGCCCGGCGTGTCCGTGAACGCGGTCGACCCGGGCTGGGTGCCGACGAAGATGGGCGGCCCCGGCGCCCCCGACGACCTCCGCGAGGGGCACCGCACCCAGGAATGGCTCGCCACAAGCGACGACCCGCGCGCCCGCACCACCGGCGGCTACTGGTACCACCAGCAGCCGCGCGAGCCGCACGCGGCCGCCAGGGACGAGCGGTTCCAGGACGAGCTCGTGTCCGAGCTCGCGGCCTTCACCGGCACCCGCCTGGCGTAGAGCTAGACCGCCCGCTCCGCGCGGTCGATCTCGTCGAGCTGGTCGAGGATCTCACGGGGAGAGGACTCGCCGACGACCTTCTGCAGCAGCGGCGTGTGGTCGAGGACGAGGTCGCGCAGGGCACGCAGCGGGCGCGGCGCGTGGTGGAACACCTTGCCCAGCAGCCACGCCTGCTGCGACTGCCGCGCCGTGTGCGGTTTGCGGGGCGTCTCGAACGCCTCCAGCGCGCGGCGCACCGCGGCGTAGCCCGACAGGTCGACCCCGGCCAGCCTGCGGCCGAGGAAGTAACCGTCCTCAATGGCCATTCCGGCGCCGTAGGCGGCGTAGGGCGAAGTCGGGTGCGCCGCGTCGCCGACGAGAGTGGCGCGGCCGCGCGACCACTGCTTCAACGGCTTGCGATCGCGCAGGACCCAGCGTTGCAGGTGCTCTGGCGGCGTGGCGGCGATCAGGCGCGGCAGCGGCTCGGCGAACCCGGCGGCCAGGGCGGTGGCGGTGGCATGCAGGTCCCCGGTGAACTCGGCGGCCGCGTCGTGCGCGGTGAGCACCCACCACTGGAATCCGTCGCGGCCCTGGTGCCGGATCGAGGTCCAGCTGCCCTGCACCGTGCGGTCGTGGGACACCACGCACAGGCCGCGTTCAGCGGTTGCGTCGAAGGTGTAGCCGCCGAAGATGTGCAGGTGGTGCTCCCGCTTCGGCGACTCGCCCCACAGGGTGCGCCGGACCAGCGAGTCGATCCCGTCCGCGCCCACCACTACGTCGGCCTCCAATACCTCACCATCGGCGAGAGCCAGGGACACCCCGTTCTCATCCTGCTCGACCGTCTGAACAGGACAGTCCACGCGCAGGACACCGGGCGGGAGCGCGGCCAGCAGGCGCTCGTACAACGCGGGCCGGAGCAGCCCGATGAACCCGCCGCCGTAGTCGCGCACCACCTCGGCGGGCAGGTTTATCGACGCGCGGGTGCGGCCGGCGGCGGTGCGGAACTCCGAGTGGCACGGCGCGCCCAGGTCGGTCGCGTCGACGCCGAGCAGGCCCAGCGCCTTGATGGGCGGTGGCCACAGGTTGAGGATGTTGCCCGCCGGCCGGGCCCGCGGGTAGCGCTCCAGCAGGACGACGTCGTGGCCGGCCTGGCGCACGGACAGCGCGGTCGCCATCCCGGCCGGGCCGGCGCCGATCACGGCGACGCGGTGGGTGGTCATGGTCCGGCTCCTCGTCGAGTCGAAGGTCAAACCGTAGCGACCGATACGATCTGACGGAAGAATGAAGTGCGCGCTACGCTTCTGTCAAGCTCGGGAGAGGAGAACAGTGGGCAGTCCGGTGATCCGCCCGCCGCGGCAGAAGCGCACCCGGGAGGCGTGGAACCGCGTGCTCGACGCGGGTGTCGCCCTGCTGGAAGAGGGCGGCTACGAGGCCTTCACCATCGCCGCGGTCTGCGAGCGGGCGGGCGTGGCGCCGCGGGCGCTCTACGACCGGGTCGACGACAAGGACGCGCTGTTCCTGGCCGTCTACGAGCACGGCATCGCCCGGATCCGGGCCGACCAGGAGGTGTTCACCGACGCCGGGCGCTGGGACGGGCTGGCCCCCGAACGGCTCGTGCGGGACGCGGTCGGCGAGCTCGACGGGATCTTCACCCGGCACGCGAAGTTCCTGCGGTCGGTGGTGCTCATCTCCGGCGCCGACGCCGAGATCCACCGCCGCGGCGCCCGGTACAGCCGGGAGGTGGGGGAGCGGTTCGCCGAGGTCGTGCTGCGCGCACCCGTGACGCACCCGGACCCGCCCGCGGCGGTCCGGCTGGTGTTCACGATGTTGTTCTCGACCATGGTGGTGCGCACCGCTTACGGGCCGGAGTTCCCCGGCGGGCTGGACGGGCTGGACCTCGGCGCCTTCGCCGTGCGGTACCTGCTGGGCTGAGCCGACGTTCGGGGGAAACCGCGCGGTTCCGCGCCGCGCAGGGAGGCGTTGCCGCTAGCGTGATCATGCCCGCGCGAGGGAGGGGATGAGGCGATGCAGGCACCGTCGACGGTCGTGCAGCTCGCGCTGCTCGTCCTCCTCGTGCTGCCCGGCATCACCTACCAGTTCGTGCGGGAACGCCGGCGCGGGCCGGTGCCGGGGGAGCGCGACCTCGGCGAGCGCGTCCTGCGGGCCATCGTCGCCTCCATCGCCCTCGATGCCGCGTACGCGATCGTCGCCGGGCCCGCGCTCGTCCGCCTCGCCAAGGGCACCGGGTCTGGCGACTGGACCGGTTTCACCCAGCAGCCCCGCCTCGTCGGCGCGGTGGCCGTGCTGCTGTTCCTCGTCGTCCCGGCGCTCGCGGCCGCCGCCGTGTCGCTGGTGGAACGCCGCCGTCGCGGCTCGCGATACCTGCGCACCCCCACCGCCTGGGACCACGCCTTCCGCGACCGCGAACCGTGCTTCATCCGCGTCCGCCTCAAGGACGGCAACTGGGCGGGCGGCTGGTACGGCCACCGCTCCTACGCCTCCTCCTACCCGCACCCGCCCGAGCTGTACCTCGAATCGGCGCGCGTGATGGGCCCGGACGGCACCTTCGGCGCTCGCGTCCAGGGGACCGCGGGCCTGCGGCTGCGGGCGGAGGACTTCGACGTGCTCGAGTTCGTCGAATCAGGCCAGGGAAAGGAGAACTGATGGAGCACGAACTCACGCCCGAGGAGGCGGAGATCCTGCGCACAAGCGTGTCGCGTGGTTACACGCCCAAGCGCGAGGTCACCGAACCCGACGAGCCGCCCGCCGGATCCGCGGGCACCTCGCAGGCCGCCGAGGACTGACCCGTGACCGGCTGGGGGGAGCGGTTCTGGGACGCGTTCCGGGTGGCCCGGCACAGCCCGGACCCGGCCTCGGTCCAGACGGCGATCGAGTACGGCCGCAAGGCGCTCGCAACCGTGGACGGCGACGAGCGCACCACGTACCTGTCCAACCTGGGCGGCCTGTTGCAGACCCGGTTCCACCAGACCGGCGACCTGACCTACCTGCAGGAAGCCGTGGACGGGCTGATGGAGGCGGTCCTGCTGTCGGCGGACCGCCCGGCCGAGGAAGCCTCCCACGCCAACAACCTCGGCATCGTGATGCACACCGCGTTCCAGCACAACCAGAACCCGGACACGCTGGACGAGGCGGTGTGGTGGAGCCGGCGCGCCGTCGACGGCGCGGCGCCCGAGGACAAGGCCGACTACCAGGACAACCTCGTCGTCGCGCTGCTGACCGTCTTCACCGCCACCGGCGACGAGTACGCGCTGCGGGAAGGCATCCAGCAAGCCCGGGACGCGGTGCGCAACGCGCCGAACGACGAGATCACCAGCCGCAGCCTGCACTTCCTCGCAGTCCTGCTCCGCCGCTGGTTCACGCACACCGGCGATCCCGCGGTCCTGCCCGAAGCCCTCGACGCGGCGCGGCGCGGCGTCGAGCTCACCCCAGCCGGCTCGGCCGAGCAGCTGGACCGTCTGGCGTTCCACTGCCAGCTGCTTGACGACCGCCACCGCCTCACCGGCGCCCGGGACGACCTGGCCGAGCTGCTCGAAGCCCGCACGACCCTGCTCGCGCTCACCCCGCCCGGCGACCCGCGGTACTCGCGGTTCTCCACGAACCTGCTGTTCACGCGACGCGCCTGGACCGCGCTCACCGGCGAGCCCGCCGAACCGGTGAGCAGCGGGAGCCTGGCCGAGCGCGCCGGGGTGGAGGCCGAGACGTGCGGGATGCTCGCCGCCGAGTTCGGCCGGACCCGGAACCCGGAACTGCTGGAACGCGCCATCCGGCACGGCCGCGCCGCGATCGCCGCCACCCCGGCCGGGCACCCGCACCGGGCCGAGCGGCTGGACCACCTCGCCGCGGCGCTGGCCCAGCGCGGCGAAGCGTTCGGCGACCTGGACGCGCTCACCGAATCCGCGGCGCTGCAACGGGAAGCGGTCCGGTACACGCCGACCGCGGATCCGCGGCGGCCCCAGTACCTGGGCAACCTCGTCGTCGCCCTGAACGCGCTGTTCCTCGCCACCGGCGAGCTAGCACCGCTGACCGAGGCGATCGACGCCGCCCGTGAAGCCGTCGCGACGACGGCCGGGCACCGCGACCACCCAGTGCTGCTCGCGAACCTCGCCGCGACCCTGCACCGCCGCTTCCGCGTCACCGGCGAGCTGCGGATGCTGACCGACGCGCTCGACGTCGCGCGCGAATCCGTCCGCCTCGGCGCCGGCCGCGTGGCCGGGCACGCCAGCCACCTGGGCAACCTCGCCACCATGCTGTCCGACTGGTTCGAGCGGACCGGCCGGGCCGAAGCGCTCGACGAGGCCATCCGCGTCCACCGCGCCGCCGTCGACGCCACCGCGGCGGACGACCCCGACCGTGCGCTGCGCCTGGCGAACCTGGGTGGCGTCCTGGGCACCGCCTACGCCCGGTTCGGCAACCAGACCGCCTTGCGCGACGCGATCGCCGCCCGCCGCGCGTCGGTGGCCGCGGCCGCCGAGGGCAGCCCGGAGCGAGCCGGTTACGTCACCGGCCTCGCCGGTGCGCTGCACGACTGGTTCGCGCGCCCCGGCGCCGGTGAGGAGGATCCGCCTATCCTCGACGAGGCCGTCGCATTGGCGCGCGAAGCCGTGCGGGCGCGGGAGGGCGAGTCGTTCTCGCGGACGACGACGCTGAGCACGCTGGCCGACGCGCTGCGGCTGCGGTTCCGGCGGTTCGGCGACCGGGACGCGCTCGCCGAGGCGCTCGCCGTGTATCGCGAGGCCGCGCTGTTCGCCGGCTCCCCCACGGTCCGGCGGGTGGAGGCGGCCGACAGGTGGGGGGAGCTGGCCGCCGAGGGCGGGTTGCCCGCGTCCGCGGCCGAGGGCTACGCCGTCGCGGTCGGTCTGCTGCCCCAGCTCGCCGGCCGCCGGCTCGACCGGGGTGACGCCCAGTACTGGCTGGGCCGGTTCGCCGGGCTCGCGGCCGACGCCGCCGCGTGCGCGCTCGACGCGGGCGACCCGGAGGGCGCGGTGACCATGCTGGAGTCCGGCCGCTGCGTGCTCGCGGCTCAGGCGCTCGACAGCCGCGGCGACCTGTCCGAGTTGCGGGAGCGGTCGCCCGAGCTGGCGGCGGAGTTCGAGGCGCTCGGCGCGGAGTTCGAAACCGACACCAGCCGGGACCGCCTCGCGCTCGCCGGGGAACTGGAGGAGCTGGCCGCGCGGATCCGGGAACTGCCCGGGCTGGACCGGTTCCTGCGGCCGCCGTCGCTCGCCGACCTGACCGCGCAGGCGCACGAGGGCCCGGTCGTCTACGTCAACGTGAGCGGCTACCGGTGCGACGCGGTGATCCTCACCCCGGACGGCGTGCAGGTCCGGCCGCTGCCTGACCTGAGTTCAGAGGCGCTGCGGCAACGGGTGCGTTCGTTCCGCGCCGCGCTCGCTGCGGAGCCGGACTCGCGGTTGTTCGCCGAGCGCACGATCCACGAGACGCTGGAATGGTTGTGGGACACCGTGGCGGGCCCCGTGCTGGACTCGCTCGGTGCGGCGTCGCGGATCTGGTGGGCGCCGGTCGGGGTGCTCAGCCTGTTGCCGCTGCACGCCGCCGGTCACCACCGCGACGGCGGTCCCACGGTGGTGGACCGGGTGATCTCGTCGGTGACGCCGACGGTCCGGGCGCTGGCCCACGCGCGGGCGCAGCGACGGGGAGGTGGTGACCGGCTGCTCGTGGTCGCGATGCCGTCCACACCGGACGGTCCCGACCTGCCCGGCGCCCAGGCCGAAGCGGAGTTCCTCGCCGCCCGGGCAATACCGCTAAGTTAGTACGTTTTACCTGGTCAGGGCGTTACCGGAGGCTCTGTTCAGTCGTTCCCGCCGGTTAGGCGGTTCTCCACTTGAGACAGTCGCCGTTGCGGTTGAGGGGAATCTTCAATTGAGGCAACTGTTCTGTCGGGGTGTGACCGCTCTGTGGGCGACGCCTCCAAACGCCTCTGAGCTGCGGAAACTCGCCTAAACTTAGCGGTATTGGCCGCCCGGGTGGCCGGCGCCACGGTGCTGACCGGCCGCGACGCCACCCGGGAAGCTGTGCTGGACGCGCTGCCGAGCGCCGGCTGGGTGCACTTCGCCTGCCACGGCTACAGCGACCCGGCCAACCCGTCGGACAGCCACCTGGTGCTGCACGGTCAGGCGCCGTTGCGGGTGGTCGACGTGTCCCGCCTCCGCCTGTCCGGCGCGCAGTTCGCATACCTGTCGGCCTGCGACACGGCCCGCACGACGGAAACCCTGTCCGACGAGGCGATCCACCCGGCGGCGGCGTTCCAGATCGCCGGATTCGCACAGGTGGTGGGCACGTTGTGGCGGGTCGACGACGCCCTCGCGCCGTCGTTGACGCAGCAGATCTACACCGACCTGCTCTCGTCCGGAGCCCAAACCGCGGCCGCGGCGGTGCACCGGACGATCCGCGCGCTACGGGACCGCTACCCGAACCTCCCATCCCTCTGGGCAGCCCACGTCCACTCCGGCGCCTGAGCATGCTGGTATCAAATGGCCGTGTGGAGATGACTGTGCACCTGACGGCGGAGCAGGAGCGCGCGCTCGCGATGCTCGCCGAGGCCCAAGGCATCAGCGAGCACGAGGCGGCGGTGCGCGCGATCATCGAGGCCGCGGCGCGCCGGGCTCTGTTCGCGAAGGGGTGGAGCCGGCACGCCTCGTTGCTCGACCGGCTGGCCCAGTGACGAGCCACTACCTCGATCTGGAGGACCTGCTCACTGTCGCACCGGATCTGGGAGTGCCTGATGGACTCCGCAGCGCACCGCCCGAAGGTGTCGGTGCTGGGGCAGGCCGCCTACCCCGGACTCCATGACAAGGCTGCCGTCCTGCTCGAGTCGATCCTGCGCAACCATCCGCTCCACCGGCGCGTTCCAGTACGCGGAGGCCGCGGAGCGGTTGGCCCTGCCGCGATTGTGCAACGGCACTCTGGGTGGCAGTGGTCAAATCCCCATTTACTGGAGGACGTCGGAACCAGACCGCCTGTACCGCAATCTGCATACCAGAATCGGGACCGTGAGTGCCTCATGCATGTGTGTATAGTGTGTGTATGGCGAGGTTGAACGTCTATGTGCCCGATGAGCTGGCCGCACGCGCCAAGGCTGCGGACCTGAACGTATCCGCGCTGGTGCAGGCGGCGATTTCGGACGAGCTGCAACGCCGCGCCACGGACGCCTGGCTGGACGCCCTCCCGTCGCCGCGGCGAACAGTCTCGCACGAGGCTGCTGTCGAGGCTTTGGACGGCGCTCGCGCGGAGCTGGCCGGTGCCGAGGATGAGTGACGCACCGGCGGAAATCGCGGTCCTGGACGCGTCGGTGCTCGTGGACTTGCTGGCCGGCACCGACTACGCCGCCGCCGCGAAGAAGCGGCTCGCCGGTACCGTCCTGCACGCGCCGGCGCACCTGGATGCCGAGGTCCTGTCCGCGTTGGGATGGCTGGAGCGTGCCGGTGAGCTGCCTGCTTCCGAGGTCGACGTGGCGCTGAACGCGTTGGCCACGATCCCCCTCACGCGGCATCCGGTCGTCGAACTCGCCGCCGGCGCCTGGGCGCGCCGGTCTGACCTCCGGCTCGCTGATGCGCTCTACGTCGAGCTCGCTGCGCGCCTGCACGCGCGGGTTATCACGACCGATCACCGTCTCGCCCGGGCGACCTCCCTGGCCGAAGGGATCAGCCGGTAGTCGGCGCGCCACGGGCCTGAGCCAGCGCGACCCCTGCCAACGGTCCTCGACGGCTACGCGCCGACAAAGCGTCCTGGCGTTCTAGACGTTCGTCGGGCAAGCCCCGGTCGCCACGGTGATCGGGGCCTCCTCGTAGGCCTGCACCGGTGTCGTGCAGCCGGTGGGCACCAGGTGGTCGTCCTGCTGTACGTAGGTCACCCAGTACAGCGGCGCGAGCGCGAAGCTGGGCTCGTAGGTGCTCTGCCGCACCGCCGCGTCCGGCAGGCCGTCGGCGTTGAGGTCCCGCACGTCGGCCGCGACGCCCTCCACCGCGGTGTCCACCACCGTGATCTTCGTGTCCACCCGTAGCGCCGCGACGGCGGCGGAGTGCGCGCCGAACTCGAACGCGACGGCACACCGCCCCGCGCCGCAGAGGCCGGCCGTCACCCGCTCGTAGGGTTGCCCGTCGCTGCCGCGAACCTGCGTCGTGTCGACGAGGTGTGCGCCGTCCCAGTACGCCAGCACGTTGCCGCCGACTCCGTGCAGCCCGTCCAGCCGGTGCCCGCCCGGCAGCGCGGCCGAGAACATCGTCTCGCAACCCTGTTCGCAGCCCGGCACGACCGGCGGCGGCCCGGCAACCGGCGGTGGCGCAGGCCTCGTCATCTCAGCGGCCGACGGGATCGCCAACGTCAAGACGCCCAGCAAGGCCAGCACGCAGCGGCGAAGCCCCCTCTTCATGTGCTCCATTGTGACCCGTCCCGGCTCCGGGCGTTGTTCCGGACGTGGCGTGCTCGCCGATGTCGAAGAGGCGGTTGAAGTTGGACGGCACCGGGGCCCGTGCGTCCGCCCCGCCGGGCCCCGGCACCGGCCCGGTCAGCCCACCGCGGTCCGGGCGGCCCGGGCGATTCCGTCCGCGTCGAGGCCGTAGTGCCGGTACAGGTGCGTCGGCGGTCCGATCAGGGCGTACTCGTCGCGTAGCCCGTGTCGCACGACGCGTGTCGAAAGGCCCTGCTCGGCGACGACCTCGGCGACCGCACCGCCGAGTCCGCCGAGAACGCTGTGCTCCTCGACGGTCAGGATCACCGGCGTGCGCTCCGCGGCGGCGGACACCGCGGCGACGTCGAGCGGCTTCACGGTGTGCATGTCGAGCACACCGGCCGAGATCCCCTCGGCGTTCAGCATCGCCGCGGCGGACAGGGCGGGGTGCACCATCGATCCGGTGGCGATGATCGTCACGTCGCTGCCCGCCGCGTGCTCGACGGCCCGGCCGATGGTGAAGGCCCGGTCGTCGCCGCTGTAGACATCCGGGTCCTGTCCGCGGCCGATGCGGAAGTAGATCGGCCCGGGCCAGTCCGCCGCGGCGCGCAGAGCCGCGCGCAGCTGAGCCGCGTCGGCCGGGGCGATAACCGTCAGCCCGGCGATGCTGCGGGTGATGGCGAGGTCCTCGGTCGCGTGGTGGGAGGTCCCGTAGTAGCCGAGGGTGATGCCGGCGTGGTGGCCGATCAGCCGGACCGGGAGCTTGGTGTAGGCCACGTCGGTGCGGATCTGCTCGCAGGCCAGCAGCGCGAGGAACGAGGCGAACGTGGCCACGTAGGGCTGCCAGCCCGTGGTGGCCAGCCCCGCGGCGGTGGACACCATGTGCTGCTCGGAGATGCCGAACTGGACGTAGCGGTCCGGGTGGCGCTCCTGGAAGCGGACCAGGCCGTTGGAGTACTTCAGATCGGCGGTCCCCGCGACGATGGGATGCCCCTCGTCGACCAGTTCCGACAGGGTGTCGGCCAGGGCGTGCAGACCCGGGGCGCGGTCGAGCAGCGTCAGCAGGTGCCAGGATTCGGGCTGCAGCCCGGGTGCGACGCTCATCGGTTCCTCCGCAGCTCGTCGATCGCGTTGCGTTCGTCCTGCTCGGCGAGCCAGCCCAGGTGCCAGCCGAACTCGGCTTCCATGTAGGAGATGCCCTTGCCCTTCACGGTGTCGGCGATGATCACCACCGGGCTGGTGCGCGTGGTGTCGGCGACGACCTGACGCAGCAGCCCGAGCAGCGCGGCGACGTCGTGACCGTTGACCCGGTGCGCCTGCCAGCCGAACGCGCGCCACTTGTCCTCGAGCGGTTCGATCCCGGTGACGGTGTCGATGCGGCCGTCGAGCGAGTGGTCGTTGCGGTCCACGATCGCGATCAGGTTCGACACGCGGTGGTGCGCCGCGCCCAGCGCGGCCTCCCAGATCTGGCCCTCGTGCAGTTCGCCATCGCCCAAGAGGACGAAGACGTTGGAGTCGTACCCCTTCATGCGGGTGCCCAGTGCGATCCCCGTGCCGGTGGAGAGCGCGTGGCCGAGCGAGCCGCTGCTGAAGTCGATGCCCGGGATCCGGGTCATGTCCGGGTGGTCGCCGAAGGCGTTGCCCAGCCGCGTGTACTCGTCCAGCTCCGCCGGGTCGAAGAACCCCCAGTCGGCCAGGAGGGGGTAGAGCGTGGCCGCGGCGTGGCCCTTGCCGAAGAGGAAGCGATCCCGCTCGGGCCAGTCCGGCTCTCCTCGGCGCAGGCGCATCACGCCGTAGTAGAGCGTCGCGAGGATCTCCGCGCAGGAGAAGCCGGAGGCGTAGTGGCCGGTCTTGGCGATGGAGATCAACCGGACCGTCTCCAGGCGGGCGAACAGCGCGCGCTCGCTGATCGTGTCGATGAGGTCCGCGAGCGTGGGCTGCGGATCGTGCTTGACCACTGTCATGGAATCGCAAAGTACCGCTCAACGGTCATGCTGTCCATAGAACGAGAATCTTTTCTGCTGGTCGGCTTGTCCGGTGAGCGATAACATCTCGTGGTGGCGAATGACGGAAATGTGATGCTGGTGCGCAAGGTGGCGCAGGTGCTCGACCACCTGGCCGCGCAGGGTGAGGCGACCGCCGCGGAGCTCGCCGAGGCGCTGGGGGAGCCGCGCAGCTCGGTGTACCGGCTGTTGTCCAGCCTGCAGGCCGAGGGCCTGGTGGAACACGGATCACGGCGCGGCCAGTTCCGCCTCGGGTTCAAGCTGCTCACCCTGGGGACCGCCGTGGTGGCGCGGTTCGACGAGCGCGAGTTCGCCCAGCCGGTCCTGGAGCGGCTGCACGATCTGACCGGCGAGACGGTCTTCCTCTGCGTGCGCCGCGGGGACGCCGCGGTGTGCATCGAGCGGCTGGCGGGCAAACGGGTGCAGTCGCTGGCGCTGAAGCTCGGGGGATCGCTGCCGTTGCACGCGGGCGCGGCGTCCCGTGCCCTCCTGGCGTTCGCGCCGGAGATCGAATGGGAGGGCTACCTCGACCGCAACGTGCCCTTGTCGCGGTTCACCGCGTCCACGCCGTCCGAGCCCGGCGCGCTGCGCAAGGCGCTGCGGCAGGCGCGGGACGACGGGTACGCGCTCAGCGACCAGGACGTGACGGTGGGCGTGGCGGCGATCGGTGTCCCGGTCATCGACTACCGGGGGGAGGTCCGTGCCGCCGTCTCGATCAGCGGGGTGCGCGAGTCGATCCTGGGCGAGGATTTCGCCCGCTGGCGCGATCTGCTCCTCGAGGCGGGCCAGGAGGTGTCGCGTGCCCTGGGCTCTGAGCTCGCCGGCAGGAATCTCGCCCGGTTCGACTGAGCCTAGCGCCGAGTCCCCGCCTTCCTCAAATTCTCACCTACTAGACGACGCGTCCTTTGTATGATAATGTGTCTCTTGTTGTGGGGCTGTGGAGCCCCTGCCTGACGGCTGAGGGAGGCACTCATGGTCAACGATGACCTGTCCGGTCGGGTCGTGGTCGTCACGGGCGCGGGCGGCGGGATCGGACTCGCCTGCGCCCGGCACGTGCTGGACGCGGGCGGCCGGGTCGTGGGTGCGGACGTGCGGACCGGGCCACTCGAGGACCTCGCCGGCCCGGACCGGCTGCGGGCCGTGCACGCCGACCTGCGCGAGCCCGCCGCGGCCGAGAACATGATCTCGGCCGCGCTCGACGCGTTCGGGCGGGTCGACGTCCTGGTGAACAACGCCGGCATCGCACCCGTGCGGGACGGCTTCCTCGCCATCACCGACGCGGACTGGGACGCGACCCTCGGGCTCAACCTCATGGGTTACGTACGGGCCGCCCGCGCCGCCGTCGCCGTGATGCGCGAGGCCCGCGCGGGCGCCCTCGTCCACATCGCCTCCGAAGCGGCGCGCATGCCCAACCCCCGGCTACCGGACTACAGCGTGTCCAAGGCCGCGGTGCTGATGCTGTCGAAGGTGCTCGCCGCCGAGTTCGCACCCTTCGGCATCCGGTCCAATGTGGTCTCTCCGGCGTTCGTCCGCTCACCCATCTACGACCGTCCCGGTGGTCTCGCCGACAGCCTCGCCGAAGAGTTCGGTGTGGACCGGGAGACGGCCTTGCGCCGCTACGTCGAACTCAACGGCATTCCGCTGGGACGGCTCGGCACCGTGGACGAGGTCGCCGAGATGGTGACGTTCCTGGCCTCCGACCGCGCCGGTTTCGTGACCGGCGCCAACTTCTGCGTTGACGGCGGCGTGACCCCGGTCGTCTGACCCTCCGGCCGCCGCGTCCTCATCTTTCGAGCAGACAAGGAAATCCGACCATGATTCATCGCATGCTGCCCTGCCGACGGCCGCTGCGCCGCGCGGGCGCGCTCGCCGCGGCCGGCCTCGCGGCACTCGCCACACTCGCCGGCTGCGCGTCCGGCGCCGGCTCCGCCGGGGGCGACCTCACCATCGGTGTGACGCTCAACGCCGCCTCGAACCCCTTCTTCCTCGCCGAGGGCCGGGCCATCGAGCAGGCGGCCGGACCCGGTGTGCGCGTGGCCGTCCAGTACGCCAACGCCGACGTCGCGACCCAGAGCAACCAGATCGACACCTTCGTCCGCCAGCGCGTGGGCTCCATCGTCGTCGACGCGGTGGATTCCGACGGGATCGGACCCGCCGTGCTTCGTGCCAGGCAGGCGGGCATCCCGGTCGTGGCCATCGACGTCACCGCCACCGGCGCGAACGCCACGGTCGCCAGCGACAACGTGCAAGCGGGCCGCGACGCGTGCGCCTACCTCGCCGAGCAGCTCGGCGGCCGGGCGAAGATCGCGATCGTGGACGGCTCGGCGGTGTCCGCCATCGCCGACCGCATGAGCGGATGCCGCCAGGCCCTCGCGCAGGCGCCCGGCATCGAGGTCGTCGCCACCCAGCGTGCCGACCTGACCCGGGACAAGAGCATGACCGTGGCGAGCAACATCCTCACCGCGCACCCGGACGTCGCCGGGTTCTTCGGGGTCAACGACCCGACGGCGATCGGCATCGCGCTCGCCGCGCAGCAGAAGGGCGCGCGGGTGAAGGTGGTCGGCGTCGACGGTGCGCGGCAGCTGACGGATCTCTTCGGCGAGGGCTTGATCATCGGGACCTCTGGGCAGGACCCGGCCAAGCTCGGGCGCACGGGACTCGATCTGGCGACCCGGCTCGCGCGCAAGGAGCAGGTGCCGTCCGCGCCGGTGCTGATCCCCACCGTGCTGGTCACGCCGCAAACCCTGACCGCCTACCCGAGCTGGGGCTGACATGGCATCCCACGACGACGAGGCCGTGGTGCGGCTGGAGGACGTCACCAAGTCCTTCGCGGGCAACTCCGTGCTGCGCGGGGTGTCGTTCACCCTGACGTCCGGCGAGGTGCACGTGCTGGCCGGCGAGAACGGCGCGGGCAAGTCCACATTGATCAAAGTGCTGACCGGCATCCACGCCCCGGACGGCGGACGGGTGCTCGTCGACGGGGAGCCGGTGACCTTCGCCGGGCCCGGTGACGCGCGGCGGCGCGGGCTCACCGTGATACACCAGGAACTGAGCCTGGTGCCGGAACTGACCGTCGCGGAGAACATCGTCCTCGGCCGCGAGCCGCGGCGCCGCGGCGGCCGGCTCGACCGCCGACGGTCCCGGGAACGGGCCGTCGCAGCGCTGGCCCGGGTGGGCGCCGCGCTCGACCCGGATACCCGCGTGGCCGATCTCAACACCGGACAGCAGCAGCTGGTCGAGATCGCGCGCGCCCTCGCCGACCACCCGCGGGTGCTGGTGCTCGACGAGCCGACGGCGGCGCTGTCCGACGAAGAAGCCCGGGCGCTGCTGGCGATCGTGGCGGAACTGCGCGACGCCGGGCTCGCCCTGCTCTACATCAGCCACCGGATGGCCGAGATCGCCCAGATCGCCGATCGCGTCACCGTTCTCCGCGATGGCCGGGTCGCGGACACCATGACCCGCGCGAAGTCCACTGAGGACCGGATTGTGACCTCCATGGTCGGCCGTCCCGTGGCGAACCTCTACCAGCACGGCGACCGCGAACCCTCGTCGCAGGTCCGGCTGCGGGTGGAGCGGATCAGGTCCCGGACGGTGCGGGAGTGCACATTGGAGGTGCGGGCCGGGGAGGTCGTCGGACTCGCCGGAATCGTCGGCGCCGGTCGCAGCGAGCTGTGCCGGCTGATCGCCGGATTCGACCGCGCCGACGGGGGAGTGGTCACCGTCGACGGCCGCCCGGTCGACAACGGCCGTCCCGCCTCCGCCGCTGCCGCGGGAATCGTGATGCTCCCGGAAAGCCGCAAGACCCAGGGCTTGTTCCCCGCGATGTCGGTCGCCGACAACGTCTGCACCGGCACCGGATTGGGGCGGCGGAGGCTGGGCCGGACCTCTGCGGGCGCCCGCAGATCAGCCGCGCGACGCTACGCCGACCGCATGCGGATCAAGTCGGCCGGCCTGGACCAGCGCGTCGCCGAGCTGTCCGGCGGCAACCAGCAGAAGGTGCTGCTGGCCCGGTGCCTGGCCCGCCGCCCCGCCGTGCTCATCCTGGACGAACCCACCCGCGGCGTCGACATCGGCGCCAAGGCCGACATCTACGCCCTCGTCAACGAAGTCGCCGCCCGCGGCGTCGCCGTCCTGCTCATCTCCTCCGAACTGCCGGAGGTGCTCGGCCTCGCCGACCGCGTCCTGGTGATGAGCGGCCGATCGATCGTCGCCGAGTTGTCGGGCGCGGCCCTGACCGAAGAAGAGGTCATCCGGTACGCGACCGGCGCCGGCGCGCCCGCCGAACTCACACAGAGGTGATCCGATGGAAACGACGGTAGTGACCGAAGCCGCCCGGCCGCAGCGGCAGGACCAGCCACGGCGGCTGCGCGGACCGGGCAGCGTGACCGACTGGCTCGGGGTGCTGTCCGCGCTGCTGGTGCTCGTGATCCTGTTCGCGATCGCGGCGCCCTACTTCTTCACCGTGCCCAACCTGCTGGACATCGCCCGGCAGATCGCCGTCACCGCGGTCCTCGGCGCAGGCCTGACGTTCGTCATCATCACCGCGGGCATCGATCTGTCGGTCGGCTCGGCCGTGGGGGTCACCGCGTTCGTGGCGGTGTCGCTGTCGCTGAACGGGGTGCCGGCCGTGGCCGCACTCCCGGCCGCGCTGGCGGCCGGGGTCGTCGTGGGCCTGGTCAACGGCGTCCTGGTGGCAGGTCTCGGACTGGCCCCGTTCATCGTGACCCTGGCCGCGCTCACCTATCTGCGCGGCGTCACCTATGTCGGCACCGACGGCACGACCTTGTTCTCCACGGACCTGAGCTACGCCGCACTGGGCAGCGGGACCGTGCTGGGCGTCCCGACCCCGGTGCTGATCATGGTCGCGGTCTTCGCCGCGGGTGGTTACCTGCTCAACCGCACGGTGTTCGGCCGCTGGATCTTCGCCGTGGGCGGCAATCCCGAAGCTGCCCGGCTCGCCGGCATCCCGGTCCGGCGCGTGCTGGTGTGGGTGTACGTCCTGTCCGGACTATGCGCCGCGATCGGCGGGGTGATCGCCTCGGCCCGGCTGCAGAGCTCGGTGCCGGACCTGGGCAGCGGCTACGAGCTGTCCGCCATCGCGGCGGTGGTGCTCGGCGGAACCTCCCTGATGGGCGGGCGCGGCTCGCTGACCGGGACGTTCCTCGGCGCCGCGATCATGGGTGTGCTCGTCAACGGCATGACGCTGCTCGACGTGTCGTCGTTCTACCAGCAGATCATCCAGGGCGCCGTCATCGTCGTCGCCGTCGCGCTGGACCGCCTGCGGTCCCGCCGCACCGGAGCGGGAGGAGCGCGATGACCACCGGAACCACACTCGTCGTCGGCGCGCACGGGGTGATCGGCGGGGCGGTGGCGCAGCGGTTGCGCGACCACGGCCGGCCGGTGGCGACGCTGGCGCGCCGCGGCCCGGTCACCCTCCCCGGCGGCGCCGTGATCGACGACCACGTGCGGGTAGACCTGCTCGACCGCGAGGCCACCAGCGCCGCGCTGGCGGAACGGAGCGACATCACCCACGTCGTGTTCGCCGCCTACGTCGAGCGCGAGACCATGGCGGCGACGGTCGGACCGAACGTCGCGATGCTGCGCCACCTCCTCGACGCGCTGCACGAGAGCGCCTCGACGGTGCGCCACGTCGTGCTCATCGGCGGGGGCAAGTCCTACGGCGAGCACCTCGGCCACTACAAAACCCCGGCCAAGGAGAGCGATCCGCGCTTCCTCGGCCCGATCTTCTACAACGACCAGGAAGATCTGCTGTGGGCCGACTCCGAACGGGCGGGGTACACGTGGACGGTGCTGCGGCCGGACGGGGTGCTCGGGGTCAGCCTCGGCTCACCCATGAACCTCGTTACCGGGCTGGCCGTGTTCGCCGCGGTCAGCAAGCACCATGGCGTGCCCCTGCGCTTCCCCGGCACACCGGGCGCGTGGACCGCCCTGCACCAGGCCACCGACGCGCGGATCGTCGCCGGCGCGGTGGAATGGGCGCTGGACAGCCCGGCCGCCCGCGGCGAGGTCTTCAACGTCACCAACGGCGACCACTTCCGCTGGCAGCACCTGTGGCCCGAGCTCGCCGGGTTCTTCGGCATGGTGGCCGCCCCACCCCAGCCGATGCCGCTCGCCGAACAGATGGCGGACAAGGACGCCGCGTGGGACGCGATCACCGCCGAACACGGGCTGCGGGAGCTCCCGTTGTCCACACTGGCGTCGTGGCCGTTCATCGACGGCTGGCTCGCCAACGACGCCGACATGGTGCAGAGCACCATCAAGATCCGCCGCGCCGGATTCACCGACTGCGTCGACACCCACGACAGCTTCCTGGACAACCTCTCCCGCATGCGCGCGCTGCGCCTGATCCCGTGACCGTCCGCGACCCTCAGGAGACGATGATGACCACGACCGACCCGGCCACGATCGCCGAGCGCTGGCTCGACGAGTTCGGCAATCTGCTGACCCGGGGGGCCGACCTGTCGGCGCTGTTCGCGGACGAGTGCTACTGGCGCGACCTGGTCGCCTTCACCGACGACATCCACACCGTGGCGGGGGAGGGGGTGCCCACCGGGCTGGCTGCCCGCCAGCCCGTCGCGAAGGCGACCGGCTTCCGGATCGCGGACGGCCGCACACCGCCGCGGTTCGTCGACCGCAACGGGATCCACGCCGTGGAGGCGATCTTCGAGTTCGAGGTCACCGCAGGCGGCGGGACGGGGGTCGTGCGGCTGGTCGAGGAACCCGGGCGCGGTCACGTGGCGCGGAACCTGCTGACCACGCTGGACCAGCTGGCGGGGTACCCGGAACGGGTCGGCGAGAACCGCCCGGTCGGCCAGCGCGACTCGGCGAAGTTCGGGGGCCCGAACTGGCTCGACCGCCGGGAGGCGGCGCGCGCCTACGCCGACCGCGATCCCGACGTCCTCGTCGTCGGCGGTGGGCAGAGCGGCCTGGCCCTCGCCGCGCGCCTGGGACAGCTCGACGTCGACACGCTCGTGATCGACACCCATGAACGCCCGGGTGACAACTGGCGCAAGCGCTACCACGCGCTCACCCTGCACAACGCGGTCTGGCTCAACGACCTGCCCTACATGCCGTTCCCGCCGACCTGGCCGGTGTTCGTGCCCAAGGACAAGCTGGCCGGCTGGTTCGAGTCCTACGTGGACGCGATGGAGATCAACTTCTGGGGCGGCACCACATTCGAAGGCGGGGCGTATTCGGCGGAGAGCGGTACGTGGGAGGCCCGGCTGCGGCGTGCGGACGGCACTGTGCGGGTGCTGCGGCCCCGGCACCTCGTGATCGCGACCGGGGTGAGCGGGATCCCGTTCGTGCCGCGGCTTCCCGGGCTGGACGAGTTCGCGGGCGAGGTGGTGCATTCCAGTGCCTACCAGGACGGCGCGGCCCACGCCGGCCGGCGGGTCGTCGTCGTGGGCACCGGCAACAGCGGTCACGACGTGGCGCAGGACCTGCACGCCAACGGCGCTTCGGTCACCATGATCCAGCGCAGCCCCACGACCGTGGTCAGCATCGACCCGAGCGCGGCGCTGGCCGACGCCTCCTACCTGACCGCGCCGACTCTGGAGGACAGCGACCTGATCGGGTTGTCCGTGCCCTACCCCGATCTGGTGGTGGGCGCCAAGCAGCTCACGGCGCGGATGAAGGAGCTGGACCGCGACCTGGTCGAGGGGCTGCACCGGGTGGGTTTCCGCACCGACTACGGGCACGACGAGACCGGCCAGCAGATGAAGTACATGCGCCGGGGCGGCGGGTACTACCTCAACGTCGGGTGCTCGGACCTGATCGTCTCCGGGGAGATCGGGCTGGCGCAGTGGTCGGACGCGGACCGCTTCACGCGGGAGGGGCTGCGCATGTTCGACGGTTCGGTGATCGAAGCGGACCTCGTCGTGCTCGCCACCGGGTACCAGAGCCAGCAGGAGGGCGTGCGGCGCCTGCTGGGGGACGAGGTCGCCGACACTGTGGGCCCGATCTGGGGCTACGACGACGAGGGCGAGGTCCGCAACATGTGGCGGCACACCGCGCAGCCCGGTCTGTGGTTCACCGCAGGCAACTTCCAGATGTGCCGGACCTACTCCAAGGTCCTGGCCTTCCAGCTGCGCCGCAGCCTCGACCAGGAGGCATGACCGGGGTGGTTCCGCGCCGCGCGGCGCGGAACCACCACCCGGCGGTGCAAGATCGCGGCCAGTGTGTCTCAGGGGACAGTTCCTCGAGCACCTGGCCTTTTCGGCGGGCGCGGGCGGGGTAGTCGCGGGCCTTGCCTGCGGCGATGAGCTCGAGCAGGGGCTCGGGGCGAGCCCGCAGTAGCCGGCGAGCAGGCCGTCGACGTCGAATAGGAACGCGGCCAGGGTTCGGTTGTCCTCCACCAGGAGAGTTCCGGACGCACGCGTGAGCGCCCATGCTGGTCGCAACGAGCGACCGACGTGGTTGATGCTGCGGTGGCGCATCAGGGGTAGGTGGCGGGTGATGGTGGCGGCGTGCTGATGCGCGCGCGATGGTGGAATCAACCGAGATGGTCGGCCGACGCGAGCCACCGCTGCAGCACGACATCACCGGCCCGGCGGCGCGGCCTGGTCCAGCGGCGTCCGAAACGGTCTGCCCGGGCTTCCCAGTCTGCGCCGGCGGCAAGTTCTCGATCCGGACACCGCGGCACGGCGAGCAGCATCCCAGCCACCAGCCACAACCGTCGTCAGCCAAGAGGAGCCGGCCTCGTGGACGGAAATTCGAGGCGTTGAACCGTTCTTCCGAAGAAGTGGACGACGCGAATCCACATCGGACAGTTCGGGCGCGCCGAGCCCCGATGTGACGTGCAGCCGGCCCCGGTGGTGATACGCAAGGTCCGGGGGCCGGCCACTCGACGACGCCGCCGACGGCACCGCCGTGAGGCGCGCCGCCTTCCGTGGTCGGCGCGGCGGACCGGCGCGGCTCACCGTTGACTCATCTCCCATCTTGTGGCAATACTATCCGCACAACGAGATGGCTTACCGCTGTGTGGAAACCTGCAAGGAGGCAGAATGCGGATGTCGGTGCTGGGGCTCGGCGAGGCCGGGACGCTGTACGCGGCCGGCCTTGTCGCGCGCGGCTGGACCGTGGCGGGGTACGACCCCGCCGACAACGCGACGCCGGCGGGGGTGGAACGCGCGGACACTCCGGAGGAGGCGGTCCGTGACGCGGACGTGGTGCTCAGCCTGGTGGGCGGGCGCGCCGCGGTCGAAGCCGCGCAGTCGGTCGCGCAGTTCCTGCCGCCCGCGGCCGTGTACGTGGACATGAACGCGGCCGCGCCCGAGGTCAAGCGCACGATCGCGGGAATGGTGGGCGAGAGCCGGTTCGCCGACGTGGCGGTGATCGGGCCGGTGCCCGCCCACGGCGCCGCCACCCCGGTGATCATCAGCGGTCACGCCTCCGCCCGGGCCGCCACGACCTTCGAGCAGCTGGGTGCGCGCGTGGACGACATCGGGGGAGCACCCGGTGCGGCGTCGGCCCGCAAGTTGCTGCGCAGCACCTTCATGAAGGGCCTGGGCGCGCTCATCGTGGAATCGGTCCTGGCGGGTCGCGCGGCGGGCGCGGAGGACTGGGTTCGTGAGCAGATGGCCCGCGAACTGTCCGGCGGAGACGCGGCGGTGAACCGGCTGCACGACGGCACGCTCAAACACGCCGCCCGGCGCGCTGGTGAAGCCGACGCGGCCGCGGCGCTGCTCGATTCGCTCGGGGTGCTGCCGGTGATGACCCGGGCCACCGCGGAGGTGCACCGCGGCCGCGCGGACGCCGCGCTCGCCCCGGCCGAGGACCTGTGGCCGGAGTTCGAGGGACTCGCCGTCGCCAACATCGGCGACGCACGCGATCGTATGGGCATGCTCGATGGCGGAATCCGCGCCCTGTGGAAGGGCGCTCGAGTGGTCGGGCGCGCCCGGACGGTGTGGGTGCCCCACGGCGACAACCTGGCGGTGCACAGGGCGATCGCCTGCTCACGGCCGGGTGACGTGCTGGTCGTCAACGGTGGCGGCGACACCAGCCGGGCGCTGCTGGGCGAGCTGATGGCCGAGCGCGCCAAGCGCCGCGGGGTCCGGGGCATCGTGGCCGACGGGGTGCTGCGCGACGTGAGCGAACTGGAGAAGATCGGCTTCCCGGCGTGGGCCCGCGGCGCCTGCCCGGCCGGACCGTACAAGAACGGCCCGGGCCAGGTGGACGTGCCGGTCGCGGTCGGCGGGGTGGTCGTGCGGCCCGGCGACGTGGTCGTCGGCGACGACGACGGCGTCATCGTGATCCCCGCGGCCGAGGCCGCGGCCAGCCTCCTCGGGGGCCGCGCCGTGGAAGCCGACGAGGCGCAGCGCCGCGCCGCGATCCTCGCCGGGACCGCGTGATGGCCGGGGTGTGGGCACTGCTCGCGTTCGTCGCGGTGATCATCGTGTGGAACGCGGTGTTCAAGCGCAACATCGGTGAGGCGATGATCCTCGGGTTCGTGGCCGTGTGCGGGTTCGCGGTGTTCGGCGGCACCGAGGACGGCGGATCCGCGTGGTCGGCCATCGAGCACGCGGTGGTCGACTCGATGCAGGAGGAGGTCACCTTCGCCGGGCTGGCCTTCGTGTTCATGTCCTACCTGCTCGCCAAGACCCCGGTGCTGGACAAGCTGATCGACCTGCTCAACTCCGTCCTCGGGCGTCTGCGTGGCGGCCCGGTCTACACGGCGACCGTCGCCGGGGGCATCTTCGGTGCGATCGCCCACGTCGGCGCCGCCGTCACGGCCGCGGTCGGTTCGGTGACCGTGCCGTGGATGAAACGGTCCGGCGTCAAGCCCGAACTTGCCGCCACCGTGGTCGCCGGCGGCGCCGGGATGGGCGTGACGTTCCCGTTCTCGGCCACCATGTTCATCCTCGTCGGCGGGCTCGCCGCGCAGGGCATCATGCAGGCCGACGAGATCGTCAAACCCCTCGCCATCGCCGGACTGTGGTGCCTGGGCTACCGGATCGTGCTGTCGTGGTTCCTGATCCGGCGCAACGGCATCGAACCGATCGCCGAGAGCGACCGGATCCCGTTCGGCCGCAGCCTGCGTTCCGGATGGACCTCATTGCTGCTGTTCCTGCCGATCCTCGTCCCGCTGCTGCTCACCCGCGGCCCGGTCGCCGAAGCGCTGGGCACCTACTCCGGCGTCGGCGAGGCCCTGAAGAAGCCCGTCGCACTCGCCGACGGCACCAAACTGCCCGCGCAGCCCTACTCGATGCCGGACGTGATCAGCCTGATCACCTGGATCCCGGTGCTGATGATCGCGCTGGTGCTATTCCTCGGCCGCAAGCACCTGCCCCGCACCGCCCCCGGGTGGTGGTCGGTCATCGGCAAGGCGGCGCCGTCCTTCGGCGTCATCGGCATCACCATCGTCGCCGCGTTCTCCGCCTCCAACGTCCTGGCCGATCTCGGCCTCGCCGGGCAGCTGGAGACCGTGCTGTCCGGGCTCGACGCGCCCGCGTGGATCATGGCCATCGCGATCGGCGTGATCATCGTGGCCATCGCGATCCCGCTCACCGCGAGCGCGACCATGGCCGCGGTGGGGCCCGTCGCGGTGGCCGCCCTGGCCGGCGCCGGCGTTCCCGCGCCGATCGCCGCCGCAGCGGTCCTGATCTTCGCCTCGACCGAGGGAGCGTCGCCGCCCTCCGGCGCGCCGATCTACGTCGCGGCCGGCATCGCCCGGGTCGACCCGGTCAAGACCTTCCTGCCCCTGCTCAAGTACTACTGCCTGCCCATCCTCGCCCTCGGTGTCGGCATCGCCGTCGGTGTGCTCCCCGTCTGACGCCGAAACGGAAGGAACAGACCCATGAGTTCAACGATGAACCAGATCACCTCCCGTCCGAACCGGACAGTCCGGATCGCCACCTTCCTCTTCGCCCTCACCGTCGTGTTCTTCCTCCTCGCCGGACTGGCGATCGTCGTCGGGCAGATCGCCACTCTCGCCGCGGGCGAAGCCACCGCCGCCCGCCACTGGGCCGCGGCCGTCGCTCCCTACGCGTTCGGGGGCGCCTCCGTCGCCGGGTTGCTGTCCTTCGCCCTCTCCTACCGCAAGCAGGACCCCGACCGTGACTGACCACCGCATGGACGTGCCCACGTATGCACAGCTGCGTGGGCACGTCCCGCCCGGCTCCAGCTGGGGCGTCTTCGAGCACGACCCCGAACGCGGCATGGCCAACTTCGCCGGTCCCGCGCAGGTTCTCGACGCGCTCGCCTGCGTCAGGCGCGGCGCGGTCTTCAGCCTCGACCACGCCCTCGACGCGTTCGACCCGCCGATGGCGCGGGCGCGGAAAGCGCCGCGCCACGAGCTGCTTTCCGCGCACGCCGAGGCTCGCGACGACGTGCTGCGCGAGTTCTACCTGCAGGCCACCTCGCAGGTCGACGGTCTGCGGCACCGGCGCGCGTCCGGGTACGGCTTCTACAACGGGGTGCCCGATGACGACATCCGGGCGGGGCGGCCGGCGCTCGGTGTGCAGCGCTGGGCCGAGAAACCGATCGTCGGACGCGGCCTGCTCATCGACGTGGCCGGACTTCTCGCCGCCGAGGGTGCGCCGCTGGACCACCGGCATGGTCCCGCGCTGGACGTGGACATCCTCGACCGCGCGCTGCGCGCCCAGGGCGAACGCGTACGTCCCGGGGACCTGGTGCTGGTCCACACCGGGTGGGCGCGCTGGTTCCTCGACGCCGGACCCGCCCTGCGCGCCGAAGTCCGCGAGGCCCGCCGCGCCACCGGCTTCCGGCAGACCCACGACCTGCCGGAGTGGCTGTGGGACCACCAGGTCGCGTTGTTCGCCACCGACACCTTCGCCGTCGAAGTCCTGCCGGTCGCCGCCGACACCTTCTTGGCCGGCGCGCCCGAGGACGCGGGCATGATGCACCAGGAGCTCATCGCCAAGCTCGGCGTGCCCCTCGGGGAGCTGTGGAACCTCACCGGCCTGGTGGCCGACAGCCGGGTCCACGGGAGGTGGGACGCGCTCGTCACCGTCAAGCCCCTGCACCTCGTCGGCGGGGTCGGCTCGCCGCCCAACGCCACCGCACTCCGGTGACTGTGCTCACTGTGTGGGAAGATGTGGCTCATGGCCGAGCCGGACAAACCCGCGACGAGCATGCGCTCGCTCGAGCGGGCCATCGACATCCTCGAGGTCATCGACTCGAGCCAGCACGCCCTGCGGCTGACCGAGATCGCCCGGCGGGCCGGGCTGCCGGTCGCCACCACCCAGCGCATTCTCGGGGTGCTCGAGGCGCGCGGCCGCGTCGAACGGGATGCGAACGGGTACCGGCCCGGGGTCGCCCTGATCTTCGGAGCGCACGCCTACCTCACGACGAGTCCGCTGCTGACCGCCGCCCGCCCGATCCTGCACGACCTCGCCGCCGCCACCGGTCTGACGGCGTCCCTGTTCAAGCGGATCGGCTGGTCCCGCGTGGTGCTCGCCCGCGTCGACGGCGCCAGCCCGCTGCGCTACGAACTGCCCATCGGTGAACGGCTGCCCCTGCACCTCGGCGCGGGCAAGGCCCTCACCGCGCAGTTGACCGACACCGAGCTGACCGAGTTCCTCGAGCAGCTTGGGAAACTCGGTCACCCGGGCCGCGGCCTCGTCGACCGCGACGACTTCCTGGCCGAGCTGAAGACCATCCGGGACCGCGGATACTCCCAGGCTCGCGGTGAGCGCGAACCCGGGATGGCGTCGGTCGCCGCCGCCGTGCCCGACCCGGCAGGCGCCACCGCTGCGGTCCAGGTGACCGGCACCTTCGCCGATATCCCCGAAGACCGTGTCCCCGAGCTTGGGGTGGAACTCCAGCGCGCGGCGCTCGCGATCGCGCGCCGCATCTCGTGAGCCGGAGAGCACGCCTCCGGACAGCGCGACCGGAGATCAGGGCAGGGGAGTGGGCGCCCGGTCGCGGATCACCGCTTTCAGCGCGTGCGCGACGGTGGCCACGGCGGGGTGGCCGGCCGTGCCGCGGCGGCGGCTGACCGAGATCTGCCGCGTGCCGTGGGCCACCGAACCGGCCACCAGGTGGGACAGTTCGGGCGGCACGGCCAGCCGTGGCACGATGGTGACCCCCGCGCCGGCCTCGACCAGGCGCGCCATGTCGCCGAAGTTGTCGATCCGGTGGGCGATCTGGGGTGTGAAGCCGGCGGCCCGGCAGTTGTGCAGCAGCGAGTCGATCGACGGGGCGCCCTCCGCGGCCGCTATCCAGTCGGCTTCGGCGAGCGCGCGCAGGCCGTCCCGCTCCACCCCGGCGTGCGCGGGCGGCGGCGCCAGCAGGACCAGTGGATCGGCCACCAGGAACTCCGACTCCAGACCGTCGGGCAGGGTCTGGCTGCGGAACGAGTAGTGGTAGGTGATCGCCAGATCCGCCGCACCCGCCCGCAGTGCGTTCAGCGCCGGCTCCTTGATCGCGGTGATCAGCCGCAGCTTCACGTCCGAGTGCCGCACGCGTTCCAGCAGCGGGCGGGCGAGTGCCATCAGCGCGGTGCGGAACCCCACCAGGGTCACCGTTCCGGACGTGCCCTCCCGTGCGGCCGCGACCGCGCTTTCGGCCTCGTCCAGCGCCTGCAGCACCTTCGCGGCGTGCCGGACCAGCACCTGCCCGGCGTGGGTCAGCCGCAGCACCCGTCCGTCGCGGCGCAGCAGCGTGCTGCCTGCCTCCTGCTCCAGCGCCCGCAGCTGCTGGGACACCGCGGAGGTGGTGATGCCGTGCAGTTCCGACACCGCGCCGAGCGTGCCGTGTTCGGCGAGGTCGCGGATCAGCAGCAGCCGCCGGACGTCGTACATTCCCACAGCCTGGAACAACCTTGGGCGCTTGTCGACGCTTCCCACATAATGACCAGGCGCCTTCCGTTAAGCGAAACTGCACGAAACCCGTAGTGGGATCGAGTTGTTCCGCGACAACGTCCACATAGGACGCAACATATCGTCTTGATCCGTGGGATCCGTTGGAAGATCCCGTGGTGCGCCGTATCGTCGCGTCTGGCGCCGGCGCTCTCATCCACCATCCACAAAGGATGCTCCAGTCCCCACGGGAGAAGTGCAATGTCCGATCTTCGCAGTACCCTCGCCAACGCCGGGGTCCCGCGCCGCAGATGGCGCTGGGTGGCCGCGGCGGTCGCGGTCGTGGTGATCGCCGGGATCGTCGTCGCGGTCGTCCGCGGCGGTGGTTCCGGCGAGGCCACGGCCGCCGGTCAGCCCGTGCGCGGCGGCACCCTGCAGTTCGCGCTGATCGACTACCAGCGCAGCCCCGACCCGCAATGGGGGACCAACTACGCCGAATCGCTCATCGGCAACAACATCACCGACAAGCTCACCTGGCAGGACCCGGCCACCGGCGAGATCACGCCGTGGCTGGCGCAGTCCTGGGAGTACAACAGCGACCTCACCGAGTTCACCTTCCACCTGCGCCGGGACGTGACCTTCAGCGACGGCTCGCCGTTCGACGCCGAGGTGGTCAAGGCCAACTTCGACCAGTACGTCCACGGCGACCCCGCCCTGGGCATCCTGCCCAACGGCGCCTCGCTGCTGCGCGGCTACCGCGAAACCCAGGTCCTGGACCCCTACACCGTCAAGATCAGCTTCGCGCAGCCGCTGGCCAGCTTCCTGCAGGCCTCCTCGTTCACCGCGAACGCCCAGCCCGGTTTCCTGTCCCTGTCGACGCTCAAGCTCAGCGCCGACCAGCGCACCGACCCGACGAAGGTGATCGGCACCGGCCCGTTCGTCTACGAGTCGTGGGAACCGCAGGTCAAGACCGTCCTGGCGCGCCGCGCCGGCTACCACTGGTCGCCACCCGCGCTGCACCACGAGGGCGAGGCCTACCTGGACAAGGTCGTGTTCAACACGATCCCGGAGGCCAGCGTGCGCACCGGCTCGCTCGTCTCGGGCACCGTCGACGCGACCCTGGACGTCGGCACCACCGACGAGAAGCCACTGGCCGACCAGGGTTTCCAGATCATCCACCGCGGCGTCTCGGGCACCGCGATCTACTTCGCCTTCAACAGTTCGCTGTTCCCCACCAACGACATCGCCGTGCGCAAGGCCATCCAGCTCGGGTGGGACCGGCAGGCGATCGAGAAGACCATCCTCACCCCGTCCTACTCGATCGCGAAGTCCATCCTCGAACCGTCGGTGCCCGGCTTCGCCGACTACAGCGGCTCGGTCCTGCGCTACGACCCCGAACAGGCCAAGCGGCTCCTGGACCAGGCGGGCTGGGTGCCCGGGGCCGACGGGATCCGCGTGAAGGACGGCCGGAAGCTCACCGTCAAGCTGCTGGGCATCAGCAACCTCGTGGTGAACAAACCCGCCTACGAGTCGGTGCAGCAGGACCTGCGGGAGATCGGCATCGACCTGCAGCTCACCGTCGTGCCCATCCCGGACTACACCGCGCAGCAGGCCAAGGCGAAGACGGACTGGAACATCACCGCCGCCAACCGCTCCCGCAACGACCCGGCCGCGCTGACCCTGCAGTTCGGTCCCTCGGCGGGCAATAGCACCTACCTCTCGGCGGATTCCACCGGCGTGGACGTCAACGAGGTCGCGCAGGTGCTCGGCAAGCTGGAAACCACCCTGGACCCGGCGACCCGCAACGCCTACGCGAAGCAGGCGCAGGACCTCCTGCTGGAGAAGTACGCGCTGGTGAACCCGGTCTACAACCCCTCGCAGGTCATCGCGCACGCCCCGTACGTGCACGGGATCGTCTTCGACGCGCAGTCCCGCAACCACTTCGTGGACGCCTGGAAGAACCCCGGGAACTGACATGCTGCGTTACGTCGCCGGCAAGGCCGGCCGGGCGGTGTTCGTGGTCTGGGCCGCGTTCACGCTGACCTTCATCCTGCTCTACGTCCTGCCGGCGAACCCGGTCGACCTGCTCTTCGACCCGGCCGAGGTCAACTCGGTGCCGCCCGAGGTCAAGGCCGCGGTGGCCGAGAGCTACGGCTTCACGGAGCCAGTGCTGGTGCAGTACCTGGACCGGCTCGGCCACGCGGTCCGCGGTGATTTCGGCACCTCCGCCCAGACCGGGGCGTCGGTCGCCTCGTCGATCGCGGGTGTCCTGCCGGCCACGCTCGGCCTGGCCGTGGGCGCGCTGGCGCTCGCGCTGGTCATCGCGTTCGTCATCGCGCTGGTGGCGACCGCGGCCCGGCAGCGGTGGCTGCGCAACCTGGTGGAGTCGCTGCCCACGGCGTCGGTGTCGATCCCGGTGTTCCTGTCCGGGATCCTGCTGCTGCAGATCTTCGCGTTCCGGCTGGGCTGGTTCCCGGCGTTCGGCGAGCGGGGCTGGCAGAGCCTGGTGCTGCCACTGGTGACGCTGGCGATCCCGGTGTCCGGGCCCATCGCCCAGCTGCTGGTGCGGTCGTTCGCCACCGAGTTCCGGTCGGGGTACGTCACGACGAGCTGGGCCAAGGGCGCTCAGTGTGAGGGTGTGGGTGGGCTGTGGCTTGGTGGTTATGGTCCGGTTTGGTTGCGTGGTGA
>NZ_BAABIB010000173.1:0-11271 GCF_039542405.1 Amycolatopsis dongchuanensis
CGGTGGCGCGGTTGGGCGCGGTGGCGCGGTGCGGTGGGGGTGGCGCGACCCGGTGGGGTGCGGTCCAGCACGATGCGCGGTCCGGCGGGGTGCTCCCTCGACGCAGTGACGCGGCCCGGTGGGGTGGCGGCCCGGCGCGGTGGCGCGGCCCGGCGCGGTGGCACGCCCGGTGGGTGCGCGGCCCGGTGGCGCGGTTAGGGGCGGTGGCGCGGTTGGGCGCGGTGGCGCGGCCCGTTGGGTGGCGGCCCGGTGGGGGCGGTCGCTCCCCGGGTGGTGGCACGGCCCAGTGGGTGGCGGGTCGCTCCGCGGGGCCCTGCGGAGCGCGGCCCGGCGCGGTGACGGGCCGCTTCGTGGGGTGGCACGCCAAGTTGCGGCGGCTTCGGGTGGAGCGGCATCGGCTCCCGGGTGAGGCGGCAGTGGCTGCGGGCGGCCATCAGGGGCAGTCGCGGTCGCGGGCGTCCCGGGGGGGCAACAGGGTCCTTCGGCCCTGGTGTGGGGGGTCGGCATCAGCGATCGTTGAGGCATCAGGAATTTCTCGGTCATGCCGGTCGCAGCGACTGGGAAAGGCCGGGGCGGCGACTCCCACACCTCCCCGCTACCCCGGCCATCCTGAGAGAAAACGAGCAGCGCGAAGCACATCCCCATACCTCGTGTACAACGCGGCCAGCCCGAACCGCAGAACGTCGGGCGGCCGGAAGTCACCGATGATGTCGGACTCCGCCATCGCGGCCATGACGTGCTGGGCGTCGGGCCAGCGGACGGAGAGCTGGTTGCCTCGGGAAGCGTGGTCTCTCGGGGTCAGGACCTCGGCAGCGGGCACCAGTTCGTCCAGGCACCGCAGGAAGAAGTCACCCAGGGAAAGCGCTTTCTCGCGCACCTGGGCGATCGACACGTCGGCCCAGACGTCCAGTGCCGCGTCCAGCGCGAGCATCGACAGGATGTCGGGCGTGCCGGCGCGGGCGCGCCCGATCCCCGCCTTGCCCGTGTACTCCTCGCTCATGCCGAACGGGTCCGCGTGCCCCGCCCAGCCCGGCAACGGCTGGTCGAACCGCTCCTGCCAGCGCACCGGCACGTAGCAGAACGCGGGTGCGCCCGGCCCTCCGTTGAGGAACTTGTACGTACAGCCCACCGCCAGGTCCACGCCCGCCGCGTCCAGCTCCACCGGCACCGCCCCGACGCTGTGGCAGAGGTCCCACACCGCCAGCGCGCCCGCCGCGTGCAGCCCCGCGGTGATGCCCGGCAGGTCGTGCAGGCGGCCGCTGCGGTAGTCGACGTGGTTGACCAGCGCCGCCGCCGTCCGCTCCGACACCGCGGCAGGCATCTCCGCCGGCGTGACCCGGCGGATCTCGTGGCCCGTCAGGCGTGCGGCGCTCTCCGCGACGTAGCCGTCCGTCGGGAACGTCGTGGCGTCGACCACGATCTCCGGGCGCCCCGGGTTCAACCGCACAGCCGCGACGAGCACCTTGAACAGGTTCACGCTCGTCGAGTCGCCGACCACGACCTGCCCCGGCGCGGCACCGACGAGCGGTGCGATCCGGTCGCCGATCCGCTGCGGCGCATCCCACCAGCCCTCGTCCCAGGACCGGATGAGCCGCCCCGCCCACTGCTTCCGCACGACCTCGTCCATCCGCGCGGCTACGGTCCGTGGCGGCGCACCCAGTGAGTTCCCGTCGAGGTAGGCCAGCTGTGGGTCGAGATCGAACTCCGCCCGCTTGCCCGCCAGCGGGTCACGGGCATCGAGTTCCGCCGCCTCCTGCCCCAACGACATGGGAATCCTTCCTCTTCGCCCTTCTGGCCGCGAATGCCGATTCACTGTCCGCGAATCGCTACCTGTTTGTGGCATGCCTCACATAGGGTGGCGAGCACTCGTCACCATCCGTGCACCGCCGAGGAGGCCAACGATGACCACTCAGACCTCAGTCACGGACCGGACGCAGGGCCAGACCATCGCCAAGCTACTTCGCCGCGACGCCGAGGAGTACGGCGACCTGCCCGCGCTGACGTCCCTCGACGCCGAAGGCGAGCCGACACTGACCTGGTCGGAGGTGCGCCACGAGGTCGCGGTGCTCTCCCACGGGCTCGCCGGCCTCGGACTAGCCCGTGGCGACCGGATGCTGATCATGGCGCCCAGCTCCCCCGACCACATCCTCGTGGACCTCGCCGCCATGCACCTGCGCGCGATCCCGTGCACCGCGTACGCCACGCTCAGTCCCGACCAGATCCGTTACGTCGCACGGCACAGCGGCGCGCCGGTGGTGGTGCTTCAGGGCACGAACGAACTCAAGCGCTGGGAGCAGGTGCTCGACGACCTGCCGGCGCTGCGGCACGTGGTGATGATCGACAGCGGAGCCGTCCCGCCCGGCGACGACCGCTTCGTCAGCCTGGCCGACCTGCGCCGGAGGGGCGCGGAATCGCACGCGGCCGACCCAGCCGCGTTCGAGCGGATGACGGACGCCGTCCAGCCCGGCGACCCGCTGTCGATGATCTACACCTCGGGCACCACCGGCGACCCCAAGGGCGTGGTGCTCACCCACGCCAACGCCGTGCACGAGTCCTACGCGTTGCAGGCGCTGCACGACATGGCCATGCACCTCACGAACATCGCGTACCTGCCGCTGGCGCACATCGCCGAGCGGGAGATCTCCATCTACCTCCCGATCGCGATCGCCGGTCACGTGCACACCCTCGCCGACCCGACCGCGATCGCCGCCGCCCTCGGCCGCGTGCACCCGCAGGGCTTCTTCGGCGTCCCGCGCGTGTGGGAGAAGATGGTGGCGGGCCTGAAGAACATGCTGGCCAACGTGCCGGAGGACCGACGCGCCGCGCTGCTGGCCGCGAACGACCTGCTGCAGCAGGGGTACAAACTGCGCAACGCGGGCCAGGAGGTGCCCCCGGACCTCGCGGAGAAGATCGCCGAGACCGACCGGACGGTGCTCGCCCCCATCCGCCAGCTGCTGGGCCTGGACCGCCTCCTCTTCTGCTCCAGCGGCGCCGCCGCGCTGCCGCTGGAGGTGCTGCACTTCCTCGCCGGGCTCGGGGTGGAGATCCACGAGGTGTGGGGCCTGTCCGAAACCACCGGCGCCGTCACCGCCAACTGCGCCGCCGCCTTCCGCGCGGGCACGGTCGGCCGCCCCGTCGCAGACACGGAGGTCAAGGTCGCCGAGGACGGCGAACTCCTCGTGCGCGGCCCGCTCGTGTTCGCCGGTTACCTGCGCGAGGACGGCTCGATCGAGCCCGCCGTGGACGCCGAGGGCTGGTACGCCACCGGCGACATCGGCTCGATCGACGACGACGGCTTCGTCACGATCACCGACCGCAAGAAGGAACTGATCATCACCTCGGGCGGGAAGAACATCGCCCCCACCCGGATCGAGGGCCTGCTCAAGGAGCACCCGCTGATCGGGCAGGCGGTGGCGATCGGGAACGACCGGCCGTACGTGACGGCGCTGATCGTGCTCGACGACGAGATCCTGCCGGGCTGGGCCACGGCTCAGGGGATCGAGTTCACGGACGTCTCCGCGCTGGCCGGGCACCCCGCGGTGCGCGACGAGATCGACCGCGCGGTCGAGTCGGCCAACAGCAGGCTTGCGCGCGTTGAGCAGATCAAGCGCTTCGAGCTGCTGACAAAGCCGTGGACGCCGGAGTCCGGCGAGGTCACGCCTACGCTGAAGCTCAAGCGCCGGGTCATCGGCGAGCGCTACGCCCCGCAGATCAGCGCGCTCTACGCCTGACCCGGTCGGAGAAGTCGGAAAGGTCACCTCTTCATCGTGGTGGCCCTCCCGGCTCCCGGTCCACACCCAAAGTGCCTACCTGTGGACAACGGGATAGGCTAGAAGGGTCCATGATCATGTCCGGAACTGTGACATACCCCCGGTATGGAGATCACCGGACACCGCTTTCCCTTGCGGTGCAACGGTTTTAGCTCGCTATGGGTGGCCAAGGTTGGGGATATATAAGGGTTTCCGACCGTCCATTCCAGACTCTCGCATGATCATCTCAGGTTGCGAGCCTGTGACCTGCGGTTTTGTGTCGGTCTCGTGTGTGCTTCCGGCTTGGCTGGTTGTCACGTTTCCGCTGGTCAGCGCCTTGCTGCCTGTCCGGGTGTCGGGGGGCTGTTTCCGCTGGTCAGTGGGCTGTCCGGTGATCTCGGCGCTTGTTGACGCTTGGTGTTGGTATCGTGGCTTTCAGCGAGATGGGTCTGGCCGACCATTGGCGCCGACAGGGCTCAGTTCGGGCTCGGCAGGGTTCCGGTGACCGCGTAGTCCAGCCGGCGGGCTATGGAGACGGCCTGGTCGGCGAAGCGCTCGTAGAACCGGGCGAGCAGTGCGACGTCGATACCCGCGCGGACGCCATGGGGCCAGTCGTTCCGGCTGACCGAAGCCAGCAAGTTCCGTTCGATGCTGTCAACGAGGTCGTCAGCGTCGTTCAGTTCGGTGTATCGGGCCTGACCGGTCGTGATCAGTTGCTGAACCTGGCGGGCCGTCACGACCGCTAGGCGGGCCATCTCGGCGAACCGGTCGCGGGTGTCTGCCGGGATCGCGGGCTGAGGGTGGCGGCGGCGTGTCTGTTCGGCGACGTGTCGGGCCAGGTCTCCCATTCGCTCGACCTTTTCGCTGACGTGGATCTGCGTCACGATCGAACGGAGGTCGCTGGCCACCGGTGCTTGCAGAGCCAGCAGGGCATACGCCTGTGCCTCACTCTCCATCCGCAACGCGTCGATGTCGGCGTCTTGCGTGATGACCTCTTCGGCCAGAGGTAGATCGGCTGAGAGTAGTGCCCGGGTGGCCTTTTCCATGGCATCCGCGACCAGCCCGCACATGTCCGCAAGCTGACCGGTCAGGCTGTCGAGCTGTTCATGGAAGGTCGTCCGCATCCCATCACCCTACGCAACTCCGGTGCTCTAGGGGGAGGCCGAGGCGTGAGGCTCACTCACCCCAGCGAACCGCGCTTGACAATCGCTGGGAAGCAATGCGGCCGGGTGTTGACCTGCGGTCACTGTCGGTGTCCTCGGTTCGCCTGCTGGTCGCGCTGGTGGAGCTGGTTGGGTCGGGCTCTTTCGGTCGTTGAGACTTCCTGGCAAACCACCAGCTCAGTCGGACCACACAAGTTCACATCGGCAGTGTTGGTCTTGTCTTTTTCCATTGTGAATTATCGATTCGCCTTCTTGGCGCGGGACGCTGCTTGTCGGCAGGTCGCACCGCAATACTTGGCTTTTCCGGTCACTGGCTTTCCGCACCTCGCACAGGTTCGGGCGCTTCCGCACATCTCGGCCCACCGGATGAGTACCGCCTGCGGGTAGCGGTCCCATAGATCAGGGTTAACGATCGCAATGTCTTTACGTGCTTCTTTGACAGCGAGTGTTTCAAGCTGTTCCTTGAGCTTAGCGCTCGGATTGCTCGCGCCTTGTCGAATACGCCGAATCTGCCGGTCGGTCACACTGAGCATAGCACCCAATTCGGCTGGCGTGTACCTCCGATCCAATACCGGCATCACGAGCTTGCGCCACTTGTCCTTATCGCTGTTGGGCGTATAGTCGATTGTGGCCTCGACTTGTGACATAAGTCCGGCCGCGCGCTCGTCCTCAAATTCGCTTTCTTTGCCTATGTGGTGGAGTTCGAGCAGTCGCACCGTGCGCCGTGACAGCATTCCTTTGGTGTGTCGTGCGCACGGCCAACCGTTCGGCCCGTTGTATTTTCGCTCAGGGTGCATCTTGTATTCATAGTAGATGTCACCGTAGGTTTCGATCGGTATCGGATCGTCCGCGTTCAAAACTAATTCGAGGTGATCTCCGTCAGGCGCGACCTTGCGCTCACCTGTGACGCGGTATTCCCCTGTGGTCCGGTCGTACATATTCCAGTACTCGGAGTCAAGCCACGTTGTCGCGTCCTGCTCGTACGGTGCAATGAGCCGAAACTTGTCCGACACAGCCGGATGCTTTTGCATGTTCTGACTCGTAAACACATGTGGGGTGAGAATGAAGTTAAACGGCTTCACCGACTCTCCGTAGCTCTTACCCCGGTTCCATTCAGTAAAGGACCGGTAGTAGACTGTGTTCGAGACAGTAATTCGGCTCATAGCCGGCCGATCCAACCACGCCAATCGGTCCCACGGGATACCCTCGGCTTCGCAAATCATCGGTGTCCACCACTGACGACGCCAATTTTTGTCTTCGGAATTCTGGTCAACCGGACTCAGCAGATGACCTAGACCATGCTCGGACGTCTTGACGATATCAATTCCATCTTGCGCAACAGTGTACAGCGCATAGCGCTTTGCCGAGATAGCCAGGCATCTACCCCGAAACTCTTCCACGATGAGATCTGGCACCAATTCTCGGCTATATGGAATCAAGTCACGGAACCGGTCCCGGATTTCGCGTACCTGACGGTAGGTCAAGGCGCGTACGGCTGGTTGTCCGTCCGGCATCTGCTCCGGTCCACCGTCGCACGGGTACACGCTGCCGTGCTCGTCGGCGACGATGGCCATGCTGTCGGTGTCGCAAAGTATCCAGGTTCCACCAGCGTCGGTCACCAGCCTTTCCAATATGGTGAGCATGAGCCGTGCGGCGCCTGTAATCAGAGTCGAGAGCGGAGGGAAGCAATATGCGCCGGGTTCTTCTACCTTGTCGCTTGTGTGTTCCCACGGCATTGGCTCCGCACCGTAGACTAGGTGCGTCAGCGGCTCAGATGGGGGGCGACGAACGAACTCGGAAAAGATGCCGTAGCTGCCCGCGTTGGCGAGTACCTTGGACGACGCGCGAACTCGACATCGGTCGCAGGCGCAGTCCTTCGCGTGGTCTTTCTGGGTCATTTGCTGCTTGACTTCCACTACCTTGACAAAGAAGTCATCCGTTGCCGGATTGACCTTTACCTGACCCCGGAGGTCCACCGGCCGCAACGTATCGAGCTGGCGACCAATACCGACAAACTTATAGGCTCTTCGCACTTGCGGTACCGTCTGGCCGAGCAATTTGGCGGAGATCAGATCTGGAACCGTATACCATAGAGGGTGTTCTGATACCAGGCGGTTAATCCCGATGTTGTGTGAGCCGTCGTCGTATTCAGCGCGCACGGGCAACACATTTCCATCAGGCACGATTTCAGCGATACTGACGATGTGACGCCATGTGCCAGGGTTCAGCATTTCCTCAATACTGATTGATTCGAGTAGGGCGTTTACCTCGTTGGTTGCGTCCACGACCTGGATGCATTCGTCAGTGAGTAATTCCCACAGGCCCATCAGTGCGTTGACGGTTGGGTACATGCTAGTGAAATCGTTGTGCGAGACTGGCAGCGGTGTGTTGCGAATGTGCACCTCTGCGCGTCCGCCGTAGAACGACGCCATAGCATAGCCCAAGATCTCACGTGGAAAGTCGGCCATTGCTGGCCGGGCCAGGGGCGGGGTGATGCCCATCGCGTCGTAATAGGCTTTCGACACGGACGCACCGGAAAACATGGCCGATGCCGGCTTGTCGAACGGATGCCGCTCATACTCGGCCATGACCTTTTCATACAGATCGTATGTGGCCGCTACGTCTTGACGGCAATACGTAATGTAGTCATCCGTGATCTTCCCGTGCGCTTCCGCATCACTCTTGACCTGTTCGCATCCAAAAGTCTCGCCAGCGCTTTTCAAGCTATGAGACCGGTCAGTTAGCGCAAACACGAGCGTGTGTAGATCAACGAAGTTGCCCCGAAACACGGTGTCCCCGTCAGGGGCGTAACCATCGTTAGTTTTGCTCCCGGTAAAGCCAATCAGCGTCTTGTGTGCACCGAGGGACTTGACGGCAATTCGTGGTCGATGCCAGTTTACGCGACCGTCTGCCCTCGTGAACATGGTGAACGAGAAACCGCCTGCGTATCCTTTACGTGCCTCGCCTACGTCAACGGCGAGACGTGACAGGTCGAATGGAAGATTGAAGCCGACGATGGTGGCCGGTTCGAGCCCTTGGTACTTCTTGTGGCGGTAGCCTTTGTCGTGTAGATACTTGTTCGCGAACTCTGCCCGCGAGACGAGCAGCAAATCCCGAGAAACGCCGTGCGAAGCCGAACCTGTATCAGCCTTGTGAGTCCGCGTGTGCCGTTGCAGGGTGGCGAATCCATCTGGGTCGCGTACGGGCAGGTCGTCCGCGTAAATCAGCCCTTCCGCGTAAAAGGTCCACGCGCCAAACGGATTCCGTTTGTAGTATCGGAAGCACCCAAAGTTGAGCCGCTGCGACGGGTCGATCGTGGTTTCGGTGTCGAACACAATTACTTGATCGATGGGTCGCGCTGTCTGCGCGCCTGTTCGACGTAGGGGGGTATCCGGCCATATCCGCGTGTAAACAGGAAGGTGCATGTCGCTCACGCTTCCGCTCCTGCCTGCTCGGGCGTTGGCTCGCTCGTCATTCTGCGCCATCCTGTTCGTGTGCTTTGTCCAGCGCCTCTCGTAGCGCGGCGATGAGTGTGTTCGGCAGACCGGACATGGCCTCGCCCAATTGTCGGATAATGCCGCTGGTCGGTTGTACCGCATCGTGCGCGTTCACCAGGTCCCGGAACAGGTCCACGACGCGGGTCATCCACGCGACCAATGCCGGACACCCCGCTGGAAGAAGTACCTGAGCTGTCGCGGTGACAAGAACTTCGGGATGCTCCACTACTGGCCTCACCAGGTCGGCCAAATCGTCGCTACCGCTGGTCCGTGCCAATTCGCCCAGCATCGAATAACACCCACCCAGATAAGCCGCTAGGTTGTCTACGTGCCCCACCGGCTGAACCTCGGTCAGCGCGGGCACCTTATGCCGGGGGTCGGGGGCGAACCGTCCCTCTCGGTCTGCCGCGCCGAGTGTGTCCACCAGATGCCCGGCGAGCTGGGCGAACTCGGCGTTCAGCGCAGCAGCCGCCGACATGCCTTGCAGCGCAGTCCGCACGGTCAACACGTCCAGCACGCCATACAGGCGTGCCCGCGTCGCGTCGAGCGGTCCCACTGACTGACCACCAGCAGGTATCCCGTTCGCATCCTGCAACGCGCCTAATACGAGGTGGCACGACCGGCACACCGGCACCACCAAATCCAGGTCGGCAAACCGGCGCGCGACGTGGTGCATCTCAACATTCCCGCGCCGCCCGCACCCTATGCAAATCCTAACCATCGTCGATCACGCCACCTCTTGATAAAACGACTCGTAGTCAAACTGTCCCTGATTTCCCCAATCCTCGATCGGTTGCAACCGTGTTTCCAGTTCGTACCGAGGAATTCCACCATATCCACCCACGGTGCGACCCTCGAATCTTGCCAAATCCATATCGATACCTGAATCCAGATACTTGTTTATGGCGTTATGGTGCTTGGCAACCTTGGACCGGTCACGCTTGTTCAAACCAGCCACCCGGATAACACCCTCATCTTTGACAGCAACCGGGAGAGCCTTCACCCGCGCGGCCTGGTATTCCGCGTACCGTTGCGGGTGCCGGTCGGCCTGCTGTGGCCGTTCCGGGGTTGCACCATGTCCGCGTGCCTGTGTCCGCGTCTTTCCGCGTCCCGCGTTGCTCAACAACCGCCGACGCTGGGCAGGCTTCATCTCAAACAGAGACTTTCGCCCGCGCCCACCAAGCGCGTTCTGAACGACCCGTTCCGCATTGACCAATTCGTCCGTGATCATGTCACCGGGATTCCATTGGGAGATCTCGGTTATGGCGTCGAGCACATCAGCCGATGGCAGATGGAAGATTTCCCGACCGGACACTATGGCCGTCGCGCTACGATAAAAATCGTCAAAAAAGATGGCTGCCATGTCGTCACCCGATCCCCCGGAAACGAGCGGAACCGACTGGCGCGGGCAGGACCAAGCAAGATACACTATTCACATACATTGTTCCACTCCCTTCCCACGGAGTTGCCTGGAAAGCCCACCGGCCGCCAACCGGTGGGCTTTCCCCTTTCAGTCGCTATCCCCCACGGCCGCCAGATGTGGACGTTGAGCCTGCCCTGCAATGCGGCCGATGTACGGCCGGCTCACCTCGACCCCCTGACCGGAAAGCCACTCAGTAAGAACGCTCGGGTCGGTTGAGTTGGTGGCCGAAATAGCCCGACGTACTGCGTCCGCCTTGGACACCAGAGACAAGGCCGGTTCCGCCGTCGCTACCGAGTTATCGCGGGCTCGGACGATGTTCACCGCCTGGTGGTGATCAGTAATGCCGTTGAGTACGGCGACGCGGAGCGCCGCGAACGTTTCGGACGGCGCGAATATCCAGCGCAGGAACCGGAATCGGGGAAGCGCCGGCTCATGCACCCCCGCCGCGACCCGCACCCAACGGCGAGCGGCCCGGCTGACCACCTCGACCATGACGACGGCCAGACCCGACATCGCGGGCAGAAACCACACGGCATCATGCGCGTGCAACTCCACCCCCGCACGCCAGTTCGCGTACGCGGACAAGCTGGCCAACACCCACACCAACAAGTGGGCCATCCCACCGGACTCTCCTCGATGTGCCGCCACAATCGTTAGCGCCACACACACGAGCGCGCCCCCATCGGTCGCGAGGAACGCGGCCAACGCCCACCACCAGGGCAGACCCAATCCGGCGGGCGAACGCGCCCAGCGATACAAACTCTGGGATGACAACGCGACCGGCGCGGCAACCACAACTCCGAGAACGCCATAGACAAACCGCGTAGGTTCCGAGTTACGACGCGGCATCGTATCCACCTCGCATCGGGTGATTCAGTGCCGAGCGCAGCTCTTCCATGTGGTTCAACGCGACATCGACGGCGGCGTTCAACAGCCACCAACGGTCCAGCGCGGACGCACTGCCGAGCGCTTTCAATTCCTGCGCATAGGCGACAATCTTCTCTTGGGGGTATGGCTCACCCGGCCTAACAGAGGCAAGTTCACCCGGAGGAACGTTATACGTCGTCATGGCTACTCCGTAATCACTTTTGTGCAGCGCTACGGGTACGCCACAACCGATGTGTAAATGACTGGCTGGTCGTCAAATGTCGCCTATCAAGGCGAGTTGATCAATCGTGTCGAGATTGGTCGCTAACCTGTATTCGGGTACGTTCGCGTATCCGCCCACCGTCGCACCGGCGAACCGGCCTAGCGCGCCGGGGTTACCTGATTCGAGATACCGGGTGACCGCCTGCCAGTGCTGTTCAACCGTGGTCCTGTCGTCTTCGGTGAGATCGGGCACGGCAAGCACACCAGCTGTGCTCACAATGTCGATGTCCGTCATGCCGCCCTACCTTTCAGGGATGTCCGCGGTCCGCGAGGATCGGCGGATGCAGGTG
>NZ_BAABIB010000174.1:0-764 GCF_039542405.1 Amycolatopsis dongchuanensis
CAGGATCACGGCGTGCGCGAGGAAGTCCTGACCGATGAGCTGTGGGCACGCTTGGAACCGCTGATCCCGGTACGTGCGAGGCGCTTCCGCTATCCCGGGCGTCGACGCGCAGATGATCGTGCCGCCTTGGAAGGCATCCTGTACGTGGTGCGTACCGGGATCGGCTGGAACCGGCTGCCTACCGCGTTGTTCGGCGCCTCGGGTGCGACGTGCTGGCGGCGGTTGACCGAGTGGCACGAGGCCGGGGCGTGGCAGCGGTTGCACGAACGCCTGCTCGCGGAGTTGCGCGCAGCCGGTTTGCTGGACCTGTCCGCCATGCTGGTCGACTCCACCCACCTGCGCGCCCTCAAAGGGGGGACCACACCGGGCCGAGCCCGGTCGACCGGCGCAAGTCCGGCTCCAAGCACCACCTGATCACCGACGCCACCGGCGTCCCGCTGGCGATCACCTTGACCGGCGGGCACCGCAACGACGTCACCCAGCTGATCCCGCTCATCGACGCCGTCCCACCGATCCGCGGCCTGATCGGCAAACCACGCCGCCGTCCGCGCCGGCTCTACGCCGACCGCGGCTACGACCACGACAAGTACCGCCGCCTCCTCCGCGCCCGAGGCATCACCCCGGTCATCGCCCGACGCGGCGTCGAACACGGCTCCGGTTTGGGCACCATCCGCTGGCCTGTCGAACGCACCTTCGCCTGGATCAAGGGCTTCCGACGACTCCGTCTCCGCACTGAACGCCGAGCCGATGTCCACCAGGCCATC
>NZ_BAABIB010000175.1:0-712 GCF_039542405.1 Amycolatopsis dongchuanensis
GAGGGGTTGATCGTAGCGTGATGCTCGGTGGTCGGTCTCGGTCTGGGCTGGGGTGCGGTGGCCGAGCTCGCCGTGGACGCGGCGATGGTTGTACCAGTCGACGTATTCGGCGACGGCGATCTCGACATCGCGGACCGATTGCCAGCCGCGACCGCGGGCGACAGGGTTATGGATCAGTTCTCCCTTGAACAGGGAGTTGAATGCCTCGGCCATCGCATTATCGTATGAATCCCCGCGTGAACCGACCGAGGCGACAACCTCGGCTTCCGCCAAGCGCTCGGTGTAGCGGATGGCTCGATATTGAACTCCACGATCGGAATGATGGACGAGGCCGGTTACGTCTTGTCCGGCTCGCTTTCGCGCCCAAATCCCCATTTCCAAGGCGTCGAGGGCGAGATTCGTGTGCAGCGAGGTCGACACCTGCCAGCCCACGACCATTCGTGAGAAAACGTCGATGACGAACGCGGCATACACCCAGCCGGACAACGTCCGGATATAGGTGATGTCGGCGACCCAGAGTCGGTTCGGCCGGTCGGCGGTGAAGCGCCGGTTGACCAGGTCCGCCGGGGACGACGGCGAGGCCGCAGCGATGGTGGTCCTGGGCCGCTTGCCTCGACACAGTCCCTGCAGGCCGGAGCGGCGCATCAACCGCTCGACCGTGCAGCGAGCCACCCGGATTCCCTCCCGGTTGAGCTGGGCATGAATTTTCCGC
>NZ_BAABIB010000176.1:0-1076 GCF_039542405.1 Amycolatopsis dongchuanensis
ACGGCGAAGTGACGCTTTGGGTGGCAGTGGCGGTTGCGCCAGCGCAGGTAGCCGGCGATGGCGGCCTCTTGGGCGGCGTGGCTGGGGTAGTCGCTGCCGTCGAGGGTGAAGTAGCGGACCGCGGTGAACTCGCATTCGATCCAGTTCAGCCAGGAGGCGTTGGTGGGTGTGTAGACCAGCTCGATCCCGTTGGCCGCGCACCACGCGGTGACCTCGGCCTTGCCGTGTGGTCCGTAGTTGTCGCAGACCAGGTAGAGCTTCCCGGCCGGGAAGCGTCGGCGTAGCTGTTTGCAGAAGTCGAGGAACTGGGGCCAGCGTTTGCGGTCACGGAACCGGTAGAACATCTGCCCGGTGGCGAGGTCGAGTGCGGCGAACATGTGCCGGATGCCCTTGGTGCGGGTGTAGGTCGCGCGCAGGCGGGCCGGTCGGCCGCGAGGGAACCAGCCGCGACCGGGACGGGGCTGCAGGTTCAGCGGCCCGAACTCATCGACGCAGATCACCCGTCCGTCCGTGGGTGGTCGGTCATACAGGTCGAGGATGCGAGTCTTCTTGGCCACGAAGTCCGGGTCTTTGCTGGCTTTCCAGGTCTTCGTCGCCTGCCAGGACACGCCTTCCTTGCGCAGGATCTGCCGGACGGTCTCGGTGCTCGCCCTGATCCACGCGTGCTCGGCTAAATACTCGACCAGTTTGGTCAGGCTCCAGGTGGTGAACGGCAACCCAAGCTCAGCGGGCTGGCAGGCGGCGATGCGGCAGATCTGATCCCGGGCGGCCGGCCCGAACTTAGCTGGGCGGCCGCCCCTCCATTTTGGGGACAACGCCGCGAACCCGGAGTCGTTGAACGCGTGGATCACCTCCCGCACATACCCCTCGCTCGCGGCGAACATCGCTGCGATCTCGCCCGCGGACCGGCCTTGGGTCGAGGCCAGCACGATCCCGGACCGTCGCAGCCGCACCCGATCCCGGGTCGACCTCGTGATCTTGACCAGCCGCTGGGCCTCTTCGGGCTCCAACGACCGCGCGAACACCTCCGGCGCACGTGCCATGACTCACCTCCACTGGCAAGCCTCGCGCTCACC
>NZ_BAABIB010000177.1:0-10040 GCF_039542405.1 Amycolatopsis dongchuanensis
TCCAGCTCGAAGGCGCACTCCACCCCGAGCACCGCGGCACGCTGCACCGCACCCGGCCAGCGGGCGAAAATCCGGGCCATCTCCGCGCCGGAGCGCAAGAATTGGATCGACGCGGGCGGCAGCCATCCGGCGATGTCGTCGAGGCTGCGCTGGGCCCGCACCGCGGCCACCACCGCGGCGAGCCGGCCCGCGCTGGGCTGGGCGTAGTGCACGTTGCCCGAGGCGACGGTGGGCAGGCCGAGCTCGGCCGCCAGGCCGGCCAGGACGTCGTTGCGCACCCCGTCCTCCGGATAGCCGAGATCGAGGAGTTCGACGGCGACGTGGCCACGGCCGAACCGGTCGACCAGCGCCCTGAGGGCGTCGGCGGCCGCGGCCGGGCCGTCCTCGACCAGGGCCCGGCGGACGACGCCCTTACGGCAGCCGGTCAGCACCACGACCTGGCCGCGCAGCTCGTCAACGAGCTGGTCATGGTCGTAGACCGGGCGACCCTTCTCCTTCCCGCGCAGCTGGGCGTCAGCGATCACCGCCGACAACCGCCGATACCCGTCCAGGCCCCGCGCCAGCACCAGCAGATGCTCACCCTCCGGGTCCGGGACGCCGTTCTGCCGCATCGACAGCCCCAGCGACAGCTCCGAGCCGTAGACCGTGCGCACACCCAGCTCAGCGGCGGCCTCGCTGAACCGGACCGCGCCATACATGCCGTCGTGATCGGTCAGCGCGATCGCATCCAGCTCCAGCCGTGCGGCCTCCTCCACCAGCTCCTCCGGGTGCGAAGCACCGTCGAGGAAGCTGAAGTTGGAGTGCACGTGCAGCTCCGCGTAGGGAACCCGCTCGCTCAGCGCGTCGTCGGCCCGGCGGCCGCGCAGATCCTCCGGCGCACCGCGGTAGCCCTCCCGCTTCCGCGACCACGCCGGCGAATCGTTGCCATCCCCGCCCTCCGGGACCGGACGGCCGTCCAGCTGCCGCTCCAGCTCCCGCCACGGCTGCTGCGGATTGTTGAAGCCCATCCCACGCACTCCACGACGTCACGAACCCACGCCCGCGGGGAAGACGAGCATCGAACATACGTTTGGATTGTCCGGCCGTGGCCGCCAAGATCACAAGGCGGAGTTGCGGGGTTCACCCGCGCAGGGCTGCACGGTCTCGCTACCTGCCGGGCTCCTCTCGGCGATGTCGGGGTCCGTAGCGAGGACGTGCACGGTTTCGCCGGTGCGCAGTGGTGCGTCCTGCGGGCCTTTGACGTGCGGGTTGATCCAGACCGGGCGGTGTTCGCCGCGGGAGGGGTACCACTGGTTGCGCCAGTGCCCGCGCACGGTCCAGCGGACGCGGTAGCTGCGTTCGGTGTTCTGCTCGCGGTGGGGCGTATCGGCGCGGTCGCGGATGCGGACGACCCGCACGGCGTGGGGGTTGTAGCCCTCCCGCTCGGCGCGCCGACGCAGGGTGCGCGGCAGCGGATGCTCGTCGACCTCGGTCACGCCCGGCTGGGTGATCAGCAACCAGGTCGCTCGCACCACCTGGCCCCATGCCACGGTGGTGTTCTTGACCTGCTGCCAGCCGACCTGGGTCTTGTCGAAGTCCTCTCCGTGGACGACGGTGCCGTGGCGGGTCGTCTCCTTGATGCGGATCCCGGCCGCGCCGAACCGGTTGACCAGCTCGTTGTCCCAGTTCAGTTCCGCGCGGGTCCGGCGGTAGAAGGTCTCCGCCTCCGATCGCGACATGCCGCGGTACTTCATGAGCAGTGGAATCTCGCTCTCGGGATCGCTGGCCGACCAGAACGTCAACCACACCCCCGGGTCGCCCTCGAGGACCCCTTCCAGCGGCCCCCAGGACGCGGCGACGATCGTGACGACGTCGAGCGCGTCGGGCGGTGTGTCCGGCAGGGCGTCGGGCAGGTAGGCGCCGATCGGCTCGGCGAACACCACGAACCCGTGCTCGGCCGGGACGTCCTCGGGATGCAGGTTGTGCACCGGCAGCGTCTCCGCGGCCGCAAGCGCCAACCGGGTCATGTCCTCGGTGACGTAGAACAGCTCCGCCGCCGCCAGCCGGCCGCGCTCCTGCTCCAGCAACTGCGCAGCATCACGCCGCAGATCCCCGCTGAGCCCGGGCATCGTGCCGCGCTGGTTCGCCAGGTTGTAGACCAGCGCCTGGAGTTGGAACGGGTTACGCAGGGAATCCGCGAGGGCTTCCCGGACTGATGGCAGCTCGCGCGGTGCCGGTGGGTTCCACCGTCCTGGAACGGGAGGTTCGTCGGGTGCCGTCACGATCACCGACTGTAGGCGTGGAGCTCGGCTGCCACGAGCGATCTCGGTAACTGCGCGATAGCAGGCAACCCGCCCCGCCGTACGTCGGCGAGTTCGTCGGTGAGCGGTCACCGTTCGGCCCCACTAGTCACCCTCGTCGACGAACGGATGGTCACCGCGACCGACTCCAGTACTACTCAGAGTGCAGAAATAATCGGGTTTACGATTAATCGAAATCGCCCTAGCTGGCCCGTAGTCCTGCGGTCAATCCGCCTCGCCACGAGCCGGACGCGGTGGTGAGCGCTGCCTTTCACGTGCGCAGACGTAGCAAGTACCCCCCTTGTCACACCGAAGATCGGTTGACCGTTGAACGAGAGATTGGGGCCGTTCGTCGCGAAAATATGAACAACCGCGGAGTAACCGACAGTATGACGGGGTGCCCTGGTTGCCCTGGATGGGCGAAGGCCGAGAGGGGCACGAGAAGAGGTGCGCGGGTCTCCTGCTGGCACAGAAGACCCGCGCCGTGTTCTGCCCACCGGATCGCTTGCGAACGAACGGAGACGAGAACGATGACGACAGTACCGACAGCGCGGCCGCGGACAAGGCGGTCGCGGCCGTCGCGCCGTGGGCGGTCAGCTGATGCGGTGAGCGTGCAGTACCTGCTTGCTCGAGCACGCCACCCGTGGCCTCCGCATCCGCGGCGGCACCGCCGCTTCGCGGCCGAGCCCGGGATCGGGTTGATCGGTGTGGTCGTCTTGTCCGGATGGTCGGCGACGCTGAGGCTGTTGGTGCTGCTGGCTGGCCCGGTCGTCGCCCTGGGAACCGTGGCGCCGGAAGCTGCCGGTGTCGCGGTCATGCCGCTGGTGGGCAGCATCGCGTGGCTGGCCCGCCGGCCGCCCGCTGGACGTGGGCGCGGCCCTAGCATCGCCGGGTCCCGGCACCGGTTGTCAGGTGCCGGGACCCACCTGGAATAAACCCAGCCGCCGGAGAATACGTCGTTATACACCTATCGGTGGCAGGGAGCCGCGGAGCTGCCGCGCCAGAGCACCCCTCGGTGCTGAGCGGGATCCCCAGGTCCCCGGCGCGGCTCGCTCACGCAAGCAGATCGACGTCGAAATGCTCCGACACGCTGTAGAGCAGCACGTAGCAGGCGTTGAAGTTGTCTCGGGCCAGGCTGCGGGGTTGCAACCACTGGTCGGCGATCTTGGCCCAGCCCTCGGCGCCGTACTGTTCGTCGGCGAACTCCGATACCAAGGCGGCCAGGGTCTCGGCGACCTCGGTGTAGCGGTCCTCGCTGGCGACCCAGCGGCGGAGCACGGCCGCGATCTGGTCGCGGGCCTCGCGGTGTACCCGTTTGGGGTTCGGCCCGGTGCGGCGCATCTCTTCCACGGGCAGGGAGTTCTTGTGGGGCCACAGATTCAGCTCGTTGCCGAACCACACGATCGGCATGAGGCTTTCGGCCTCCCACGAGCCCGGCCGGCCAGCGGTCAGCGTGCGCTGGGCGTAGGCAGCGGTTGCGCTGGGGTCGCGGTCCCAGGGGCCGAACCGTTCGCGAGCCTCGTGGTGGATCTGCTCCAGCGCGGAGGCGACGCTGGTGATCAGCTTGCGGCCGGCGAGGGTGAACGCGGCACGCAGCTCCTCGACATCCTGGGCGGTCGGAGGTTCGACCGGTCGCCACGGCCCGAAGTCGCGTTCGATGTCGGCCAGCGGCCGATCGGCCAGCAGGCGCCCCTCGATGGTGCTGGCGGCGGGGTCGTAGCCGCGGTAGCGGCCGGTGCCGTCACCGAGCCAGCCGTGGTTGTGGGCGTCGGCGATTCGATAGGGGAACTGCTCGGTGTTGGTGGCGGTGCTGATGCGTTCAGGCCTCCCGGCCGTTCTATAGGGACACGTACTCGCGGATCTTGCCGCGCACGTGCGGGCGGCGGTCGCCGAGCGCGATGCCCAGCGTCGGGAGCTGGCGGGCGATCTCCAGCTCGGTCAGGGGTGCGGTGACGGGAACGTCGGCGTACCCGCGGTCGTCGCGTTTCCACTTCGCGCCGGGTGTGATGCCGCGGATGCGGGTCACGACGCCGTCGACGACGTAGACGATGGCTTTCACGCGGGATTCGCGGTTGGCCGCGATGGGCCACCATTTGCGGTCGGCTTCGAGCTGGACCTCCTCGCTTTGCCCGGTCTCCCCGAATCGGCGGTTGTTGTAGGCATCGACCTTGCGGGTGCGGGTGTTTCGGTAGACCACCAGCGCGCAGTCGTGTCCGTCCTGGTGGGCGGCGAGCTGCTTGTACATGGTGGAGCGGGAAACCCGGAAGGTCTCGGCGATCTCGTCGACGGTGTACTTGCCGGAGTCGTACATGATCTGGGCCTGATCGATTTGCCGCTGGGTCAACGCCGGCGGACGTCCTCCGACACGTCCACGCGCGCGAGCCGCCGCCAGGCCCTCGCGGGTGCCTTCGACGATGGCTTCCCGGTCGAACTCGGCCAGCGCGGCCATGAACCGGAAGAACAACCGCCCCAGCGGGGTGGAGGTGTCGATGCCCTGCTCCAGGACCTCGAAGTCGACGTCGTGCTTGTCGAACCAGGCCACCAGGTCCAGCAGGTGCTGATGGTTGCGCCCGATGCGGCGCAACCGCGTCACCACGACCTGGTCGCCCGGCTCGAGCCGTTCGAGCAGCTGGTCGAGCTTGGGCCGGGAGGCGAGCTTGCCGGAGATCTTCTCGATGACGATGTTCTCCGGCGCGACACCGGCCGCGGTGAGCGCGTCGAACTGGCTTTCCGGGTTCTGCTCGCGCGTGGAGACGCGGGCGTAACCGTAGCGAGTCACGGCTGGCCGACCCCACCTTCCAGACATGAGTCCAGTAAACGCACGGTCCGGCTGTTTGCGGACGTTGAATACCGGACTGGTTTCAGGACTCATACTAGCCAGCAGTCGCACACCCCGGCGGCATGGGTCCACAAAAGGATCGTTTTGCAGACTCATCCCTCGACGGGGAAACGACTTCTCGGCGCAACATGTTTCACGTCGCGTACCCTATTGCGAGCTTCGCAATATATGGCGCATACTGAATCACATGACGAAGCGTGACATGATCGATGACCTGGTCGACATCGTGTACCCGTGGCCGGATCCGCTGCCTGATGACGCGGACGAGGAGGCGCGGTGCGGGCTCGACGCGTGGCGCGACGAGGTGGCGGAGCAGCGGCGCGAGTTCGAGCAGAACCTGCGGCTCACCGCAGAGCACGCCGAGGAGTACTTCGACCCGCTGCTGGCCGAGATCGGCACGGCTCGACAGGAGATGCGTGAGGCCGAGGCGCGGATGCGGCTGCTGGTGGCCTACGCCCGCGAGTTCGTGCGGCCCCAGCCGTACCAGCTCAAGGATCTGGCCGCCGCGACCGGGATGTCGATCTCCGGGACCCGTACCGCCTACGACGACGACGAGATCGAGGACGTCGCGCGGCGCCTGGGCCGCCCACCGCGCCGCAAGAACCCGACCAGCGCGGCGACCGCGACCGAACACGACACCACCGAAGCGGAGAACTGAGCATGGGCAAGGGGAACCGCTCCCGTACCGGCCGCGCCGACAAGCTCCGCCGCCGCGCGGCCCGCGCGGCCAAGCGCCAGCACGATCGTGGCGGCCACCGTCACCTCGACCTCGACCTCGTCAGCGTCTCGCCGGTCCCGGCCGGGCTCGACCTCGCCGGCTGGCACTACCTCGGCCCCGGAGACGACTTCGACGACGTCGAGGATCTGGACTTCACCGGGCCGGACGAAGCGCTGCTCGACACGAGCGGATGCCCGGTGGCCGAGACGTGCGCGGGCTGCGGTGACGTCTCCGGTCTGCGCCCGGTAGTCGCCGCGTTCAGCCGGCCCGGCGGCTACGACGTCGCGTGCACGACGCTGTGCCACGCCTGCGATGGCCGCTCGTTCCTGCAACTACTCGGCCCGGCCGCGCTCGAGGCCGCTTTCCACCGACACGCCAGCCATGCTCGGCCGGCCTCCCCCGCCACGGCCGAGCACGCCTAGCTCCGGGTTCGCACTTCCCGGGCGAGCGCGGGACGATCGGGGACTACAGCTGTCGTACGGGCTGCCGTGCAGGTCGGAAGGGTAGGCGTGCTCATGGGCATCACCGCCGCAGGGCTCGCGGTGCGACCGTTGGAGGCCGCTGACCATCACGCTGTGCTCGAGCTGGTCAACGCGGACAGGCTTCCCGGCCAGCCGGTCGCCACGGCCGAGATGCTCGGCGAGGCTCTGGCTGGCCGCTCGCCGGTCGACTCGTCGTGGTGGGAGGAGCTGGCCGCGCCGCGCACGGCCGTGGCCGCGACCAGCGATGGCGAGGTCGTGGGGGTGGTGTCGTTCTCCACGCGGTCCCGGGATGGCGCGGGGGTGCTGCTGTGGCTGCACGCGCGGGAAGACCGCACCACGATCGTGCCGCCCTGCGCGGTGGCGGTCGTGGTCTTTCCGCCGCCCCAGATTCCTTCGACGGTGATCAGCACACCGCGGGCGGCCTCGTACGGTGGCGGATCGGCTCGGCCGGCGACAAGGTCAGCGTGCGGCGGGTTCGCCGAGGAGGAGCCGAACTCGTCGCGACGCTGCCGTTGCCTGGTGACCTTCGTCGACGAGGGCCTTCAGCTCCTTGGCGTCCTTGACTTCGGAACCGCACCAGGGGGCGCCCACCTGCATGCATCGGCTCGGCGCCGCGAACTGTCACAGGAGGTCGTAACCGCTGCTAGATCCGCCTGGAAGCGCCCTGCTGATTGACATGGCTGCATCCTGCATGCAGGATATCTCCGATCGAGCGCGACAACCAACGGAGGTTGCCCATGACCGTGCGCGCCCCTGACTCACTGTCAGCCATCAACGCCGTGCAGCGCCGCAAGGCGATTACCGCTGCCTGCATCGGGAACTTCATCGAGTACTACGACTTCGTCGTGTACGGCTACTTCGCCACTGTCATTGCGAAGTTGTTCTTCCCCAGTAGTGACACCGCGGCCAGCCTGCTTCTGACTTTTGCCGCGTTCGCGGTCAGCTATGCGGCGCGCCCCGTCGGCGCGCTGATCTTTTCCCACCTCGGCGACAGGCACGGCCGCCGCACGCCGCTCGCGGTGTCCGTGATCCTCATCGCCGTCTCGACCACCGTGATCGGTCTCCTGCCCACCTATGGCCAGATCGGCATCGCGGCGCCGCTGATCCTGACCTTCGCGCGGATGGTGCAGGGCATCTCCGTCGGCGGCGAGTACGGCGGGGCGACCTCCTTCATCTCGGAGTACTCCGCGAGCCGCAGACGCGGGTACTACACGGGCTGGCAGACCTTCACGATCGGCCTCGCGCTGTTCACCGGTGGCGGGGTGGCCACCATCCTTTCCGCGGGCCTGTCCGAGCAGGCCTTGAGCTCCTGGGGATGGCGGCTGCCGTTTCTGGTCGGCGTCCCGCTCGGGCTGATCGGCCTGTACCTGCGGATGCGCCTGGGCGAGACGCCGCACTTCGAGGCCGCCCGCGCGCACGCCGATGTCGAGCGGGCGCCCTTGCTCGCCGGCATCCGGCGGCAGTGGCGCTCGCTGGTGATCGGCATGGGCGTGGTCGTCACGCCGGCGATCTGTATCTATATCCTGTTTGTCTACACCCCGACTTACCTCGGACAGGTGGTCGGCCACAGCCGGTTCGAGGCCCAGGCCGCGAACCTCGCCGGGCTGGCGTTCTACTGCGCGCTCATTCCGTTCTTCGCGCGGCTGAGTGACCGGGTGGGACGCAAGCCCCTCATGATCGCCGGCACCGTGGCGCTCGCGACCGTCACCTACCCGGCGTTCCTGATGCTCGGCAGCACCGACTTCCTCATCGTCGTCCTCGGACTGTGCCTACTCGGTCTCGCGTTCGCCCCGCACTCCGCGGTGATGCTGGCCGTGGTCGCCGAGCTGTTCCCGACGCCGGTGCGCTACACCGGCCTTTCGCTCAGCCTCAACATCCCGGTGACCCTGCTCGGCGGGACCGCCCCGCTGATCGCGACGTTCCTCATCTCGTGGTCCGGTAACCCGGCCGCACCCGCCTTCTTCGTCATCGCCGGGGCGATCGTCTCACTCGTCGCGGCGCTGGCGGCCCGCGAGACCGCCCATTCCGACCTGATCACTGCCTGACAGAAGGGAAAAGTCCTTAATGCGCCTGCTTAATGTGGCCGGCCGCGCCGTCCTCGAGACCTTGGACGGCCGGGCCGACGTCGCCACCGCCAGCCTCGGCCGGTTCGGTCCCGACCCCCAGTCCCTGTTCGGGGAATGGGACGCCTTCCGCGCGTGGGCCGAAACGGCGCGACCGGACCGCGGCCGCGAGCCGGTGGGACCGCTGCTGTCTCCGGTACCGCGGCCATCACAGGTTTTCGCGGTCGGGCTGAACTATCACAGCCACGCGGAGGAGACCGGTCTCGCCGCGGCGACCGGGCGGCCGCTGACCTTCACCAAGTTCCCCAGCAGTATCGCCGGCCCCGGTGGCGACCTGGTGCTCTCTGGCGACCAGGTGGACTGGGAAGTCGAGCTGGTCGCCGTCGTCGGCAGGCCCGCTCATCGCGTCGCCCCCGAGAAGGCCTGGGATCACATCGCGGGCCTGACGGTCGGCCAGGACTTCTCCGATCGAGCCGTGCAGATGGAGGGGTCGCCGCCCCAGTTCTCGCTGGGTAAGTCGTTCCCAGGCTACGGCCCGCTAGGGCCGGCTCTGGTGACCGCCGACGAGTTCGACGACCCCGACGACCTGCGCCTGACGTGCCAGGTCAACGGCGAGACGGTGCAGGAGGGGCGGACCAGGCTCATGATCCATCCGGTGGCGCGGCTGGTCTCGGCGCTGTCGTGGATCTGCCCGCTCAGCCCGGGAGACGTGATCTTCACCGGCACCCCGGACGGTGTCGGTATGGGTCGCAAACCCCCGCGCTATCTCAAACCCGGCGACACCGTCGTCACGACGATCGAGGGGATCGGCACCATGACCCATCGGTGTGTGGAGGAGGCGGAATGAGCGGCCGCAGGATTCCCCGCTGGTCCGACCTCGCCCCGTTACTGCGGCCTAAACCCGTTGCCCTCAACGGGACTCGGCGCCGTCTCGCCAACGCCGCGACGGTCGACGACCTGCGCGCCGTCGCGCGGCGGCGCGCGCCCCGTGCGGTGTTCGACTACACCGACGGGGGTGCCGGAGCCGAGATCTCGATGGCGCGGAACCGGGCGGCGTTCGACCGGATCGAATTCCGCCCCGCGGTCCTGCACGATGTGTCGAATGTGGACACATCCGCCACGATCCTCGGGCAGTCCGCCGCCCTGCCGATAGCGCTTGCGCCGACCGGGTTCACCCGCATGATGCACCACGAAGGGGAAGTCGCCGTCGCCAGAGCAGCGGCGGCCGCCGGCGTGCCTTACGCGTTGTCGACGATGGGCACGACCTCGGCCGGCGACCTGGCGGCCGCCGCGCCGCAGACACGCCGGTGGTTCCAGCTGTACCTGTGGCGAGACCGCGACCGCAGTATCGACCTTGTCCGCGCCGCGGAACGCGCCGGCTACGAGGCGGTCGTGCTCACGGTTGACACGCCGGTCGCCGGGTCACGGCTGCGCGATGTCCGCAATGGAATGACCATCCCGCCTTCGCTGACGGCCAGGACGTTCCTCGACGGGGCGCTCCGTCCGCACTGGTGGCTCAACCTGCTAACCACCGAGCCGCTGCAGTTCGCGTCGTTCAGCAGCTGGGAGGGCACGGTCGCGGACCTCGCGAATCACATGTTCGACCCGTCCGCCACGATCCAGGATGTCGCGTGGCTGCGTGAGACCTGGCCCGGCAAG
>NZ_BAABIB010000178.1:0-1331 GCF_039542405.1 Amycolatopsis dongchuanensis
GGATAGGGGTCGAGGTCTCCCGAGGATGAAGGTTCCTACACGCCTCATCCGGAAGACCTCGACATGCCTGACGCTACCTCTCATGCGGGCTTCGCCTGCCCTGACCTGACCACGTTCTGCCGGCTCGACGAGCTCGGCCTCGAAGCGGTTGGGCAACGACTCGAACCCGATCGTGCGGTGCTGGCCTGCCGGGTCGTCGAGCCTGACCAGTGGTGCCGCCGCTGCGGCTGTGAGGGGGCGCCGCGTGACACCGTGGTGCGGCGACTGGCGCACGAACCGCTCGGGTGGCGACCCACGACGCTGGAGGTGGTCGTGCGCCGTTACCGGTGCACCGGCTGCGGACACGTCTGGCGCCAAGACACCAGCCTGGCTGCCGAGCCGCGGGCGAAGCTGTCGCGTTGTGGGCTGCGGTGGGCGCTCGAAGGGATCGTGGTCCAGCACCTGACCGTGGCCCGGGTCGCCGAAGGCCTCGGGGTCGCCTGGAACACCGCCAACGACGCCGTCCTGGTCGAGGGCAGGCGAGTGTTGATCGACGACGTCGGCCGGTTCGATGGCGTTGCCGTGATCGGTGTCGATGAGCACGTGTGGCGCCACACCCGCCGCGGCGACAAGTACGTCACCGTGATCATCGACCTGACCGGCGTCCGCGACGGTACCGGCCCGGCCCGACTGCTCGACATGATCGAGGGCCGCTCCAAGCAGGCGTTCAAGACCTGGCTCGCCGACCGCCCCGAAGCGTGGCGCAACCACGTGGAGGTGGTCGCGATGGACGGGTTCACCGGCTTCAAGACCGCCACCGCCGAGGAACTGCCCGACGCCGTGGCGGTGATGGATCCCTTCCACGTTGTCCGCCTGGCAGGCGACGCCCTCGACCGGTGCCGCCACCGTGTCCAGCAGGCCATCCACGGCCACCGCGGACGCAAGAGCGACCCGCTCTACTCCGCGCGCCGGACCCTGCACACCGGCGCCGACCTCCTCACCGACAAACAGAAGAACCGACTCGCCGACCTGTTCGCCGCCGACGCCCACGTCGAGGTCGAGGCCACCTGGGGCATCTACCAACGCATGATCACCGCCTACCGCGAACCCGACAAGAAGAAGGGCCGGGACATGATGACCAAGCTCATCGACTCGATCAGCCACGGAGTCCCTGCCGCCCTCATCGAGATCATCACGCTCGGACGGACACTGAAGAAGCGCGCCGTCGACGTGCTGGCCTACTTCGACCGCCCCGGCACCAGCAACGGGCCGACAGAGGCGATCAACGGCCGACTCGAGCACCTCCGCGGCTCCGCGCTCGGGTTCCGCAACCTGACCAACTACATCGCCAG
>NZ_BAABIB010000179.1:0-579 GCF_039542405.1 Amycolatopsis dongchuanensis
GCCCCGTAGACGCCGTAATTCTCGCAGAACACGCGCTCGATCTCGGTGAGCAGTTCCGCTTCCCGCACAGCGCGTGCCGACGGTGCGCGCTTCTTGGCAGCCCAATACGTTCTCGGGGCGATCTGCACACCCGCATCGTTCAAGACCGCGCAGATCGACTCGACCCCGAGTTTCTTCCCCTCAACAACGCGCTCGCGGTGGCCGTCCACATAATCGACGACCGCCGCGAGCGGAACCTCCCGCCGCTGCGCGGAAACGTCCGGAGTTACTTGATTGTGCGGTCGAGCTCCGCGGCGGCGAAAAACGCCGAAGCCGTCTTCAGAATCTCGTTCGCGCGCCGCAACTCACGCACCTCCCGCTCCAGCTCAGCGATCCGCGTCGCATCGTCGCTGGTGCGGCCGGGCGACGCGCCGGCGTCGATCTCGGCGCGCTTGACCCATGTCCGCAAGGCCTCCGGGTGCACGTCCAACTGGCCCGCGACCCGGCGGATCGCCGCCATCCGCTGCCCCTCGGCCGCGATCGCGTCCAACGCCATCCGCGTCGCCCGCTCACGCAGCTCGTCGCTGTACTTCTTCGGTG
>NZ_BAABIB010000180.1:0-2596 GCF_039542405.1 Amycolatopsis dongchuanensis
CGCCCCGCGGCCTCGCCGTCGCGGGCGGAGAGTGCGGCCAGTATCAGCGCGTGCTCGGACACCGCCTTGGTCTGGTCGGAGCTCCACGCCGTGGAGTAGGTCGCGAGGATGACCCGGGCCTGCACCCGTTCCAGGTGCTCGACGAGGCACTCGTTGCCACAGTGGGTTTGGACCTGCTGGTGGAACTGGAAGTCGGCCTTTCGCGCGACGCGCGTATCACCCCGCTTCACCGCCGCATCGAACTCGGCATGAATGCTGCTGAGCACGTCGATGTCGCTGTCCGCCAGCTGTGGTGCGGCCAGTCGTGCCGCCAGCCCCTCGAGCGGTGCGCGGACGGCGAGCGCGTCGAGCAGGTCACCCCGGCCAGCGGTGGGCACAAACGCGCCGCCAGGGGTGAGGGTCATCAGACCGTCGGTGGCGAGACGCTCGACCGCCGCCCGCACCGGACTCCGGCTCATGCCCATCTCCGCCGCGAGCGACACCACGCTCACCCGCCGCCCCGGCGCGAAACCGCCTTCCAGGATCCCGTCGCGCAGTTCCTGGTACGCCAACTCGGTCAGCGATTTCGGCCGGGGAACCCGGTCGACCACGTTCACCTCTCCCGACACCTGCACTGAGTCTTGCATGTAGCATACAGTGCGCTTCCGCGATTCAGGGCAAGATTCCCGCGCTGGTGAACCCGCCGTCTACGACGAAGACACTACCCGTGACGTACCCGGCCTCGTCGGAGCACAGGTAGGCGACCGCGTTCGCCACCTCCTCCGGTCTGCCGTACCGCTTCATCGGCACGGCATCTTCCCACGCCCGGCGCACGTCCGAGTCGTGCTGCGTCGCCGCGAGCGGAGTCTCGATCGGGCCCGGCGCGACGACGTTGACCCGGATCCCGTATTCGGCCAGCTCGACTGCCATGACCGAGGTCATGGTCACGATGCCGCCCTTGGCCGCACCGTAGGCGGTGCGGCCCGCATTGCCCCGCAGGCCGGACACGCTGCCGATGTTGACGATCACGCCGCCACCTGCCGCGGCCATCGCGCGAGCGCACGCACGCCCCGCGAGGAACGTGCCTCGCAGGTTGGTGCGAACCACGAGGTCGAACAGCTCGGCCGAGGTCTCGAGAAACGGCGCGACCCGCCCGATCCCCGCCGAGTGCACGAGGCAGTCGAGCCGGCCGTACGTACGCACCACGGCAGCCACGAGCGCATCCACCTGGGCCTCGTCCGTGACATCGACGTGCACGGGGTGGAGGCCGGGCCCGGGTGCAGGCTCGGTCGCTTCGGCCGAGAGATCCGCGGCCACGACGGTCGTACCGTCCGCGACCAGCCGCTCGGCCACAGCGGCACCGATGCCCGACACCCCTCCGGTGACGATCGCGACTTTCTCGCCGCTCATTGCGGTTGTCCCACGACGGGCGGCCGATGCGGGTTCAGCTTGCCTTCGCTGATCGCCTTCTGTTGGTGCGCCGTCTCGCGGTCGATCGCGCGCCGGTCGCCACGAATTCGTGCCTCGAGCATTCGGGCCGCCGTCGGCATCAGCACGCAACTGCCGGGTGTGCCGTGGCTGTGCGCCGACGGGGCCCCCTGAGCGGGGACCGCCGGCGCGGACCCGAGCAGCGTGCCGCCGAACCTCCGCCGTGCGCGGCCGCCGCACGCAATGCAGGTCGTGGCCGTGGGAATCTCGTGAGCCGCCCAGTTTTCTTGGCGGCTCGCGCACTCGGTACAGGCGTACTCGACGAGGATCATCGCCTACACCTCACGAGTAGTATTCGGGTGCATGCGCGAACTCCGGCCACTGATCCGGGTCGTGCGGCACCCAGATATCCGCCTGCCAGGCCTCGGCCAGCCGCTTGATCTTGCGGATCGACCAGATCGCCTGCTCGGTGTTCGCGTCCGGCGAGGCGGGCAGTTCGGCCTCGATCGCGTGAGTGCTGTGCACGGTGTCGCCGGCGATGATGAACGAGCGATCACTCAATTGAACGAACAGGCTGGCGTTGCCCGGAGTGTGGCCGGGACAGGCCAGTATCCGGATGCTGCCGTCGCCGAACAGGTCGAAGTCGCCGTCGACCTCGTGCCAGCCGATCGCGCGGATGGGCTCGAAGTCGGCCTGCCGGAAGAACGCCGCGGCGGCCGGGTAGGGCCAGTAGCCGTACCCGAGTTCACCGCGCTGGATGAAGAACTTCGCTTGCGGGAACAGCGAAAGCCCGCCGGTGTGGTCGAGGTGCGTGTGCGACAGGATGACATGCGTGATGTCCTCGGGCCGGAACCCGATCGTGGCCAGCTGGCGATCGATGCGCTGGTCCGGCGTCATCTCGATGCCGGCCTCCTCGACCAGTTCGCCGTAGATCAAGTGCGGGTCGTCCGCGGCTTCGGGAACGAGGCCGGTGTCGAAGAGCACAAGCCCACGTTCGTGCTCGATGAGGAACGTCGGCAGCGGGACGGTGAGCCTCCCGGTGCCGCCGACGATCAGTAGGCTGTTCTCCAGGGTCATCCTGGCCCCGTCTAGTGCCCACAGCCGCTTCGCGTGCGTTGTTGCCTGCATGGACATCCTCCTTGATGCCATTCGGTTTCGTCGGATTTCAGGCGACCGTGCTCCCACCGTC
>NZ_BAABIB010000181.1:0-919 GCF_039542405.1 Amycolatopsis dongchuanensis
ATCACTACTGGAGACCGGCGGGTTCAGGCCGCAACTACACCCTGGATCGTGAAGAGCCTAGATACTGCTACCCCGGAAACGATGCACGTGGATCTGCATGTTGGACAATCCTCGACGATTTCACAGGGTACTTTGAGTTGTGGAGCGACTTTGGCACGATTGATTCCACCTATGGGCAGGTCGAATACGCTGCCGAATACACGCTGGTAGGTAGTAACTTCACGGTCAAGCCTATCTCGTACGGGGCAACGTTTGACGCCGATAATGTTACTTTCGAGGGCGATGCCATAGACGCTTGTGGCGGACAGCGGGGGAGTGAGATTCCCAATTCCTATGCGCTTCATCCAGTCGGGTCTGTGCCGGCAAATACCGGCGTCTTCTGGGATCCGAACGGTTATACCAATTATAACGGTGACAACGCATGTAAATCTATGGTAATCCAGTGGAGTTTCACTGTGCCGGGAGCTTCTGATGTTACCTACTACCTGTATGCCAAAAGCCCTGTAGCGTGGAGTCTGGGGGATGACCCACTTTATCGCTTCCACACGGCGCAGCCCAACGATCTGCCGGCTGATCCTTTGGGGGGTCGGTGATCGGCTCAAGTCGGATATACCAGTTCAGCTTGCGGATTGCTGGTGTAGTCTAGAAAAGTCGCTATACTGGACGTATGGTTGACGACCCTGCGCCGAATCATCGATTTTTAGTGGACATATCTGGGGATTACATGGAGCCAGTCCGGCGGCAGGTGTCGTCGGACTGGTCCAAGTATCGAAACGAGCGAGATGATCGTGTTACGCCCGAACATGGCACAGGTTGCGTGATCATTGTGCCACCCGGCTATCGACGGTCTTGGTCGGCTGGGCAATACCGCTAAGTTAGTACGTTTTACCTGGTCAGGGCGTTACCGGAGGCTCTGTTC
>NZ_BAABIB010000182.1:0-1529 GCF_039542405.1 Amycolatopsis dongchuanensis
ACCGTCGGCGCCTGACAGCGCCTGGGTGCCTTCGTTGATCGCGCGGATCATCCTCGTTTCGATGGGACCGGGCAGCACCGCGTTGACCCGGATCCCGGTGCCGACGACTTCCAGCGCCGCGACCTTCGTCAGCCCGAGCACCGCGTGTTTGCTTGCGATATACCCCGCGAGGTTCGCGCGGCCACGGATCGCCGAGGTCGAGGCGGTGTTGACGATCACGCCGGACCCGGCCTCCACCATCACCCGGAGCGCTGCGCTGAGCCCCAGGAAGACACTGTGCACATTGATCCGCATAACTCGTTCGAAGACGTCCTCAGGATAGGACGTCAGCGGCTGTATCGCGCCCTCGATGCCGACGTTGTTGACCAGCGCGCCGAGTCCACCGTGCCGGCTCGTGACGTCGCGGACCAGCGCTTCGACCTGTGTGCGCTCGGTGACGTCGACCTCGCGGGCCTCGGCCGTGGAGCCGGCGGCGGCCAGCGATCCGGCGACCTTCTCGGCCGCGTCGCCGTCGCGGTCCACCACGATCACCGTCCACCCATTCCGGCCGAGGCGCCGGCAGATCGCGGCGCCTATATCGCCGCCACCGCCGGTCACGATCGCCGCCCCGGCTGCGGTCACGGCACACGCCGTTCGATCAGCCGCCGGTCTTCGACGCCGAAACCACCACCGTAAACCGGTGTCTTCATGAACTGTGCGCTGAGCACCTCGGGCTGGAGTTCGGTGAGCGGGTCGAACCGTGAGGGGAGCAGCTGCATGTCAACGCGCCCGCGCACCGGTTTCGAGTTCTCGATCGGGGTGCGCCGGTAAACGACGTCGGCATAGGCGACCCCGACGCCGTCGGGTTCCGGCAGCCGCCGCACGTGCAGCTCGCCGCCCGGCTGCTCGTCGTCGTCGGTGAGCAGGACCAGTGGCGCGGCCGCATCGGGCGTGAAGGAGAACGCGGCGAGGGGGATCGACCGCCGGGTGACCGAGCCGCTGACGCTGCCGTCTTCGGCCTCGAAGAACTCGAAGTCGCAGTCCTTTTTGGTGTATCCGAACAGCTCGCGCCCCGCGACGATGCCCATCGGATCGCTGCAGTACATGTAGATGTGGGTCTGGGTGTACAGGTCGCGGTAGCGGACGGCGACGGTGACCATGAGGTCGAACATGCGGCCGCGGTGGAGGGACAGGGTATGCCCGGGCGAGAGCATGAAGCGGAACGCCACCCGGTCGTTGACCAACTCGAACCCGGTGTCCGCGAGCAGCTTTTCCAGTTTCCCGCGGTCGACCTTGGTGACCACCTCGAGAGTGTGGATCCCGGTCTCCCATTCCAGCGGATACGCGGGGGAATAGGGCGGGTTGACGCCGCCACCAGGATGCATGTCGAACCGACCGAACATCGCAAGTGCCTCCTCATCGAAACAACTGCGGGCATCCTGCATGCAGGATTCAACTCCTGTCAAGCGCGTCGGCTCGGTCTATTTACAACTCGTTTCAAAATGATCGGCGCGTCTGCTGGCCGTAGTTGATCAAGTGTGGGCATGCTG
>NZ_BAABIB010000183.1:0-1263 GCF_039542405.1 Amycolatopsis dongchuanensis
CGTGGCGCGGTGTTGGTGGCGTCGGCGCCAGCGTGACCAGGCCTGGATTTGGAGCCATGGGCGCCCGGTGTGGATCAGATGTGCCAGGAGACGACGGACTTCGCCGAGGGTGAGCGGGATGAGGCCGTGGCCAGGGCTTTTGGGGACACTGCGGCGGTGACGGCGAGGTAGGCGTGGGCGAGCATGGCGAGGGTGATGTGGCGATACCAGGCGTCATAGCGTCGGACCTGGTAGTGATCGAGACCGACTTCGGTCTTGGCGGTCTGGAAGCACTCCTCGATGGCCCAGCGTGCGCCGGCGACGCGCACCAGTTCCTCGTCTGGAGTGGTGGCGGGGGCGCAGCACAGGTAGTAGGCCAGTTCGGGTTGCACTCCAGCGGAGGTGATCTGACGGCGGACGAGGAGTCGGCGAGTCCAGCCGTCCGGGGTGTGCTCGCCGATCGTGGGGACGGTGGCCGCGGCCCAGTCGTAGAGTCGTGGTCCCTTGGCGCCGTTGCCGGCTGAGCGCCGTTTCCAGCTCTCGGGTGGCGCCTGGGCGACGAGCTGATCCGCCCGTGCGGTGGCGAACCCGCCGGCGGGCAGGGCTTGGTTGCGCGGCACGGCCACGACGTAACCGATGTGGTGTTGTTCCAGCCAGGAGCGGAACTTGTGGTCTTGGCCGTAGGCTTCGTCAGCGGTGACCCATCGTGCTGGCACCCCGGCGGCGAACGCGCGAGCGAGCATCGCCTTGGCCAGCGTGGTCTTCGTCGCGAACTCGATCTCATCGGGTATTGCCGCTGCTCGGCAGCGCTCGCGATCGGCGATCCAGGATTTCGGCAGATATAACTCGCGATCGACGAGCGCACGTCCTCTCGGTGTGGTGTAAGCAAGAAACACGCCGAGTTGACAGTTCTCGATGCGGCCGGCGGTCCCGGAGTACTGCCGTTGAACACCGGCGGACTTGCTGCCCTTCTTGAGGAACCCGGTCTCGTCCACCACCAGAACACCGCCCGGGTCACCGAGATGCTCCACCACATAGGCGCGCAGGTCGTCCCGCACACCATCGGTGTCCCAGGTGGCGGCGTTGAGCAGGCGCTGCATGCCATCCGGAGTGGAATCACCGGCAATCTCGGCCAGGGTCCAGCCGTTCTTGTCCGCCAACGGAGCTAACAAACCCCTCACGTAGGCACGACCACGACGGCGAGGCTCAGCACGGAAGAACCGGCCCGCGACCCGCCCGAACAACTCCTCCAGCCCCGCCACCCATGCCGAAACATCCTCATCC
>NZ_BAABIB010000184.1:0-22271 GCF_039542405.1 Amycolatopsis dongchuanensis
TATCGCCCGCAGGAACGCCGACCTTTTGGTCAGCTACCACGCCAGCCGACGCGCCAGCATTCCCAGCATCGGTTCGGCCAGCATTCCCGCCAGCACTACGGCCAGCATTCCCGCCAGCATCACGGCCAGCCGACTCGCTGCCCTTATCGCTGGTTGCGTTGGCGGCGGAAAGGTCGGCTGGATCGTGACTGGCATCTGCGGCCTTCTTGAGGCTGCCCTTCTTCTGCACAGCGTTCATCAAGCCTGCCATCAGGCCACCCTCCCTACCGCGTTCAGCACGTGGGTGTAGCTGTTGATGAGGTCTTTTGCGTCAGCTTTGTCGGCCGCCACGGTGATCGGCACGCACGCACCGCGGGCTTCTTGTCGAATAACTCGCTTCGGCACTGCCACGTCGAGCACTTCCGACCCGAACTCCTCGGCGAACTGGTCGTCGTAGTACTTCGCCAGCTTCGTCCGCGGCTCGACGATGTTCCGCACGACACCGACCTTGCGCAGCTTGTTCGGGTTGGTGCGCGCCATGAACTTGTGCGTTCGCATCGCGTCGCGTACGCCGATCTGCCCATCTGCGTTCAGCGTCCCCGGAAAGATGACGTGAGTCGCTGCGAGCAGGCCCGCGCCGACCAACTTGCCACCTGCTCGCGGCGGCAAGTCGATGACCACCAGGTCGAACTGCTCGGCCACGCCCTCGAGCGAGATCCTGAGCCGATGTTCGAGGTCCGGGGTGGTGTTGTCGGTCTCGCGGTTGGCGAGCGCCCGTTCGGCGGCCAACACGCGCACGTTATCTCCCCATGCCTTCCCCGCCGGCCGCAGCGCTTCGGCGGCCAGGCCGGACAGCTCGGGCAGCTCGTCCGGATCGGCCTCGCGATCCTCGTACAGCAGGTCGTTGACGCTGTACTCGCCCTCGTCCGCGCCCAGCTCCTCGGTAAGAGTGGCTCGCGGGTCGAGGTCGACGCCAAGGACGCGTCGGCCGTTCGCGGCCATGACGGCGATCAGCCCGCCCGCCAAGCCAGACTTGCCAACGCCGCCCTTCTCGCTGTCGATGGCGAGCACAACCGGCCCGTCAGGGTTCCAGGTCAGGGTGATCTCAGTGCGGAGTTGTCGTTCCAGCACATCCCATACGGTCAGGTCCGTCGTCATGGTCACGGGCGCATCTTGGCAGTCAACAGTTCGGACAAGCAAGACGGCTTGCCTTTTCGCAAGCGGAAAAGCTGACGACGCGGCTGGCGGAGGGGTATACACGCCTCCCGTTGACGCAAGAACGCCCGTTTTAGCATCGCGCGGCGGGGGGTGGCACCGACGGGTTTGTCCGGGGCTCGACACAGGCCGAGGTTCTCCTCCGCGCCCGGTCGGCGATGACCCTCACCCGCAGGGACCAGCCCCCGGAGATCACCCAGTGTCACTCTCCGTGCTAGAGTCCCGTTTGCGCCTCGCGCGCAACGCGCAACGCACGTTGGGCCCCCCTTGGTTGGCCATCGCCGACTTTCCAGTTTCCACTTTCCAGTACCGAGAGTGACGGGCGTGGCGTGTGCGGCTGGCACTCACCACCCGCCTGTTTCCGGGTCGTGGTTGCACCTGACGACGGGTGCGGTCGGGTCGGTCGAGTCGGCCGGAAAGAAGCCGTACTCGTCGCACATCTGGCAGGCCGCGATGGCGGCGCGGCGGGCGGCGATCTCGGCTTGCCGGGCGGTCTCGATCTTGGTTTGGCGGCGCTCCTGGAGTGTCGGGCTGGTGGTCTCGATGTGTCGGATGATCTTGGACTTGCTCGGCGGCATGTGGGCGTCCGCGCGGGCGAACCTGGCCTTGATCCAGCCGCGCGGGTTGTAGATGAACCGCGGCAGGTTTGCGTACTCGGGCACGCCGTGGATCAGGTCGGCGAGTTCGTTCCAGGCCGGCGGCACCCCGTTCCAGCCGCCGAGGATCTCGTTTTGGGCGTGTCCGTGAGTGACGTTCCATGCGGCGAGCAGTCCGCTGCCCCGTATAACGCTTGTTAACCAGCGGCGCGAGACGCCGATGCAGAGGTCCGGGTGCAACCGCGACTCCAGCAGCCACTCAGCGGCCCGTACAGCCTCGCTCTGGCGGCTCCTGGGCCGATCACCCTCGGAAGGGGCTGTTTGGCCGCTGACGGTCGAATCAGCGCCATTCCGACCGGACCGAACCCCTTCTTCGTCTGAGCCCGGCGTAGCCGGTCGTTTATCCACAACTTGTACGTCTCTGGACTTCAGTTGATCAATGGTTATGACCTGCGGGGGGTGGCCATTTTGATCAGGACGGAGCAAGCCAGCCACGTTTCCGCAGGTCAGGGCGTCGGCTGCCTCGGGGCCGGCCAGGCGGGTCAGCTGCCCGTCGTGCCCGATGGCGAACAGCTCGCGGTAGACGGCAGCGTTCACCGCGGGGACCAGTTCGGCGCTGTGGTGCCGCGCCACGGCCTCGCCGGGGGTAGCGGCCAGCTTGGTGCACGCGCGGGCGATGGCGGCCTCCTCGGCCTTCTCGGCCTCGCCGAGGGGCACGCGCAACTCGTACACCGGCACCAGTTGCACCAGGTCCGGCTCCAGCTCCTCGGCCGCGTCCAAGGCCGCCCGGTCGGCGGGGGAGAGGGCAGTTTCGGCGGCCGCCGCCGCCGCGTCGCCGAGCAGGCCGTCGTGCACTGCGTCCAGCTCTGCCCTCGCACGGGCGATCGCCGCGTCCTCGGCGGCCACCGCGGCCGCCATCCGCGCCTCGCGTTGGGCCTGCTCGGCAGCGGTCTCGTCGTCGGGGATCGTCTGGCGCGGCATCTGGCAGCCCGGAAGCACCTCGTGGAGCAGGCCCTCGCGCTGCAGCCACGCCACGCAGCGCCGGACGGTGCGCGTGGAGCAGCCGACCGCAGCCGCGATCTCCTCCTGCGAAATCCAGGTGAGTGGGCGGCGCTGTCGGTACGAGGGGTCGTCTGAGCAGCAACGGAGCACGTTCGCGATGCGCCACCACCGGCGCCTCTTCGGGTTGTACTTGAACTCGGTGCCGGTCTGCTGCTCGATGCGAGCGGCTACGGCCTCGATCCAGGCATCCAGGGAGTCCGCCACGCGGGTATGCGTCGGCGGGACGCGCTCCAGCACCCAGCGCACCAGGTCGCAGCGCGCCGGCACGGCGATGAGCCGCAGGGTGTCCCACCGGATGCCCGCCTCGATCAGGCAGCGGTCGATCGGGTGGCGCTGGTCGTACTCCTCGGCCTCGGCCAGCAGTGCCTCGAACTCGGCGGAGCCCTCCAGGCTGAGCCTGAGCTGGCCGTCGTCGTCGAGCGCGGCCTGTACCGCGTCGTCGCCGCCGGCGGTGAGCCAGCAGCGATCGCAGACGACCAGTTCGTTCGCCGGGATCAAGCCGTCGCCGGGGGCCTGCGGTGACCGCGGCCGGCCCGGCGCACGTCGGCACTTCACGCAATTGCCACGTTGAGCAGCGCGAACAACGGGCGGGGCAGGTGCTGTGGTGGTCACGCGACCACCACCAGGCGGACGTCGGCGACCGCGCCGACAGCCCAGGAACATCCGCGAAAGCAGGTGATTCCCCGGTGCGAGCAGGTGATTCCCCGGTGCGCTGGCATCGACGCGGCATTAACGAGCCGGTCACGGCCACCAACAGGCAGTGCAGCAGCCAGGACAGAGACACGTGTGGCCGGTACGACACCCCGCGCGAGCAGGTATTTTGGGCGCGCGGGGGTACCAGCCGAGGCCAAGTTTGGTATGGTTGGCTCCAGCTTCGAGCAAGCCACCTGACCAACCGGAGAACTCCCCTCCTACAAGGAATTCCGGTGGGCTAGGTGTACAGGCGAATATTGTTCGGCGGTTAACGCCCCCATTGAGTTGGCAGCTCAGGGGGCGTTTCGTCGTTTACGCGGCAGTCAAAGGCAGCTCCTCCTGACTGGTCTGGTTCCGCTGCGCAGCCTGAGCTTGGTGGCGCGCGAGGACACGCTTTCCCCTCTTGCCGGCCGCGGCCAGCAGGTCTTCGAAGAGATCGTGGGGAAGCACTGTCACGTAGGGGTCTTCGCGGCGGGTGATCAGCTTCGGTGCGCCGCTGGCAACAACGGCAGCCAACTTGGCCGAGATGTTGCGATTGAACTCGCCGATCTGCATCACGCCTCCCGTGCGGTCTTCGTAGAGCACCGGAAAGCTAGCAGGGGTGTTTGCAAAAACGGGACCTTTGTCGTCGCTCGGCGTGTCGCATTGTCCCTGGTCAAGGCTGGCAATGCAGCTGTCGTTCTTGCCAGCATTAACGCAAGCGAAAAGGCTTCCCGCGATCACGAGCGCCCTCCAAGGTCTCGGAGTCGTTCGGAGTACTCGATGGCTTGCGGCGCGTCGGGAGCCGCTTGTTTGATCGCCGTGTCGAGGTCGCGGGCGACCATGAGCAGGCTCGGCAGGGACTTCCGGTCCGTACTGATCGCCTTCACGCCCCACTCGACGGCACCGTCGATGTCGCCACGGCGGGCCGCGACAGTGCCGAGCGTGAGTCGAGCTTCGGCGTTTCGCATGACCGAGCGCTCGGTGCCGTCCCAGTCGGTGCCGGCGGCCAGCACCTCGTGCGCCAGCTGCTCGGCTGCGTCATCGTCGCTGCTCAGGTGCCGGTAGACGTCCATCGCGTAGAAGTCGTACTTGGACGGATCGACCACGAAGTGGTTGCCAATGTTGGTCGGGTACTCCATCGGTTCGAGCAGTCGGCGGCCGCGGTCCAAGGCCTCCAGCGCGGCCTTCGGGTCGCCCATGCGCGCGTACGCCTTCGCTTCCTGGGCGGCCAGCTGCACGCTGACGCCGTGGTTCCCTGCGGCGGCCGCACCGGCCTGCGCGGCGGTGAGCACCCCGCGGTAGTTGCCGGAGGTCAGGGCCTGCCACGCGGAAATCTCGTGCGCCCAGCCCTGGATGCCAGCGTGGCCGGCCTCGCTGCCGAGGCTCAGGGCATGCCGCCGGGTGATCTCGGCGGCCCGGGCGTTGCCGGTGTCGTACTGGACGCAGGAGACCAGCAGCGCGAGCCAACCGGCCTGCACCTGAACTTCCCGGCGTTGTGCGAGGGTCATCGGCTGCTGGATCAGCTGGACCAAGCGGGCCAGCCAGGCGCGTCCTTCGGTTAGGAGCTGCTCAGCGGGGGTGTAGGCGTACTCGGTGCACAGCTTCTCGACCGTCAGCAGGACGCCGTGCAGTACCGAGTTGTCAACGCTGGAGTACTGGAGCTGCTGCAACAGCTCAGGCACCTCGCCGTCCGGCAGCAGCTCGATCCGCCGTGCAGGCGGGAACAATGCGCCGGACACGGTGCTGAACAGGGTCGCGAGGTACCGCTTGTTGTCCTGGCGGATGCCACCGCCGGCCTCCCACATCTTCCACGAGCGCAACAGCGATTCTTCACTCGCGAGCACGACTCCGTGCTGCTCACGAGTGGTACGGCGGAACTCCCTGACCGCCTCCGTTTGAGACCACCCGCGGCGCTCGCGCTCGCGCCGGATGCGCTCGCCCCACTCGATTCGCCCAGGCTCGTTGATCTCTAGGTCCATGCCGTCCTCGTGCTCATGCTCCATACCGCCAGTCTTCGACAACAACGGCCGTTTTCGCAGGTGAAGAACTGGTGAAACGAAGTCTCACCAGTTCTTCACTGCCGCCAACGAGCGTCAGCTCCGATGATCGAAATATCGAACCTTGACAACTCCATAGTGCGTCTTCCCTGCTCAGAGCCACAGCCGAACGAGAGGGATGCTTCCTCTTGTGACCCCCCTTGATGCATCCTACGATGCCGATACGCGCATCGCCTAGTATCAGACCGAAGGGATCCGTTGATGGACGAGTACACCCAGATCGCTGGCTGCAAGAACGGCAACTGCCCGAAGGTGTTCGTGCACAACAACCGCGTGTTCGTCCAGGGCATGACGGACGCAAGCGGCCAGTTCACCCCGCCCGAAGGCGAGGCTGTGGTCGAAATCCCGCTCGACGTCCTGCGAGAGGCCGCAAGGGAGGTACTGGCGTGACGACGCTGCTCGACCTGTTGGACGGCTTCACCTCGTACGCCTGGCGACTCGAAGCGCTGGATACCTACGACGTCAGCGACGAGCGCGAGCAGTTCAACGACTTCATGGCCGGACGGACACCGAAGCCATCTGCGGACGACCTGGAATGGCAAGCCCGCGCACGTGCGGTGGTTGCCTCTGGTCGCAAGATCGGCCGCGTCCGCATGGTGGGCCATCCCGTCACCGACTACACCCGGTTCGAGTGGGCCGCCTACCCCGACAACATCGCCGCCGGCGAAACGATCAAGGTGTACGACCGATCGTGGCCCGGCGGTACAGATCCCCGCTTTGATCAGGACTTCTGGCTCTTCGATGATCGAATCGCTGCGGTCATGACCTACACCAGCGGCGGACAGTTCCTTGGCGTCACCATCACCGAGGACGTCGCCCCGTTCCTGGACATCAAGCAAGCGGCCGTGGCCCGATCCGTTCCGTTCCACGAGTACACACTGCTGCCCGCACCGCGCGCCGAGGGGGAGGTCGGTCGCAATCGGGCAGCTGTGACCAGCGAGGAGACCTCACCGAGTGCCCACTGACGACAACCTCAGCTCTCGCCGAACAAGACTCGGCGAGCAGCTACAGCGGCTTCGGAAAGCCACCAGGGTCAGCGGCCGGACAATGGCTGCTGACCTCGGCTGGAGCCAGCCCAAGATTTCCCGCGCCGAGTCGGGGCTCAACTTGCCTCCGCTCGAGGACATACGCCGCTGGCTCGACTACTGCAACGCCTCCGAGCAGCAGAAAGAGGAGGTACTTGGGCTAGCCGAAGACATCGCCACCGAGGTTGTCACCAATCGAGAACTCAACCGCGGCGGGCACGCCGCTCAGCAGCGCGTACGCATCCAACACGACGCCGATGCCGACCTCTTCTGCATCTACCAACCCGAGGTTGTCCCCGGCTTCCTACAGACACCGGAGTACACACGTCGACTGCTCCTAGAGATCGGCGCCGCCACCCCAGACACCGTGGCCGATTCGGTCGCCGCTCGGATGGAGCGGCAGGCGATCCTCTATGACGAGTCGAAAACGATCAGCGCGGTGATCACCGAGACCGCCTTGGCCTGGCAACCTTGGCCAGCCAGTGTCTCTCGAGAGCAACTCGACCGGCTCCGAACTTTGGCGGCCCTACCGAACGTGCACATCGGCATCGTGTCTCGCGAGCAGCAGAAGAAGGCGCCAACGTCGAACAGCTTCGTGCTCACTCACTGGCCCGATGGCGCGACTGATGTGGTTACGGAGTCCCTGACAGCCGAAGTCACGATCACCGACCCGGCCGACGTCGCGGTCTACCAGCGCATGTTCAAGAAGCAACAGGAGTTTGCCGCTTACGACGAAGCCGCGCTGGTCCTGCTCGATCGCATCGCGGACGAGCTGGACTAGCCGCTAGTCCATTCGAGGGGGCATCGCCACTAATAACGCATTCACTCTTGTGATACGTGCATCACGCGGTTAGTCTCGCATCATCGCGTATCACTCCTGCTCGCGGCGGCAACCGGGGGCAGGGGAGGACAACTGAACACGATCCACAGCGAGCAAGAAAGTGGCCCCGCCTGGCGGCAACCAGGACGGGGCCGGAGCAGAAGACCGATCCACAGCGATTGGAGGTATCTGCGATGTCGAGCGTACAGCTGGCATCCAGCGACGAGGGCCGTGTCCCGGTCGTCGTCATCCGAAAGGCCGCACTTCCCCCGCGGGTGTCCGACTTCGAGGACCTCGTGCCTTCCCTGGCCGAGCAGCGCGCGCAGCGGCGGCGGCTGCGGAGCCTGGCGCCGGACAAGCGTTCGGGTCTGCGGGGTGCCGCATGAGCTGGGTTCACGATGCTGCGTGCCGCGAGGAGAGCCCGGAGCTGTTCTTCCCGGTCGGGACGAGCGGTCCGGCGCTGCGGCAGACCGCCAGGGCCAAGGCCGTGTGCGCGGGCTGCCCGGTCCGCTCGGAGTGCCTGGAGTGGGCGCTGGAGTCTGGCCAGGACGCCGGTGTGTGGGGCGGTCTGTCCGAGGACGAGCGGCGCGCGGTGAAGCGGAGCAGCGAGGCTGAGCGGCAGGAGGTGCGGGCATGACCGGCACCGAGTACTCCACCGACCCTGCCGCGGGCGAGTTGGTCGCTGAGCAGGGCGAACAGGCCGTGGCAGCGCGGTCGACCGCGGGGTCGCCGCTGGAGGACGCGGAGAACATCGGGGCGCCGCTGCTGGTCACGTTGGTGGGCGGCATGGCGCTGGTGTTGGCGGTGCTGGCCCCGGTGGCCGGGGTGAAGCTCGGCGGCGTGCTGATCGTCGTGGCGGCCGCGGTTGTCGTGTTCCGGCTGCTGCGCCGGGGTGGTGGTTCCCGATGACGAGCACGATCACCACCCCGGCGGGCGGCGGGTTCGGCGCCCGCCGGACTGGCCGCGAGGCGCTGGCCGGGTTCCTGTCCACGGCGTCGGCCGAGACCGAGATCGGCCGGCGGGTGCGGGGGCTGCTCGGTGAGCTGGCCGAGATTGAGCAGGACCGCGAGCTGGCCGGCCGCTACCTCGAGCCCGGCACCTGGTTGCGCGAGCTGGCCGAGGAGGAGCGCGACGTCTGGGACCACATTGTCGAGGCGCTGACGGCTGTGAGCAGTGCGAACACGAAGAAGGAGGAGCAGTGACGGTAATCGACGAGCGACCGCGGAACGGGCATGCCGTGGAGCACACGGCCCCCGGCCGGCCGCTCGACGTCGAGCTCGACGAGCCCGGTCAGGACGGCTGGGACGCGGACGCCACGCCCGAGCCCGAGGTGGCCGAGCCGGGGGAATCGGAGATGGTGCGCGAGCTGCGGCGGCGGGTCGCGGACCGAGAGACCGCGAACGAGCTGGCGCGCCAGTACGTGACGCTGGCCCAGGACCCGGTACTGCACGAGGTGCCCTCCAAGGCCGAGGAAGCCAAGGACACCAAAGTTGCCGCGAAGATCCGCACCAAGCAGCGCAAGGAGCGCAAGCGTGCGGGCAAGGCGGAGGTGCGCCGGGCGCGGCGGAACCGCATCTGGGATTTCTGGGACGAGCGCGCGGCGCGGGCCCGGGACCGGGTTCTGGATCCGGCGCGGGCGATCGGCGCGGACTACCGCAAGCTGGTCGCCTCGAGCTGGGCCGCGTTCACGCTGATCGCGGGCGGTGTGGCGTTCATGGCGAAGAACGTGCACGACGGCCTGGTGGGCGTGGACGGCACCTGGACGGCGTACTTGGTCGAGCCGCTGGCCAGCGTCTTGCTCGCGATCTCGATGGTCGCGCAGTTCACCGCGCGCAAGCGCGGCATCACCATCACCCGCGGCTTCTACTGGTTCGACGGGTCGCTGGCCGCGGCATCGGTGCTGCTCAACGTCATTCCGAGCGGCATCCGGTTCGACTGGCAGGCCGGTGATCTGCTCGCCCACGTGCTGGTGCCGACGCTGGTGGTCACCGCGGTGATCGCCTGGCACCTGGCCTCGAACCTCTACGGCGAGGCGATCGCGCAGTCCAAGGACGCGCCGATCGTGATCCCCCGCGACGACCAGATCACCGGTGAGCACCTGGCGCTGCTGCGCAAGGCGACCGCCGAGGGCCGGCTGCCGGTTCACCCCTCGGTCAACCAGGTGATCAAGACGCTGCGCGAGTCGCTGCGGGCCAGCAACGGCACCGGCATCGGTCACGAGGCCGCCCGCCGCATCGCGGCGATCTACCTCGGCGGCCGCTAACCCCCAGTCGTCGGCGGCCAGACCTCCTGAGAAGCGGGGCTCCCCCTCACCCGCTGGTCCGGCCGCCGGCTTTCCCCACCAGAAAACGAAAACCCAACCCAACCCCCAATTCAGGAAGGAGTGATTCGGCGATGGCCTGGCTTTTGCTCATCTTCTCGACCGGGCTCTTGGTCCTGCTGCACAAGAAGTGGAAGAAGTGGAAGAAGTGGTGGGTGGTGGGCATCGTGACCGCCCTGTTCGCTTCCTCGCTCGCGTCCACCGAACTCGGCGGCTGGTTGGCAGGGCTGCTGCGCAGCCTGCTGAACCTGCTCCCCGTGAGCGGGGCGCTCGTCGCGGCGGTCCTGGTCCTGCTGCTGGTCCCCGCGGTGGTCTACGGGTTCGTGCACGACCGCAAGGCCGACAAGTGGGAGATGACGGCGCTGATCCTGCTGCCGCTGCTGTTCATCATCGCCTCCGGCCCGGTCGCCGCGCACGGCGGTGACCTCACCGACGCCATCACCGGCTTCGGCAGCAACGGCCTGGGCTACCTGGTGAGCGGCTGATGGCGGGCCATCGCGACGGACGCAGCGCCCGCGTGGCGCGGTGGCGCCGCATGTATTGGGAACGGCTCGAGCGGGTCAAAAGCGACACCGACCAGATCGCGGCTGCTGCTGATCACCTTCGGATCGCGCTCAACAAGTGCGCCTCTCCCGAGCAGCGCGGCGACATCATCGCCACCGCGGTGGCTGACCTGGTCGCGCCGGCCGAGGAGCTTCTGACTCGCTACGAAAGGAAAGGCCGATGACCAGCACCGCCCCGCCGGAAACGGCCACGGAGGTCACCACCGAGATTCCCGCGGTGTCCGAACAGGACACGCCGGGCTCGCCGGTGTCGAGCAGGCCCGCCGAGCAGCCGCTCGGCGCCGAGTCGGCGCCGGTGTCGCTGGCGGACTACAGCAAGCAGTGGGCGGACAAGGCCCGCCGGCACTGGACCCCGCCCGACGTGTGGGACAAGCCGCGGCCGCCGCTGAAAAGCGCGTGGCTGTGGGCTCGCTACGGCGAGCACCTGCCCGACGACAACGCCGTGCGGACGGTCTCGCGCGTCACGGCGGCGATCCGGCTGCCGTTCAAGGCGCTGTTTTTGTACCTGGACTGGATTTTCGACCGCGATTCGCGCGTCGTGGCGGCCGCGGTCCTGGTGCTCGTCGTGATCCAGGCCGTCTTCCACCCGTTCTTCTGAGCCCGACAGGGAGGCCAGAACCACGATGTTCCTCTTCTGCCTGCTGATCGCGTACGTGATCGTGCGCGTCAGCGAAGACATCACCGCCGCGGTGCGGAAAGAACCGCCACCACGGCAGAAGATCCGGGAGGCCAAGCTCGCCGCGCGGGAACGCAACGGCGGCCGGGTGCCGCAGGGCTCGTTCGGGCGCTACCTCAGCGGCCTGATCGACGACGCCTGGGATTCGGCCCATCACAAGCGCGAGCTGATGGCCGATCACCGCAGGGAAAAGCAGGCGCGCAAGGCCGCCGCGAAGCAGGAGCGCGACCGGCAGCGCTGGGCCCGCAAGGACGCCAAGCGCGGCGGCGCTGGGTTCGGCGCCGAGGTGCCGAACCCGGGGGAGACCACCCCGGCCGCGGGCATCGGCCGGCCGGGCCAGCCCGGCCAGCGGCCGGGTCAGCCCGGCCCGGCCGGGTTCTACGCCCAGGTCCCGCAGCCGGGCCAGGGGCCGGCCGCCCAGCCGAGCCCGCAGCCCACCGGCTACTCGAGGCTGACTCCCGAGCAGCGGCAGCTCGTCGACGCGTGGATGCGCGCCAACTCCGAGGGCCGGCATTTCGCGACGAGCCTGCCCGACTACTTCGGGCTGCCCGCCGATGTCCGCGCGGACATGGTGGCCGACGCCTGGCGGGTCGGTTTCCGGCCGGGCGGCACCGTCGACGGCCGGGAGGTCCCGATCAGCGAGTGGGATCCCGACGCGGTGCGGCTGCTTCGCGAGCGCGGCATCACCGAGCCGCCGCGGCCCGACCCGGTGCCCGAGCCGCCTGAGCGGCAGCCCACCGGCGGGCTTCGCCCGGCGGCGGCGCCCGCCGGGCAGCCGTCCGGGATGCCCGAGTCTCCCGCTGCGGGCGCGACGCCCGCGGCGGGCAAGTCCGCGCCGCAGAAGGCCGCCGAGGACGCCGAGGCCGGGTCCGAGGCGGGCGGCGCGGAGGAGAAGACCGATCCGGTCCCCGACGCCAAGGAGGTCGCCGAGACACCACTGCCCGACAACGTCATCCCGTTCAAGCGCGACATCGTCACGACCACACGAATGGAGCTTCCCGTGACCAACCCCGAGATCACCGGCCTGGATGGTGCGATCGCCTACGCCCAGGGCATGGCCTCGCAGTGCACCCACGCCTACGACCAGATCAGCGCGATCCTGCCGACCGGCGACGAGACCGCCGCCTCCTGCGAGCAGGCCCGCGCCGACCTGGAGGCCGGCGGGGTGACCGGTCAGGCCCTCACCGACATCAGCTCGGTGCAGGAGCAGATGACCGGCGCCATCCAGGAGCTGCAGGCGGCGCTCGCGCAGCTGGAGGCGGCCGCCGCGGCCGCGAACAGCCTGTCCAGCGAGCTGGAGAGCCACCGCGGTGTCCAGGAGGCCTACGCGGCCACCCCGGACGCCGGCAGCAAGGAATTCGTCACCGCCGAGTAGCCAGCGCGGTGTCGTTTCGGTCCCGCACACCCTTGCCCCTCGCCGGGGTGTGCGGGCGCCGTGGCCGACACCGGCCAGACCAGGGAGGGACCAACGCCATGCCGAAAACCGCATCTCGATCTGCCCGGCGCGGGCAGGGCGGTCGCCCGGCCACCGTGACGCCGGAGCTGGAGCAGCACATCGAGCGCACCGCGGCCAGCTTCGCCGAGGCCACGGTGCGGGCGATGGCTGCGCTGCCCGACGGCATCAGCATCGACCAGACCGGCCAGAACGGCGGGGAGGGGGAGCAGGCGCCCAAGCCGCGTAACCGTGCCCAGCGCCGCGCCGAGCAGCGGGCCGAGCGCACGCTGCTGGCCGACATCGAGCGGCGGAACCGCAACCAGCTGATGCCGCACTACATCACCGCAGGCCTGGTCGGGTTGGCGCAGGTGGTCCACGCGCTGGCCGCCCAGGCGCACGCGGCCGGGGTCGCGGCGGTGGTGACCGGCCTGGCGTGCGCGGCCGCCGGAGCGGCCGGCCACGTGCTGCTGCGCCGGCGCGAGCACCTCCTGGCCGAGTGGACGCTGTGGTCGGGGCTGCTCACCGCGGCGATGTCGCTGTGGATGGTCAGCGCCGTGATCTCCGGGTTCACCTGGGGCAGCCTGGCGGTGGCGCTGGCCGGCGACTACGCCTTCGGCGCCCGCTGGTGGGCGGCCAACCGCCACCCCGAGGCCGTCGAACCCGAGGCGGAGCCCGAGCCCGAGGTCGCGCCGGTTGAGGTGGACGAGTCGCTGCTGGCGCTCTACCCGCGGCGCTGGGCCGACTACCTCGGCGGCACCGGCTGCATTCTGGCCGGCTCCCAGCTGGTCAGCGGTGAGCCGTTCAAGCACGGCATCGAGTACATCCTGCGGTTGCACCCCGGCAAGCACGACCTGGACATGGTGCGCGCGAACATGTCCAAGATCGCCAGCGGGCTCGGGCATCCGCAGACCAAGCTGACCGTCGATCCTTACGAGGAGAACCCGGCGCTGGCCCGGTTCCGCGTGGTCACCCACTCGCCGGTCGCCGCCGACGTGTACTTCCACGGCCCGCAGTACGACGACGGCCAGATCGTGCTCGGCCCCTACATCGACGGGCTGGGCGACGCGGTGTGGCGCCTCTACACCGACAACAGCATCTGGGGCGGGTTGATCGTCGGCGGCACCGGCTCGGGCAAGTCCCGGCTCATCGACGTCATCGCCCTGACCGCGCTCTACACCGGCTACACCTACGTCATCCACGTCGACGGCCAGGACGGCATGTCCTGCCCGCAGCTGTGGGAGCACGCCCAGGAGCGCTACGGCGCCGACGACGCCGAGTACGCGCTGCGCCGGCTGATCGCGATGCAGCAGTACCGGCAGCGCAACCGCCACGGCGGGGGCCACGGGTTCAACCCGGCCCCGGAGTACCCCGGCATCCTCGTCATCGTCGACGAGGCGCACGTGGTGGTCACCAAGGAAAACGCCGAGAAGTGGGCCAAGCTCGCGCGCGAGGCCCGCAAGGTCGGCATCGCGGTGATCATGGCCGACCAGGACGGATCGCTGGAGACGTTCAAGAAGTCGGTGCTGCGGGGCAGCCTGCGCGCCGGCAACGCGGTCGGCCTGCGCACCGACGAGCGCAGCCAGGGCCAGATCCTGGCGCACGGCCAGTTCAACCTGCACGACCTGCCCGCCATCCCCGGCTACGGCCACACCCTCGGCGAGGTCGCCCGGCACGCCCCGTTCAAGAACCGGTGGGTGCCCACCCGCGAGGACGCGGCCAAGCGCGAGGCCAAGGGCAAGCCGCTGCCCCAGGGCCTGCGGCTGGTCGAGGACTGGTACGAGCAGGCCCCGAAGATCGCCCTGGACCACGGCACCCTGCACGCCGGCAACCGGGCACGCCGCGACGGCCTGGCCGCCGCGCCTGCCACCACCCCTGCAGCCATGCCCGCGCCGGCGGCCGCGCAGGCCGCCCCCAGCACCGCGCAGGGCGACGCCACGCCGCGGCCGATGCGGATGGTGCTGCCCACCGTGCCCAAGCTGCGCGGCACCGATGGCGCGAACACCCCGACCAGCCCGACCCCGGCCGCCACGGCCACCCCGGCAGTCCCGGATGCGGCGGGTTCGGAGCAGCTGGGCATGGAGCTGTCGAAGTCCGAGCAGCGCGTGCTCGCCGCGATCCGCGCCGGGCACACCCAGCCGAGCACGATCGCCGAGCACGTCGGGCTGACCCGCCAGCGGGTCGGTGCGCTGCTGGGCACGCTCGCCGGCAAGGAGCTGGTCACCAAGACCGGCAGCGGCCCGGCGGTGCGCTACGAGGCCACCACCGCGGCGGCCTGACCGAATCGTCCGGGCGGCGCGCAGACGCCCTGAGAAAGCACCGCGCGCCGCCCGGAGCACCACAACTACCCAACCCTGCAGAGGAAGGAGCTCTTCGTGGCTCACATCAAGGCCGGTGATCGCGTCCGTCTGGTGCGGAGCTGGCACGACCCGAACCGCAGTGGCGGCCGCGACGTTTGCATCGAGGGCACGGTGGCCGAGTACACCGACCTCGGCGACGGAAAAGGGGCGTTGCTGCTCACCGACGTGCCGGACACCCTGCGTGGCTACTGGGACGCGCCGTCCTCGGACCATCAGCAGACCACCACTGTCGAGCTGCTGTAGCCCGGCAGCAGGTCAGGCGATGCTGTTGTACACGTCCTCGGCCACGTTCAGGATGCGCGAGGCGGCCTCGTTGTCGGCCCATCCCTGGCCGGCGCGGCCTTCGGTGACCATCAGCAGCACCCGGCGCCGCAGCTCGGCGTCGGCGTGGTCGTCACCGGACTTGCGCAACCAGCGGGTGAAGTCGCCAGCCAACGACTCGATCGCCTTCTTGCTGTTGGGCGGGCCGAGGACGTTCACCGCGGCCTGCGTGGCGACGAACCGGTTGATCACCTCCGGGCGCAGGCCACCAAGGCGCGCCGCGTGGGAAAAGGTCTCCGTGTCGCTCACGAGCACAGGATACCCGGCCCCACCAGCAGTTCACGCCACCGAAATACCTCGGTGAGCTGCGCAAACACCGGCCGGACACGGATGACGCCCTGAGAAAGCCCTCCGTTGCCGGCCCGCGCACCCACCACCCAACCCCGATCGGAAGGACCCGTATGCCCTCCACAGCCCTGCCCTCGGCACCGGCGCCGCTGCTGCGCGCGCCGCTGCACGACCACGGCCGCCTGGCGCTCGGCCCTGCCCTGCGCGGCGGCGGCCACGCCTACTACCCGCTGGCCACACCGCGCCGGATGCGCCACGGCGTGATCGTCGGCGACGCCGGCGTCGGGGTCAGCAACGCGCTGACCGTGCTGGCGGTGACCGCCCGCGCGGCGATGCCACTGGTCACCGCCTACATCAACGGCCAGCACGACCTCACCAACCCGGCGCTGGCCCGCCAGGCCACCGTGCTGGTCCAGAGCGCCGACGTCGCCGAGACCGCGATCGCCGCCCTCGAGCGCGTGGTGCGCGCCCGCGCCGAGCTGCTGGCCGCCATGCAGGCGGGCAGCTACCCGGCGGCCGGGCTGCCTGCCCTGCTCGTCGCCATCAGGGACGCCCACCGGGTGTTCGCCGGCCACGGCGAGCGCTGGGCCGCGGTGGTGCGCCTAGCCGGCGAGCTCGGCATCGGCGTGCTCGCCACCCTGCCCGACACCCGGCTGACCTCGTTCGGCGACAGCTCGGCGCTGCAGACGCTGCTGCTCAAGCAGGTCGTCGCCCTGCGGACCCGCTGCTCACTCACCGTCGACAAGCTCGCCGCGAAAACGGCCGTTTTCACGGCGATGGGGTCCGGGTCGGCGAACCTGACGGTCAAGGAGCCCCCGGCGGCGCTGCGCAGCGAGCTGGGCGCGGCGCCAACGGGGGTGGGGCAGCTGTTCGTGGACCGCGAACCGCCGGTGGCGTTCGCGTCGTTCCGGCTGGCCGCGGGCGGCACCGAGGCGCTGGTCGAGCGCGGCCGGCGGCGCTGGCTGGTGACCTACCCGGACACCGAGCTGGACGCCCCGACCCGCGCCGCGTTCGGCGACCTGGTCCATCGGGGCACCGCGTGATGGCGGGCACCGCGCCGACAGAGGCGCCCATCGATCGCAGTGGCTGCCCCGCGCGCCGGCACGGCACAGTCTCTGCGCGTCGGCATCACGGCTGCACTTGCCCGGACGCCGAGGCCAAGTACCGGCGGTACAACCAGTTCCAATACGCCGGGAAGGCCCACCTGAGCCCGGATGTCGATCACCGGATCGACGCGACCGGCACCCGGCGCCGGATTCAGGCGCTCTACGCGATCGGGCACCGCGAACACGATCTCGCGCGGCGGCTGGGCTACACCAGCCCCAAGCGGGTGTTCGCCGAGCGGGCGTGCGTGATCCCGTTCATGCACAACTCCAGTAGCCGCGCCCGGGTGTACCAGTCCACCGCGGCGAAGGTGGCCGCGCTCTACGAGGAGCTGCGCGACGTGCCCGGCCCCTCGACGCATCTGCGCGCGCGGGCACGGCGCTGCGGCTGGTTCCGGCCCGACGAGTGGGATACCGCCGACATCGACGATCCCGACTCGACCCCCGATACCGCCGGTACCCGGCCGCGGGTCGTGGAGACCGACCCCACGGATCCCTGGTTCGGGGCGCTGTGCCGGTCCGGGCGCTACGACCCCGAGCTGTGGTGGGCCGGCACGCAACGCTCCAGCGCACAGGCGGTGCGGGTGTGCGGGCACTGCCCGATGCGCCGCCGCTGCCTGCAGCACGCGCTGACCGCTCCGGAGAACTACGGCGTGTGGGGCGCGCTGAGCGAGCGCAAGCGCCGCGCGGTGCGCGCCGAGTTGCGCCGCCAGCTCGCCGGCCGACCAATGGTGGGCTCGCCCGAGCTGACGGCCGTCCTCGACTGCTACACGCCGGCCGCCGGTGACGACGCCGGCGCCGCCGGAACGGGGGTCGACGGCTGATGATGGGCCGCACGCACGCCCTGACCGGGGCGCTGGCCGGGTTGCTGATCGGCCGGGCGACCGGGCTGAGCCCCGACAGCGGACAGGAACCTGGGGTGGCGGCGACGCTGACCGCGTGCGCCGCGCTCGGCCCGTTCGCCGCGGTGACCGCCGGCTACGCCCTGGTGCCCGACCTGGATCACCGCACGTCGACGGCGACGCGGCTGCTCGGGCCGGTCACCAGGCTGCTCTCCCGCGGATTGCGGGGCACCTCGAGGTGGCTCTACGAGCACACCAAAGGGCCGGCCGACGAACCCGGTGGTGAGCATCGGCACCTGACGCACACGCTGGTGTTCGCCGCCGCCCTGGGCGGCCTGTGCGCGGCCACGACCGCGGCCTGGGGGCCGTGGGCCGTCCTCGGGTGGCTGACGTTCGGGCTGCTGCTGGCGGTGGACCGGCTCGGCCTACCCGCCCTGGTCGCCTACGGTGCCGGAGCCGCGGCGTGGCTGCCGGCCACGCTGAGCGCGAGCGGGCTGCCTGACGGACAAGCCGTGCTCGCCGCGCTCGATGCCTCCTCGGGATGGCTGGGCCTGGCGGTCGCGCTGGGCTGCGCCGTGCACTGCCTCGGCGACGCGCTCACCGAGTCCGGGTGCCCACTGCTGTGGCCGTTCCTGCCGATCCGAGGCGAGACCTGGTACGAGGTCCGGCCGCCGTCGTGGTTGCGGTTCCGCACCGGCAAGCGGTTCGAGCGGCTGGTGGTGTTCCCCCTGGTCGCTCTCGGCTGCCTGGCGGCCATCCCCGGCCTGCTGCCGCAGGTGATCGAGCTGGTCACCCCGCCGGCGCAGCCGGCCGCAGGAGGTGGGCTGTGGTGACGCACCACCTGGACACGCTGGCCTTCCCGGAGCCCGACCAGATGACGGTCGAGGAACGCCTGTGGCGGGCCGACGAGTGCCGCAAGCACGCGACCGCGCTGCGGGAGCAGGCCGGGGTGCTCTACGCCGGCGCCCCCGCTCAGGCGCCGCTGGCGATTCAACAACTCGACGAGTTCGCCGAGCGGCTGCTGCTGCGCGCCGCCCGGCTCGAGGTTCCGGAAAGGAGCCGCTGACCGTGACCACCGTCGTCCTGGCGCTGCTGGCCTGGCTCGCCCTGTACTACCTGGCCTGCCAAATCTGGCCCTACACCGCGTGCGGCCGCTGCAACGGCGGCAAGCACACCAGCCCGACCGGCAAGGCCTGGCGGAACTGTTCCCGATGCGGCGGCACCGGCAAGAAGCGCCGCCTGCTCGCCCGCAAACCCTGACCTCACAACGGAAATCGAGGCTCATGTTCGTCGTCTGGATCATCGGCGCGCTGCTCCTCCTGGCCGCGGCGGTGGCGTGCGCCCTGCTGGTGCACACCCGCCGCGCGCAGCGGCGCACCGATGTCGGCACCGGGCCGCAGTACGCGCCGACCAGCGTCGACCCGCGGGGCCGCTGGCAGGTCAGCCGCCTTGGCCCGGACCTGCTCGAACCCGCGCCGTACGTGCTCGACACCGACCACGACGGCCCGACTGGGACACCGCCGCCGCCCACCGTGCGCACGCAGCCGGCCTCCCGTCCCCGATCCGAACGTCGCGACCGCGGCACCGAGTGAAAGCGAGGACACCGACCATGCCCGGCACCGACACCGCGCTGTACACCGCGGCCGCGGACGCGGCCTGAGGGAAACCACCGAAGTGATCACCAAGAAGGGAAACCTGTTGGAGAACAACAACAACCGGCGCATGCAGACCGACGTGGCGGACTGGTTCCGCGAGCTGTTCGGCCAGTTCGTCGAGTGGATGGAGGACCGCACCGACCGCGAACTCAACGGCGTCCAGGCCGTGCTCATCGCGGTCGGCGTCGGCGTGCTGGCCGCCAGCACCCTGGCGTTCGCCGTCTGGCTGATCATCCAGGTCGTGCACCTGATCCAGTGGGTATTCAGCGGGAACGCCAGCACCGACATCGGGCACGCGCTGTCCGCGCTGCCGGTGGTGCACGTGGCGACCGACCCGATCGGCGCATGGGCCGAGCAGCACGCCGCCGGCCTGCCGGTCTCCGCGGCCACGTTGCTGACGGTGTGGGCAGTCGGCGGGGGAGTGCTGTTCGTTGCCGGCCTGGTCGGCGCGCGCGGCGCCCGGATCGCGTGGCCGCTCTACGGCGCCGGCACCGCCGCGATGGCCTGGGCCGGCGCCGCCGAGCCGCACCGCCCGATCGCGGCCGGGCTGATCGTCCTGGCCTGGGGCGTGGCCTCGATCCTCGTGCTGCACCGCGGCGGCCACCGGGCGCGCACGCACATCACCAACGTGCTTCCCGCCCGCGAGCCCGCGATCGACCACCACCAGAGCGTGCACGATGCCGTAGAGCACGTCCGTACCCGCACGACCGCTTCCGTCCGCTGAGCAGCGACAAGGAGATCACGCGATCATGGACCTCAAGACCGCCATCCAGAAGATCACCGACGAATACGTCGTCCCCGAAGGTCAGACCGCCGACCCCGGTGAAGTGACCTGGGAAGCCCGCGGGGCGCTGACCGTCGACGAACTCGACTCCTGGCAGGGCAAGGTGGCCCCGGACGTCATCGAGGCCTACCGCACCGTGCTCGGTGCCAGCGCGGACGACGTGACCCGCGCCCTGCGGTAACCACTCCCGCCACCAAGCCCAGCGGGCCCCGGCCGAGTCGGCCGGGGCCCGCTGGCCTTTACGCCCGATCCCCGGCCAGCGCAGCCTCGGCAACCCTCTCGGCCGCGGGCCTGATGTGAGTGGTCACCGAAAGTCCCGCGAGGCGTGCTGGATGGTCATCGGCAGGTGTTCGAGGCGGTCGGCGCGCAGACTGATGACGCCTTCGGGCGAGCGTTGGACGATGCCGCGCACGAGCATCGCCGAGCTGACGCGGGCGACTGTTCGGAAGGCTGACCAGGTGTTTTGTTCGACGACGACGTTGACCATGCCGGTTTCGTCTTCGAGGTTGAGGAAGGTGATCCCGCTGGCGGTCGCGGGCCGCTGCCGGTGGGTGACCGCGCCGCCGACCCGGATGCGGGTGCCGTTCTCAACGTTGGCGAGGTCGACGACGCGGAGCGCGCCGAGGTCAGTGAGGCGGTCGCGGACGAACTGGATGGGGTGGGTGCCCGGGGTGACGCCGGTGGCCCAGGCGTCCGCGGCCGCGAGCTCGAGCTTGGTCATGCCGGGCAGGGCGGGTGCGTCGAGCCCGGGGGCGAGGCCGGGTAGGTGCTCGGGGCGGTGCCGGGCGGCCGCGCCGGCGGCCCACAGTGCCTGGCGGCGGTCCTGTCCCCAGTCCGAGAATGCGCCGGCGGTGGCCAGGGCTTCGAGCGCGGGGGTGTCGAGCCGGACCCGGCGGGTGAGGTCGTCCTGCGAGGTGAACGGCCCCCCAGCGCGGGCGGCGACGATCGCCTCGGCGACGTCGCGGCCGAGGTTGCGCACGGTCCCGAGTCCGAGCCGGACCGCGAGCCCGCCGGTGCTGCCCTCGTGGGGTTCGAGCGTGGCGTCGACGAGGCTGGCGTTGATGTCGGGGCCGAGGGTGATCACGCCGTGCCGGCGGCCGTCTTCGACCAGCGACTGCGGGCTGTAGAAGCCCATGGGCTGGGCTTTGAGCAGTCCGGCGAGGAACGCCGCCGGGTGGTAGCACTTGAACCACGCGGATGCGTAGACCAGCAGCGCGAAGCTGTGGCTGTGGCTTTCCGGGAAGCCGTAGTCGGAGAAGGCGTAGATCTGGTGGAAGATCTGCTCGGCGAGCTCGCCGGTGATGCCGCGTTCGGCGGCGCCTTGGAAGAACCGGCGCGCCAGGCGGGCCATCTTCTTCCCGGAGCGCTTGGAGCCCATGGCGCGGCGGAGCTGGTCGGCCTCGGAGGCGTCGAACCCGGCGCAGTCGATGGCCATCTGCATGACCTGTTCTTGGAACAGCGGCACCCCGTAGGTCCTGTCGAGCGCGCCGGCGAGCAGCGGGTGGGCGTGCTCCCAGGGCTCGCCCTGGCGGCGGCGGATGAGCGGGTGCACTGAGCCGCCCTGGATCGGGCCGGGCCGGATCAGCGCCACCTCGATGACGAGGTCGAAGAACTCGCGCGGCCGCAGCCGCGGCAGGGTGGCCAGCTGGGCGCGGGACTCAACCTGGAACACGCCGACCGCGTCGGCGGCGCAGAGCATGTCGTACACCTTGGGGTCGGCGAGGTCGAGCTGGGCGAGGTCGATGGCCGTGCCTTCGAACTCGGCGACGAAGTCGATCATGTAGTGGATCGCGGAGAGCATCCCGAGGCCGAGCAGGTCAAACTTCACCAGCCCGACGGCAGCGCAGTCGTCCTTGTCCCACTGCAGCACCGTGCGGCCCTCCATCGCGGCCCACTCGACCGAAACGACCTCGGTGACCGGCCGGTCGCAGATCACCATGCCGCCGGAGTGGATCCCGAGGTGCCGGGGGAAGCCCTCCAGTGCGCCGGCGATGTCGAGCACCGGCTGCGGCACCCCGGTCTCCTCCGGCGTGGCGGAGTCGATCCCGGACCAGCGGTCGAGGTGCTTGGACCAGGCATCCTGCTGCCCCGGCGAGAACCCGAGCGCCTTGGCCGCATCACGGACCGCGGACTTCGCGCGGTAGGTGATGACGTTGGCGACCTGCGCGGCGCGGTGCCGGCCGTGGCGGGTGTAGACGTACTGGATCGCCTCTTCGCGCCGGTCGGACTCGATGTCGACGTCGATGTCCGGCGGCCCGTCCCGCTCCGGAGCGAGGAACCGCTCGAACAGCAGGCCCCAGCGGATCGGGTCGGCGTTGGTGATGCCCAGGACGTAGCAGACCGCGGAGTTCGCGGCGGAGCCGCGGCCCTGGGCGAGGATGTTGTGGCTGCGGCAGAACTCGATGATGTCCCACACGATGAGGAAGTAGCCCGGGAAGTCCAGCTTCTCGATCACGTCGAGCTCGTGCTCCAGCTGCGCGTAGGCCTTCTCGTTGGTC
>NZ_BAABIB010000185.1:0-1331 GCF_039542405.1 Amycolatopsis dongchuanensis
GGGTATGGCTTTCATGCCTGCTGCCGGTGATGGTTCAGAGTGCTGTGCCGCCCGCTCCACCACCTGGTTCTGACCGCTGATTAGGCACTGCGAACCATCGCTATGTAGGGCGTTGACGGCGGAATCGGGACGCACCACACCGTGTGATCGACCGGAGGTTCGATGGCAGTAAAAGCAGGCATCGATGTCGCCAAGGAGTTCCACTGGGTCGCGATCGTCGCCGCCGAGACCGGGAAAGTCCTGCTCTCCCGGCGCGTCGACAACGACCCGGACAGCATCGACGCCCTGATCGCCCAGCTGCGCCAGGCCGAAGCCGAGCACGGCGAGCTCACCGCCGCGATCGACCTGATGGGCGGAGTGGCCAGCTTGCTGACCGCCATGCTGCTGGAGGCAGGTGTCCGCCTGGTCCACGTCCCGGGCCTGGTGGTCAACCGAGCCCGCCGCGCCAGCAAGGGCGGCGAAGCCAAATCCGATCCCCGCGACGCGGCCACCATCGCCGACCAGCTGCGCCTGCGCGACGACTGGCGCATCGTCACCGCCGAGGACGACATCACCCTCGACCTGCGGATGCTGGTCTCCCGACGCCGTGAACTCGTCATCGATCAGACCCGCCGCCTCAACCGGCTGCGCGAAACCCTGGCCGGGTTCTTCCCCGGCCTGGAACGCGTCGTGGACGTGACCAACCTCAGCGACCTGCGGCTTCTGGTCCGCTTCGTCACACCGGAAGAGGTCCGCGAAGCCGGACGCGACGGCCTGATCGATCACATGCTGGCCGCGGGCGTCCGCCGCAGCTATGCCGAACCCTTGGCAGGCAAGGCGATTGCGGCCGCTCAGGCCCAGCATGTGATCGTTCCCGGGCAGAAGCGCATGGCCGAGTTCGCCCGCGAGTTCGCCACCGACGCGATCGCGGCCCGGCACCGCATCGGCGAACTGGAGAACCAGATCGCCGACGGGCTCGACCGCCACCCTGACGCGGCCCTCGTCCGAAGCCTGCCGGGGATGGGGGCCACCCTGACCGCGGAATTCCTCGCGGAGGCAGGAAACCTGGACCGCTTCACCAGCGCCGATCAGCTCGCTTCGGCCGCCGGCCTCGCGCCGGTCCTGCAGCAGTCCGGGAAGATGAACTACCTGCGGCGAGCCACCGCCGGCAGCAAACACCTGAAGTTCATCTTCTACCAGTCCGCGTTCTGCGCGATCCGCACCGACCCACTCAGCAAAGCTTTCTACCAGCGCAAACGCGCCGAAGGGAAGCGCCATCACCAGGCACTGATCGCGCTGGCCCGACGACGCATCAACGTCCTCTACGCGCTCCTGCGCACCCGCCAGCCTTA
>NZ_BAABIB010000186.1:0-710 GCF_039542405.1 Amycolatopsis dongchuanensis
AGGCGCCGGTAGCCGGTCAGCCAGGCGATGGTCCGTTCGATGACCCAGCGGTGTTTGCCGAGTTTGTCGCCGGATTCGATGCCTTTGCGGGCGATGCGCGGGATGATCCCGCGCTGGCGGAGCCAGTCGCGCAGGGCGGGAATGTCGTAGGCCTTGTCGGCGTGCAGCTTGACCGGTTTCCGGCGCCGGGGCCCGCGGCGGGACCGGATCGCCGGCAGCGCGTTGACCAAGGGTTTGAGCGCGTGGCTGTCGTGGGTGTTGGCCGCGGAGATCCCGACGGTCAGGGGCAGGCCTGCGCGGTCGGACAGCGCGTGGATTTTTGAGCCGGGTTTGCCGCGGTCGACCGGGCTCGGGCCGGTCAGTCCGCCCCCCTTTTGGCCCTGACGGATGCTCCGTCCAGGACCGCACGCGACCAGTCGATCATGCCGCGGCTGCCCAATTCGTCCAGTACCGCTTGGTGCAGCTGCCGCCACAGCCCGGCCTCGGTCCACTCGGTGAACCGGCGATGCGCCGTCGGCACGGTGACCCCGAAGCTGGGCGGCAGATGCCGCCAGGCGCATCCGCTGGTCAGCACGAACACGATCGCGGTGAACACTGCCCGATCGTCCACTCGTGACATTCCACCACCTTGTGGACGCGTCTTGCCCGGTGGAATGAGCGGGTCGACCAGCGCCCATAACTCGTCGGGCACCAGCCGCCGCGACAACCCA
>NZ_BAABIB010000187.1:0-512 GCF_039542405.1 Amycolatopsis dongchuanensis
AGTACCTCAACGCGGGCCCGGCGCGGCTGCCGCAGTCGCACATCACCCTCGACTACTGCCGCGAGCTGGGCGTCGAGGTGCAGCCGTTCCTCAACCAGAACGCCAACGCGTTGCTGTACTACGACGGCAAGGCGCCGGTCCGCTACCGCACCGCGAAGGCCGACGTCTACGGCTACGTGTCCGAACTGCTGTCGAAGGCGATCGACCAGGGCGCGCTCGACAAGGAGCTGACCGCCGACGACAAGGAACAGCTGCTGACGTTCCTCGAAGACTTCGGCGACATCGGCGGCAAAGCCGACGGCTTCGCCTACACCGGCAGCAGCCGTCGTGGTTATTCGGTCGAGCCGGGCGCGGGCGACACCCCGGGCGTGGTTCTCGGGCCGCCACCGTCCCTTTCGGACGTGATCGCCGCGCGGCTCGGGCGGACGTTCACGTTCGAGTTCGAATACGACCAGGCGATCACGATGATGCAGCCGGTCGGCGGGATGGACGCGATCCCGATGGCGCTCTAC
>NZ_BAABIB010000188.1:0-644 GCF_039542405.1 Amycolatopsis dongchuanensis
CCTGCCCGCGCTGGGTGAACAGCCGCTGGTACTCCTCCTCGGAGATCAGTTCCCCTTCCACCACCTCTGTCTCGGAGGGGGCCGGGGTGGCGTCGGCGCGGTGGGTGGGCAGGTAGTGCACCCGCGCCAACTCCTCCTGCTCGTGCTGCTGGGTCACTTGCGTCCTCCCTTGGTGTGTTCGTCGCGGAGCTGGCGGGCGCGGGCGATCCCGATGCGCAGGGTCTTGCGGATCGACTCGGCGGAGGTCGGGTTGACCTTCCCGGCCTCGATCGCGGCGGCCAGCTCGGCGCGGAGCTGCTCGATCGAGCGGCCCGGCTTGCGGTCGATCACCGGGCGGTTCGGGGTCGACTCATGCAGGTCAGGGCCGTGGTCGAGGGTCGCCACCGCCCCGCCCTCGATCGAGTCCCGCGGCTCCTGCTCGCCCTCGATCGAGGGCACCGGGCCGGTGGCGGTGGCGGTGCCGGTGGTGGCGAGCAGGTCGGCCAGCTCGCGGTCCCAGTCGGTCGAGGCGGGCACCGGCAGGCCGGGCACGGTCGCGGGCCGCAGGCCGCGGTGGGTGAGGGTGTAGCCGCCGGGGGCGTAGAGCAGCCGGGCCGACCCGTCCGCGTCGATCTCGGCCACCGCGCGCTTCACGGCGGCCTTGC
>NZ_BAABIB010000189.1:0-3318 GCF_039542405.1 Amycolatopsis dongchuanensis
AGGCTTAGCTTCCGGGTTCGGAATGGGACCGGGCGTTTCCCTACCGCCATGACCACCGAAACACTCTGATCACACACCAGAGAATTCCAGTCACCTATCAAGTTCTGGAACCACCACTGGTGTGGTGTTTCAGAACCGCAGAGTGGATGCGTACCATCTTCGTGGGCAAGTCCTCGGCCTATTAGTACCAGTCAACTCGAAAACACATTACTGTGCGTCCATCTCTGGCCTATCAACCCCATCGTCTCTAGGGGGCCTTAACCCACAAAGGGGTGGGAGACCTCATCTTGGAACAGGCTTCCCGCTTAGATGCCTTCAGCGGTTATCCCTTCCGAACGTAGCCAACCAGCCATGCCCCTGGCGGAACAACTGGCATACCAGAGGTTCGTCCGTCCCGGTCCTCTCGTACTAGGGACAGCCTTCCTCAAGTCTCCTACGCGCGCGGCGGATAGGGACCGAACTGTCTCACGACGTTCTAAACCCAGCTCGCGTGCCGCTTTAATGGGCGAACAGCCCAACCCTTGGGACCTACTCCGGCCCCAGGATGCGACGAGCCGACATCGAGGTGCCAAACCATGCCGTCGATATGGACTCTTGGGCAAGATCAGCCTGTTATCCCCGGGGTACCTTTTATCCGTTGAGCGACACCCCTTCCACCAGGAGGTGCCGGATCACTAGTCCCGACTTTCGTCCCTGCTCGACCCGTCAGTCTCACAGTCAAGCTCCCTTGTGCACTTACACTCAACACCTGATTGCCAACCAGGCTGAGGGAACCTTTGGGCGCCTCCGTTACCCTTTAGGAGGCAACCGCCCCAGTTAAACTACCCACCAGGCACTGTCCCTGAACCGGCTCACGGTCCGAGGTTCAGATTCCCAATCCGGCCAGAGTGGTATTTCAACAACGACTCCACCCGAACTAGCGTCCGAGCTTCACAGTCTCCCACCTATCCTACACAAACCGAACCGAAAACCAATACCAAGCTATAGTAAAGGTCCCGGGGTCTTTCCGTCCTGCCGCGCGTAACGAGCATCTTTACTCGTAATGCAATTTCGCCGGGCCTGTGGTTGAGACAGCCGGAAAGTCGTTACGCCATTCGTGCAGGTCGGAACTTACCCGACAAGGAATTTCGCTACCTTAGGATGGTTATAGTTACCACCGCCGTTTACTGGCGCTTAAATTCTCAGCTTCACCCCGAAGGGTTAACCGGTCCTCTTAACGTTCCAGCACCGGGCAGGCGTCAGTCCATATACATCGTCTTACGACTTCGCATGGACCTGTGTTTTTAGTAAACAGTCGCTTTCCGCTGGTCTCTGCGGCCAACTCACCCTAGCCCGCGAAGGGCTTCAAGTGCTCTGGCCCCCCTTCTCCCGAAGTTACGGGGGCATTTTGCCGAGTTCCTTAACCACAGTTCACCCGATCGCCTTAGTATTCTCTACCTGACCACCTGTGTCGGTTTGGGGTACGGGCCGCACATGTTCTCGCTAGAGGCTTTTCTCGGCAGCATAGGATCACCCTACTTCACCTCAACGGCTACGCATCACGTCTCAGCCTTCATGATGTGCGGATTTGCCTACACATCGGCCTACACGCTTACACCAGTACAACCACTCACTGGCGGAGCTACCTTCCTGCGTCACCCCATCACTTAACTACTACACACTCAGGTCCCACGCTCCACCACTCAACTCCGAAGAGTCTCACGGCTTCGGGTGGTTAGTCTCATGTGCCTCGCTATGGGCGAACATACGCGGGTACGGGAATATCAACCCGTTGTCCATCGACTACGCCTGTCGGCCTCGCCTTAGGTCCCGACTCACCCTGGGCAGATTAACTTGACCCAGGAACCCTTGGTCATCCGGCGGCAGAGGTTCTCACTCTGCATTCGCTACTCATGCCTGCATTCTCACTCCCACACCCTCCACAACTCGGTTACCCGGCTGCTTCCCTGGATGCAGGACGCTCCCCTACCCATCCACACCACTACACAAGAGTCTCAAGGACACTCGCGGATGTCTTGTGTGAATGACACGGCTTCGGCGGTGTGCTTAAGCCCCGCTACATTGTCGGCGCAGGACCACTTGACCAGTGAGCTATTACGCACTCTTTCAAGGATGGCTGCTTCTAAGCCAACCTCCTGGTTGTCTGGGCAATCCCACATCCTTTCCCACTGAGCACACACTTCGGGGCCTTAGCCGGTGTTCTGGGCTGTTTCCCTCTCGACGACGAAGCTTATCCCCCGCCGTCTCACTGCCGCACTCTCACGTGATGGTATTCGGAGTTTGGTTGACTTCGGTAACCCGGTAAGGCCCCTAGGCCATCCAGTAGCTCTACCCCCACCACGAAACATACGACGCTGCACCTAAATGCATTTCGGGGAGAACCAGCTATCACGGAGTTTGATTGGCCTTTCACCCCTACCCACAACTCATCCCCCAGGTTTTCAACCCTGGTGGGTTCGGCCCTCCACGCCGTCTTACCGGCGCTTCAGCCTGGCCATGGGTAGATCACTCCGCTTCGGGTCTAGACCACGCGACTCAATCGCCCTCTTCAGACTCGCTTTCGCTACGGCTACCCCACACGGGTTAACCTCGCCACGCAGCACTAACTCGCAGGCTCATTCTTCAAAAGGCACGCCATCACCCCAAAGGCTCTGACGGCTTGTAGGCACACGGTTTCAGGTACTCTTTCACTCCCCTCCCGGGGTACTTTTCATCTTTCCCTCACGGTACTCGTCCGCTATCGGTCACCAGGAAGTATTTAGGCTTACCGAGTGGTCCCGGCAGATTCACAGCAAATTCCACGAGCTCGCTGCTACTCGGGAACACCACCACACAACACCAACACAGCTTTCGCGTACGGGACTCTCACCCACTCCGGTCCACCATCCCAGGCGGTTCCACTAGCCATGCAGCATCATGCCCAAAGTGTCAGCTTTGAGAAGATGGGTCCCACAACCCCGCGCACACAACCCCTGACAAGTATCACATGTACACGGTTTAGCCTCCTCCGCTTTCGCTCGCCACTACTCACGGAATCACACTTGTTTTCTCTTCCTACGGGTACTGAGATGTTTCACTTCCCCGCGTTCCCTCCACACCACCTATATATTCAGCGGCGGGTAACACCACATCACTGGTGCTGGGTTTCCCCATTCGGACACCCTCGGATCACAGCTCGGTTGACAGCTCCCCGAGGCTTATCGCAGCCTCCCACGTCCTTCATCGGCTCCTGATGCCAAGACATCCACCATGCGCCCATAACAACTTGACCACAAAGATGCTCGCATCCACTCTACAGTTCTCAAACACCACACCCAG